>NZ_CP102282.1:1707500-2047500 GCF_025150745.1 Eubacterium ventriosum
TAATCTTGCACTTAAGGATGTTAACGGAGAGTTGTTATTGGTATCCCAGTTTACTCTTTATGCTGATTGCAAAAAGGGTAACAGGCCATCATTTATTAATGCTGGAAAACCTGATATGGCAAATGAAATGTATGAATACATTATTTCAAAGTGCAAGGAAGAAATAGAGGTTGTTGAGCAGGGTGAGTTTGGAGCAGATATGAAAGTAAGTCTTTTAAATGACGGACCTTTCACTATTGTTCTTGACAGTTCTGAAATATGCAAATAATATAGATTACAGTGTAAAAAAAGTATTATACAGAAAAGAGATAAAAGTTATGTTAAAAAAAGAAATGAGTTTACATGATTATTATTATGATTTGCCTGAAGAATTAATAGCACAGGATCCTTTAGAGGACAGAAGCAGTTCAAGATTAATGGTTCTTGATAAGGACACAGGCGAAATAGAACATCATATATTTAAGGATATTATAGATTATTTGAATCCAAATGATTGTTTGGTAATTAATGATACAAAGGTTATTCCTGCAAGATTATATGGAAGCAAGGTTGGCACTGATGCAAAGATTGAAGTGTTGCTTCTAAAGAGAAAGGAAAACGATGTTTGGGAAACATTAGTTAAGCCGGGAAAGAAATGCAAGCCGGGTACTGTTATAAGTTTTGGTGACGGAATTTTAACGGGCGAGGTTATTGATGTTGTTGAAGAAGGCAACAGATTAATTAAGTTTACTTATGAAGGTATTTTTGAAGAAGTGTTGGATAAGCTTGGAGAAATGCCACTTCCACCATATATAACACATAAACTTGAAGACAAAAACAGATATCAGACAGTTTATGCAAAATACGAAGGTTCAGCGGCTGCACCAACAGCAGGTCTTCATTTTACAAAAGAGTTATTAGAAAAGATTAAAGAAAAAGGTATTAAAATAGCTCACGTTACATTACATGTTGGTCTTGGAACTTTCAGACCGGTTAAGGTTGAAAATATTCTTGAACACCATATGCATTCTGAATTTTATATGGTTGACGAGGAAGATGCAAATATGATTAATGAGTGCAGGGCTAATGGCGGCAGAGTTATTGCTGTTGGAACTACAAGCACAAGAACATTGGAAACTGTAACAGACGAAAATGGTATTGTACATTCTGGAAGTGGATGGACACAGATATTTATTTATCCTGGATATCAGTTTAAGGCTATTGATTGCCTTATTACTAATTTCCATTTGCCTGAATCAACATTATTAATGCTTGTTTCAGCGTTGGCCGGAAGAGAGAACGTTCTTAATGCATACAATAAGGCTGTAGAAGAAAAATACAGATTTTTTAGTTTTGGCGATGCAATGTTTATAAAGGAATAGCATCCTATGGAAAAATATACAGTAAAGAAATTAAACAAAAAAAATAATATAAATGTGTCAGTGCCGGGCTCTAAAAGTATCACTAACAGAGCTTTAATGCTGGCGGCTATGTCAGATGGCATATGCACACTTAACGGTGTATTGTTTAGCAGTGATTCAAGAGCTTTTCTTGACTGTCTTATTTCATTAGGTTTTAGTGTTCAGATAGATGAAGAAAGTGCTAATGTAGTGATTAAGGGTGAAAATGGAAGAATCCCTAACAGGAAGGCTACAATTAATGTTCAAAGTGCAGGAACAGCAGCAAGATTCATGACTGTTTTTCTTGCTGTGGCAGGTGGTGACTATACTCTTCAATCTTCAGAACAGATGAAGAAGCGTCCAATGAGTGAGCTTCTAGGTAGCCTGACAGCTAAGGGTGTAGAGATTAAGTGCTTAGAAGAAGAAGGACATTTTCCTTTTGAAATTCATTCTAAGGGAATTAAGTCAGGTAATATTAAAATCGACACGACTACCAGCAGTCAGTATGCCAGCGCATTGCTTATGGCATCTGTAATGAATGGCATGAATGTGGAACTTACGGGTTCAAGAGTGGACGGTGCCTATATTAAGATTACAACAAATATGCTTAAGCAGTTTGACATTGATTTTGATAGAGAAGGCAATACATATATAATAAAGAAGCAAAGCTATATTTGTAATGTATATAATGTTGAACCGGATATGTCTGCTGCATGTTATTTTTATGCTATGGCAGCTATTCTTGGTGTTAAATCTATTGTTAAGGGAATACATAAAGATTCAATGCAGGGGGATATTAAGTTTATTTATGCTCTTGAAAGAATCGGTTGTGTAATAACAGATAAGCCGGAAGGTCTTGAAGTGGATGGAATAAGTGCTGTAGGATATGAAGGCATTGATATAGATATGTCTGATTTTTCAGACCAGGCACTTACAATGGCTGTTGTGGCAGCTTTTGGAAAGACTGAGACAAGAATCAGAAATATTGGTCATATAAGAGGTCAGGAATCAGACCGTGTTCAGGTTATTGTTAACGAACTTAACAGAATGGGATGTGATGCTAAGATTGTAGAAGAAGGCGGTAGTACAGATGTAATTATAACGCCGGGCAAACTTCACGGAGCAGAAATTGAAACTTATGATGACCACCGTGTGGCAATGAGTTTTGCAGTGGCAGGTCTTGCAGTTGATGGAATTGTAATAAAGAATCCAATGTGCTGCAGAAAGACTTTTGAAAACTACTTTGATGTTCTGGAAACAATTGAAAAGGAAGACGAATAGATTTTAGTCAAATGGATTGTAATATAAAATAAATATTTGTTGCATATTTGCTATTTTTATAATAGAATGAAAAAAGTTATGAGTAGTAAGTAATTCATAATGAGTTAAATTATAAAATTAAAGAACGTGTAACAAACGAAAAAGGAGAATTACAAATGAAAGATAAGATTAAAGAAATTATTTTAAGTGTAAATCCCGGCATGGATGTTGAAGATGAGGATTTTAACATTGCAGAAGATATGGACTCAATGGATATTCTTGCATTAATGGAAGAATTAGAGGACGCTTTTGATATTGAAATTACAATGGAAGAAAAGAATGAAGAGAACTTTAGCAGCATTGATGCATTAGCAGAAATGATTGAAAGACTTCAGCAATAATATGACAAATATGATTATAGGGCTCTTAAGTTAACTTAGGGGCCTAATTTTTTGCCAAAGAAAGTAGAAAAAGAGAAACAAAAGTTTCATTTTGTAAAAAACATAAAATCTTTGTGAAACTTTTTGGTTATCACAATTATATAAAAATTATTATATATTATATTTTTGTTTTTGAGTGTAAAGGGGACTAATGTGTGTGAAAAAACAATAAAAGATTAAGCAGTGGAGTTTATTATGAAATTAAAATTAGTTCGTATTACAAAAATCATATGTTTTTGCATGGTGGCAGTTTTAATGGTTGGAGGGTTAACAGACCTTTTAAAGCCTAAGTGGTTAGAAAACAGATGGGTATCGGCGAAAACAAACAAAAGTTTTTATGAATTGCAGGATAACAGCGCAGAGGTTGTCTTTTTTGGAGCAAGTATTATTTCAGCAGCAATGGATCCGTTCCAGCTATATGAGGAGCAGGGAATTTCTTCATATAATCTAGGTGTTATGTCTCAGCCAATGATTGGAACTTATTATTGGTTTAAGGAAGCACTAAAAACTCAGAATATGAAATTAGCAGTAATAGAGATTAAGTCTGCCGGACGTTCTTCTGAAAAAGCAGAAGAAAAGGCAAGAAAGTCTTATGATTATATGAAATGGGGTAAGAACAAGATTCAATATGCCTTGGATTACAAGGACTTCCATAAGGAAGCTGATGGCACAGACGAAGAAGTTGATTTGTGGTCATATCTTTTCCCATTATCTTTGTATCACACAAGATGGTCTGAACTGTCTTATGATGACTATGATTTCTTCTTAGGAAAAAACAATAGTAATACTAAGGGATTTTCAGTACTTTCAACACAGTTTAAAAATTCAACAAGTTTTGACGCTGAAAAAGAAGCAAAAGGAAAGTATGATGGATTTGAAGTTAAGTCTAATGATAAGGAAACACCAAATCCTATTAATGAAGAATATGCTCTTAAGCTTATTAAGGAAGCAAAACAACAGGGTGTGGAATTATTATTTGTAAGAACACCTGACACAACATGGCATGAAGACCAACACAATTATATACAGGAACTTGCCGACAAGAATAATATTAAATTTCTTGATTTGAATTTGAAATCAAATATGGACAAGATGCAGTTTGATTATTCAGAGGATGCGGCAGATACGGTTCACGTAAATATTTTAGGGGCAAAGAAGATTACTAAGTTCGTAGGTCAGTATATTGCTGATAATTACAAACTTACAGATTATAGAAAAACAGATAATAGTATAAAGAAGGATTTTGAGTCACAGAAATCAAACTATCAGGCCGCTTTAAATGAAGGAAAGTTAAGTCTTATAACTAACTTTGATGAATACCTTAAGGCTATTAATACTGATGAATATTCAGTAATTATTACTTCTGGTTCAAATGTTAGGAATATTACATTTACTGACAGTCAGAAGAAGACTTTGATTAGTATGGGAGCTGATGAAGCGTTATTTACAGACAGTACTTATGGAAATAATGTTATTTGTGTTCTTGATGGAGATAACTCTAAGAATAAAGTAAAGAAACAGCTTGAAGATAACTCAAAAGTTACAACCCTTGGAGGAACACTTACCTGTGGTACTGATTATGATATAACAGCTAATTCCAAAGGTGGAACAATGAGATTAAACAATAGTAAATACACAGGATTAATTTCATGGGGAATGAACATTATTGTTTATGACAAGAAACTAAAAGAGGTTGCAGATACAGCATTTCTTCATTTTGAAAACAATGCAACTGTAATGCACAGAGGAGAGTAGTAAGATGGGTTTTAACACATTATCATTTATCCCTTTTCTATTAATTGTTATACTATTATATTTTACAATATTTAGAAAATGTCAGTGGGTATTTTTACTTTTGGCAAGTATAGCATTTTATTTATTTGCCGGACCAAAATACATAATATTTATTTTTATTTCATCACTTAGCACATATACATTGGCAAGAAAGATTCAGAAGTTACACGACGATGAAAGCAGAATTACAAAGACAAGAGAGTTTTCTTCAAAGGAAGCTAAGAAGGCTTTTAAGAAAAGATTTACTAAGAGAAGAAAAAGAATTTTACTTCTTGACTTTGCAATAAATCTTGGAATTTTATGTGTAATTAAATATACTGATTTTATTTTGTCAGGAGTTTCTTCAGTTCTTGGAAAATTTGGACTTGACTGGAGTAAGGAGTTTAATTTTGTATTACCTTTAGGAATATCTTTCTATACATTTATGGTAGTTGGATATATTCTTGATATTTATTGGAAAAGATATAGAGCAGAGACTAATTATTTGAAACTGGCATTGTTTACAATGTATTTTCCACATATAGTACAGGGACCTATTGGTCGTTATAATAAGTTGGCACCACAGTTTTTTGCAGATCATCCATTTGATTATGACAGAGTAACTAAGGGATTCCAGTTAATTCTCTGGGGTTACTTTGAAAAAATGGTTATTTCTGACAGATTGCAGACTTTTACTAATGGTGCTCTTGCAAAATGGGACCAGATTACAGGTTTCCCACTTATTCTTGCAATATCATTGTTCTCAATTCAGATGTATTTGGATTGGATGGGATGTATGGATATTGCTCATGGCGTATCGGAAATATTTGGCATTAATTTGGACAAGAACTTCTGGCATCCGTTCTTCTCAAAGAATATGCCGGAATTCTGGAGAAGATGGCATATTTCACTTGGTGCATGGTTTAAGGATTATTTATTATATCCTGTATCAATGTCAGCATTGTGTAAGAAGATTAATAAATTCACAAGAAAGAAATGGGGCAATCAGGTTTCACGTTCACTTTCAGTTGTAATCCCTGCATCATGTGTATGGATTGTTACAGGTGTTTGGCACGGAGCGGCAAGTTGTTTTGTACTTTGGGGCATTTACCACGGTATTTTAATCGTATCAAGTGGATTGTTTGAAATTCCAATTCAAAAATTATGCAAGTTCTTGCATATGGATACAGAATGTTTCAGCTTTAATCTTTTCAGAATGGCAAGAACATTTATGTTATCAACTATTGGACGTATATTCTTTGCAGTTTCTGCAGGATTTACAACATTCTTTGAATTTTTAAAGAGAATGTTTAATTTCAGACAGTTTGGACTTCATACTCTTTTGGATGAAAGCTTGTATTCTTATGGACTTGACCAGCATAATTTCACATTGGCAATGCTTTTAGTTGCATTAGTTTGGGGTGTAAGTATGTTGCAGGAAAAATTTAACAAGGACGGAATGACAATAAGAGATGTTATTGCAAAACAGAATATTTTATTCAGATGGTTATTGTACTTAGCTCTTATTGCAGGTATTCTTGTATTTGGAATGTACGGTTCAGGATATAATGCAGGTGCATTTTTCTATGGTAAGTTCTAAGGTATGTAGAGTTTTGAAATACAATTGTTGTAATGAATAGTTTTGTGATATAGAACTTTGAAATACATGGTTTTAGGAGGTTGTAATGAGTTACAGTTCAATTTTGGAAGCTATAAAGAGTGCTTCAGAAATAACTCCTGACAAAATATGCTTAGGAGACAAAAAAAATAAAGTTACATATAAACAGTTTTGGAAAATGATTAACAAAGGGGCTTCATTTTTGGAAGAAAATGGAGTGAAAAAAGGAGACGTTGTTGTTTTAAAGGGAGCCCAGAAGGTTGAGTATCTTTTTGCAATGTTTTCAATTCAGCTTTTAGGTGCAGTTGCATGCCCACTTGAAAAAGCAGTTAAGGAAGACAGGATTCTTGAAATTATGGATTTTGTTGAAACAGATTATTTCCTTGATAAGAAGAAATTAAAGAATGAAAACAAGAAATCAATTAGCTTAAAAGATATGTTTAATGAAGCAATTGATTTTGATAGCTATGAGGTTGAATATAAGTTTGATTTGCCTAAGGAAGATGATTTGTCAGAGATTCTTTTTACAACAGGAACAACAGGTAAGTCAAAGGGAATTAAGATTGTTTATAGAAATAATGTTGCCATAGCACAGAATGTTAGCGAAGCAATTGGCATAACAAATGATGATGTGGAAATGGTTACAGCACCAATGAATCATTCTATGGCACTTAGAAGAACTTATACAGTTTTCTACAAAGGTGGAACTGTAGTTTTAACAGACGGAGTTAAGTTTATTGAAGATTTCTTTAAACTTCTTGATATGTATAATGTTACAGGTCTTACATTTGCACCTGCTATACTTGAACAGTTACTTAAGTTCGCAAAGGACAGATTTGGAACATATAGTGACAGACTTAGATATATTCAGTTAGGTTCAGCACCGTTAAGTGAAAAAGCTAAGGAAACTTTAAAAGAGATGTTCCCTAATACTAAGTTGTTTAATATCTATGGTGCAACAGAATCAGGATGTACAGTAAGTCTTGAGTTTAGTAAGTATGGAGATAAGAAGGGCAGTATTGGTAAGCCTAATGTTAATGCTGAAATTATTTTCGTTGACGATAATAGAAATATTGTTAAGGCTTCAGCACAGAATCCGGGCAATCTTGCTTTTAAGGGAGCAATGAATATGCCGGGATATTTGAAAGAGCCTGAGATTACAAAAGAAGTAATGGATGATGAAGGAACTCTTTACACTAACGATTTAGGTTATATGGGTGAAGACGGATTTGTTTATTTGCTTGGAAGAAAAGGCGATGTAATTAATATGGGGGGAATTAAGATTGCACCATCTGAAATAGAAGAAGTTGTAGCACAGAATGAAATGATTAAGGAATGTGCATGTATTCCAATTCCTGATGAAATTACAGGGGAAGCACCTAAGCTTTTCATTGTAATTAATGAAGGTTTTGAATATGACGAAAAATCTTTACATAGATTTATGCTTGAAAAGCTTGAAGCTATCAGAGTTCCAAAGGTAGTACAGGTTATTGATGCATTACCAAGAACTTTTAATGGAAAAGTTATCAAGCGTATGCTTAAGGAAATGTAGAGGATAGAAAACAGAGATTAAATAAAAGACGTAAATGTATACTTAAAAAAGGAGAAAAATATGTCAAAAACAAAACAGCGAATTTATTTAATAATAGGACCAGTCATATTTGTATTATGTTGTCTTGCAATACCTAAAAGTGCTTTTCCGGTGTTAGCGGAAAGAGCGGCAATAGGTACTGTTGCATGGATGGCATTTTGGTGGGTAACAGCACCTATAGATTATGCAGTAACAGCATTTCTTCCAATAGCGATTAATGCTTTAGTGACAATGTGTGACATGTCTGCAGTAATATCAAATTATGCTTCAGAAACTATCTTGTTATTATTAGGAGCATCAATTCTTACTGTTTCATGGGAAGAAACAGGACTTGATAAGAGAATAGCAGCATCTTTACTGGGATTAATCGGTGATAATTTAAGAATTCAGTTAATATTCTGGTTTATGCTTTCAACTTTATTGTCGGCAATTTTGCCTAACGCAGTTGTATGTGCAACAATTACACCAATTGCAGTGTCAATGTTAAAATATATCGGTGAAGGAGATATTGCAAATAGCCGTATAGGTTCAAAGTTATTGTTATATATTGCATATGGTGCAGGTCTTGGAGGACTTACATCACCACTTGGCGGTGCAATGAATCTTGTGACAGTTGATTATTTACAACAGTTAACAGGTAAGGAATATATGTATGCATCATGGGTTGTAAGATTCCTTCCTATTATGATTGTTCTTTTATTAATAAATATTATATTTATGATAAGAGATGTTAAAAAAGGAGAAAGCCTTGGTGGTTCAAGAGAGTATTTTAAGAAAGAGTACAAGAAGTTTCCACCAACAACTATAGAGGAAAAAATCTCTTTGGCTTTATTTATAATTGCTACAGTATTGGCATTTACAAGACAGTTCTATCAGAATTTATTGCCGGGACTTAAGCCTGCATATGTATTTATTATATGTGCAATTTTATCATTTTTAATAACACGTTCTGATGGAGAAAGGCTTATGCTTTGGAAGTCAGTTCAGACAAAAATTATTTGGGAAATGATTTATATCTTCGCAGGGGGTCTTGCAGTTGGTACATTAATTAATGAATCAGGGGCAGCAGAAAGAATTGGTGAATTAGTATCAGGCATGGGACTTACAGGTGGTCTTACAACAGTATTTGTTATTGTTACAGTTACATTATTAATGTCAGACGTAACATCTAATACTGCAACAGCGGCAGTTGCAATTCCTATTGTAATCTCAATTGTAAAAGGTATGGGACTGAATCCTATTCCATATGTATATGTTGCATCAGTTGGTGTAAACTTATCATATATGCTTCCAACATCTATTAGAGCAATTCCTGTTGGATACGGATTACAGCCTAAGTATATGCTTAAGGAAGGTTGGAAGATGACAGTATTTATTATTGTATCAATGACAATCGTATGTACATTATTACTTAAATTCTGGCCTGCATTTAGTACAGTTTAAAAGAAAAATAGTGAAACTAAGGGGATGAAAAACAGTTGAGAGGAGTTATGTAAAGATGAAGAATAAGTATGGATTTTGTAAAGGATTGGCAGCTTTAGTACTTTTGATGTTATGTGCTTTAACAATAAAAGACAATGCATATGCACAGACAGCAAAGACATACAAGATACTATTTATTGGAAACAGTCATACATATTATAACGATATGCCAAATATTTTTAAGGGAATAGCCAAGGCAGATGGCATTGATTGTGAGGTGTCATCAATTACTTCTGCAGGATACAAACTTAGTCAGTTTGCAGACACAACAGACACATATGGAGCACTGGTATACGAAGCTCTTACAAAGAATACATGGGATTATGTTGTTGTACAGGAGAACCGTGCTGTTTTAGTTGAAAAAGAGTATAAAACAGAGTCAGCAGTAAATACTCTTCATTCTTTAATTAAAAAAGCAGGTGCAAAGATGATTATTTATGCTACACAGCCTAATAATATCGGCAGTACTTTTAGTGTTAATTCAACATCTTTTTATTTAACTGATTTGCAGATTGAACAGATTCTTACAAGAAATAACTTTAAAATAGCTAATAACTATGAAGGTCTTGTTGCTGCATCAGGAACAAACTTTATGAGAGTAATGGCTGATTATCCTGACATAACTTTGTATCGTACAGATAATCTTCATCCTACAGTTGCAGGAAGTTATTTGGCAGCCTGCACAATTTACTATAGAATGTTTAACAAGAGTCCTTATGGAAATAAGTTTTTGCCGGGAAGCGAATATGACACTGACAAGTTAATATCAAAGTTAGCAATGGATGATGCTTTAATTTTGCAGCAGATTGCTGATGGCAGATTATTAATTAACACTCATTATACAACCATTAATAAAGGTCAAAGTTCAAAGCTTACAGCAACATTTACAGCTAATGCTAAGAATGAAACATTGACAGATTATAAGAATAACATTATATGGGATAGCACTGATTTAGCAGGCGTATCCATTAATAAGTTGACAGGTGAATTTACAGCTCTTAAAACAGGAAAATATCAGGTTATGGCAACTACAGATAGTGGTCTTATCTGTTATTCAACAATTGATGTAAAGCAGCCTGCCACATCTTTAACTATTAAAGAAGACAAAATCCTTAAAGTAGTAAAAGGTTATAGTGGTCACTATACTACAGAAATGGGACCTAGTGATACAACAGATAAGATAACATGGAAAAGTGACTTGCCAAGCGTTGTAAGCGTAAACAGCAATGGGAACATTACCGCAAAAAAAGTAGGAATTGCAAAAATTACAGCAACAACAACCAGTGGCATTAAAGTTGTTCATTATGTTCGTGTAAAATTAAAAACACCTACAGGTGTTAAGCTTACAAAGAAATCTAAGAAGATTACAAAGAAGAAAAAATCCTATAGTGTTACAGTTAAATGGACTAAAAATACAAATGCTGTTAAGTATTATGTATATAGAAGACTTTCAACTAGGAGCTCATATACAAGAATTGCAACAACTACTAAACCTAAGTACATAGACACAAAGGTTAAGAAGAATAAAAAGTATTATTACAAGATTAAAGCAATCTATTCAAATACAAAACTTAACAGTGATAAGACACCGGCATATGCCATTGAAATAGGAAAATAAAAGATTGTGAATATCCCACAATTCTAAGTGTAAATAGCACAAAGAATTGTGGGATATTTTTTTTGACAAAAAATAATAACGGTGCTATATTTTATGTAGTTAGTAAATACTAACACGAATAAGACATATATAATTTCTAAAAGGGCAATCTAATTTGCAAAAGATATATCTAAAAAACATATTTAATTTGAAGGGAGAAGAATATGTATCTGGAACTAAAGGATATTAAAAAGTCATTTGGAACAGGGGAGAACATAACTCAGGTTTTAAAGGGGATTAGTTGTGGTATAGAAAAAGGGAAGATATGTGTGTTACTTGGACCATCAGGTTCAGGTAAATCAACACTTCTTAATATCATAGGTGGAATTGAAAAGGCAGACGGGGGAAGTATTTCAATTGATGGCGAGCTAATGGAGTCAATGAATGAAAAGAAACTTTCTCTTTATAGAAGAAAGCATTTGGGATATGTATTTCAGTCTTACAACTTGATTCCAAATCTTACAGTTAGGGAAAATATTGAAGTTGGAGCTTATTTAAGCAGTAATCCATTACCTATTGATGATATGATTAAAACTTTAGGTTTATGGGAACACCAGAATAAGACTCCAAATCAGTTATCAGGTGGACAGCAGCAGAGAACTGCCATTGGTCGTGCGATTATAAAGAATCCGGGCATTCTTCTCTGTGATGAACCAACAGGAGCCCTTGATTACAACACTTCAAAAGAGATATTAAAGTTAATTGAAGATGTAAATAAGAAATATGGAAACACTGTAATTCTTGTTACGCATAATGATGCCATAAAGAATATGGCTGATTATGTAATTAAGTTAAAAGACGGTCAGATTAGAAAGACAGACATTAATGAAAATAAAATACCTGCAATGGAATTAGAATGGTAAGGAGGCAGACATGAAAAATCCTCTTAATAAAAGATATTTCAGAGAATTAAAAAATGATTTTGGCAAGTATATAGCACTGTGCCTCTTTCTTATAGTTACCATTGGATTTTGTTCAGGATTTTTAGTTGCCGATGGAAGTATAAAGGGCGCATATGATGAAAGCTTCGAGAAGTACAATATAGAAGACGGTCATTTTATTCTTGCAAAAGAAGCAGACAGCAGCCTTATAGATAAGCTTGAAAAAGAAAATCTTTCAATAGGTCAGTTGTTCTATAAGGATGTGGACAGAAAGAATAATCACACAATCAGATTATACAAGAATCGTACTAAGGTTAATAAAGCATGTTTAATGGATGGCAATATGCCAAAGGCAGATGATGAAATTGCAATTGACAGACTTTATGGAGAAAATAATAATATTGTAATTGGCGATAAAATCGATATAGGTAATAAAGACTACAAAGTTACTGCCTATATTGCATTATCAGATTACAGTGCATTATTTAAAAACAATACTGATATGATGTTTGATGCAAATAAGTTCTCAGTTGCTATTGTAACAGACAAGGCTTTTGATGATGTAGAAACAGAGGCGAAGTATTGTTATACATGGAATTATACTAGTGATTCAGAAAAGAATATGTCAGACAAGCAACTTACAAAAAAATCTGAAAAGATTCAGGATATTCTTACAGAATCAGGTCTTTTGACAGATTATGTTTTACAAAGAGATAATCAGGCAATTAATTTTACAGGTGAAGATATGGGTGGCGATATGGTAATGGTTATGGTATTACTTTATATCGTTATGGCAATTATAGCTTTTGTATTTGGTATAACAACAAGAAATACAATTGAACAGGAAGCAGGAGCAATCGGAACACTTAGAGCTTCAGGTTACACAAAACAGGAAATGGTAAGACATTACTTCGTATTGCCGGCACTTATTACTTTTATTGCGGCAGTAATCGGTAACATCCTTGGCTATACAGTAATGAAATTTTATGTTGCTTCAATGTATTACGGAAGTTATTCACTTCCAACTTATGTAACAAAATGGAACGCAGACGCTTTCATTCTTACAACTGTAATACCTTGCATAATTGTATTTGTTGTAACATTAATTGTACTTAATGTTTCACTTAGAATTTCACCGTTACAGTTTTTACGTCACGACTTAAAGAAAAACAAGAAGAGCAAAGTAGTAAAACTTCCAAACTTTAAGTTCAAAACAAGATTTAGATTAAGAATAATTTTTCAAAATACATCAACGTATATAACATTATTCTTAGGAATATTGTTTGCCAGCGTCCTTCTTATGTTTGGTATGATGATGTCACCTTTACTTACAAACTTTAAGGATAGAGTATTGGATTCAAAAATTGCAAACTACCAATATATTTTGAAAGCACCAATTGAAGTAGATGACAAAGATACTGAAAAGTATGCAGTATCAGCACTTAATACAACAGACAGCGAAGAAGAAATAACAATATATGGTGTTAACGAAGATTCTAAATATATTAACACTAAGAACATTCCTGACACAAGGAATCAGGTACTTGTATCTAAAGGATATATGGAGAAGTATGGTTTAAAAGAAAACCAGACAATAGAGCTTAAAGAAAAATTTGGCAGTAAAAAATACAAATTTACAATAAAAGGAACTTACGTTTATCCGGCATCATTATGTATCTTTATGACAAGAGAGAACTTTAACAAAGTATTCGATAAGGATAAAGATTATTTCTGTGGATATTTTTCAAATAAGAAGCTGGATATAGATGATATGTATGTGGCATCAATTATTACTGAAAAAGACTTAACAGTTATGTCAGACCAGTTAGAAGACTCAATGGGGCAGGCATTTTATTTGTTCTGGGGATTTGCCACATTAATCTATATCATAGTAATCTACATCCTTGCAAAGATGATTATAGAAAAGAACAAACAGTCAATTTCAATGATAAAAATTCTTGGATACACAGACAAAGAAGTAAGCTCACTTTACAACATTGCCACAGCAATAATAGTTATTGCATCAATGATTATATGCGTGCCAATGTCAGCATATATAATTAAATATATATATTATGTAATGATGAAAGATTTTAATGGATGGCTTGATTACTATATTGCACCATGGATATATCCGGGTATGGTATTAATAGGCGTTGTATGTTACTTTGTGGTTCATATAATTCAGATGAAGAAAATCAAGAAAATACCAATGGAACAGGCACTAAAGAATGTGGAATAGAAAGGAAGCAAATGCCCCCTCAAAACGAGGGGGCAAAATTATAACTCTATTTTCTTTTTATTACATTATATCTATGGCGTTCAAGTTGTTCCACAGCTTTGTTGGCTGATGTTTCATCATAGAATGAAATCTTTAATACGCCATCTTCAAATTCTCTATTATGTATAATGCCGATGTTTTTGATGCTGACTCCGTTTGTTGCAAGTATTGTGGCAATTGTAGCTATTGCACCGGATTCATCTATAATGTTGCAGTAAACATTGTAGCTTCTTGAAATAAGACTGTTGTTACGGTCTTCAATGCTGTCGCGGTAGTCACGGCTTTCTGAAATTAAATCAAAAATGCCCTGTCCCTTATGCTGGTCAAGGTCTTCTTTAATTTCAAGAAGGCTGTCAATATATTTCTGTAACATGTCACTAATATTAGTATTGTTTGTCATACAAATCTGTTCCCACATTTCAGGTGAAGAAGAAGCAATTCTTGTAATATCCTTAAAACCACCGGCTGCCATAGTTTTCATATATTCATTTTTTGAATCATTATGCTTAACCAGATTAACAAGGCTGGCAGCAATAAGATGTGGCAGGTGACTGATTGTAGCAACTACCTTATCATGTTCTTCATATGATATATTAATTGGAATAGCCCCAATACCCTGAACGATTTCAGTAAACTCTTCAACACGCTCTTCACTAACAGCGTCAGTAGGAGTAATGGCATAGTATGCATTTTCAACCAGACGGTCATTAGCATAAGTGTAGCTTGTTTTTTCAGAACCGGCCATTGGATGTCCGCCAATAAAATTTTTCTCCAGCCCAAGTTCTTCAACAGCCTTATGGATATTGCCTTTAACACTTCCCACGTCAGTGATAATGCAATCATCTTTTATAATATCTTTAAGAATCTTTAAATATTCAACATTTTTTTCAACAGGAGTGCAAAGAAAAATATAATCACACTCATTAAAAGTTTCATTAACTTGTGGAACAGCAATATTGGCAGTTCCGTCATTGATAGCCATAACTCTAGGCTCAGCGCTTCGATTGTATACAATAATCTTACAACTTGGGTAAACACGTCTAAGTGCCTTGGCAATTGAACCCCCTATTAAACCAATTCCTACAAATCCAAAAGTAATATGTTCTCTCATAACTCTATTAAACTCTGATAAATCAGATTTCCTCCTCCTTTAACTTTAACGCTTTAAAGTTTAACACTTTAAAGTCAAAACTGCAAGCATAAATTTAGAATTATCTAAAATTATTAAAAAAATATATTCTAAAATATAAAAACTAAAAAACAAAGTTATAAATATATAATAAAAACAGTAGATACAAATTAAAAAATTAGAGAACCCCAAAAATTTGCTTACACGGCTTGTTAAAGATTTAACTTTGTTGTAAAGAACCGGCATATAGAGTAAAATATATTACATAGAATTGTAACGGATTTTAAAAATTAAATAAGGAGGCCGGATTTATGAACGTATATGAAACATCCAGTATTAGAAATGTTGTTTTTCTTGGTCACGGAGGATCAGGAAAGACTACTTTGGCAGAAGCCATTTCTTATTCTACAGGAGTAATTACCAGAATGGGACGGGTGCAGGACGGTAATACTATCAGTGATTATGATAAGGAGGAGATTAAACGAAAGTTTTCCATAAATGCTTCAGTTATACCGGTAGAGTGGAATGGTTTGAAGATTAACATTCTTGACGCACCGGGATATTTTGATTTTGTGGGTCAGATGGAAGATGCAATGAGTGTTGCTGATGCAGCAGTTATTGTTGTAAATGGCAAGGCGGGAATCGAAGTTGGAACAATTAAGGCTTGGGAGATTTGTGAGAGAAGACAGATTCCAAGAATATTCTTTATTACCAACATGGATGATCCTAATGCTAAATATATGGAAATCGTGGAGCAGTTGAAAGAAAGATTTGGAAAGAAAGTGGCTCCATTCCATTTGCCTATTATTGAAGATGGAAAGTTAACAGGATATGTTAACGTGGTAAAAATGGGAGGCAGAAAGTTTACCGACGACCTTGGAAGCTATACGGAAAGAGATATTCCTGAGGATTTAACACCAGAACTTGAACCTTGTAGGGAACAGTTAATGGAAGCAGTGGCAGAATCAGACGAAGATCTTATGGATAAATATTTTTCAGGGGAAGAATTTACATACGAGGAGATTTCAATGGCTCTTAGAAGAAGTGTTATCAAGTGTGACATTGTTCCGGTACAGATTGGCTCAGGAGTAAATTGTCAGGGCGTTAACAGCTTTCTTCAGACTTGCGAGAAATATTTTCCATCAGCAGATAAAGCTGAAGTAATGAAGATTGCCATAAACTTAGAAACAGGAGAAGAAGTTATAGGTGATTTTGATTGGAACAAACCTGTTTCAGCATATGTATTTAAAACTATAATGGATCCTTTTGTTGGTAAGTATTCTCTTGTAAAAGTTAGAACCGGAGTGTTGTGTGCAGGGGATACAGTTTACAACGCCACAAAAGATGTAGAAGAAAAACTAAGTAAGCTTTACGTAATGCGTGGCAAGAATGTAATAGAGGTTCAAAAACTATACGCAGGAGATATTGGAGCAATTGGCAAGCTTGCCAGCACAAGAACAGGAGATACCTTATCAACTAAGGAATGGCCTATAGAATATCATCCAACAACAATGTCAAAGCCTTATACATATGTAAGATATAAAGCAGTTAACAAGGGTGAAGAAGAAAAAATAGCCCAGGCTTTAAACAAGCTTACAATTGAAGATTTAACATTGAAGGTGGTTGTAGATGATGAAAATAAGCAGACATTACTTTATGGAATAGGTGAACAGCAGTTAGAAGTTGCAGCATCTAAGCTTGAAGAAAGATATAAGGTTAAGATTACATTAGAGAAACCTAGAATTGCTTTTAGAGAAACAATAAAGAAGAAAGTTCAGGTTCAGGGCAAACACAAGAAACAGTCAGGTGGTCATGGTCAGTATGGAGATGTTGTAATGGAATTTGAGCCGTCAGGAGATTTGTCGAAACCTTATGAGTTTGAGGAGAAGATTTTTGGTGGAGCAGTTCCAAGAAATTATTTCCCTGCTGTAGAAAAAGGTATTCAGGAATGTGTTAAAGCAGGTCCACTTGCGGGGTACCCTGTAGTTGGAATTAAGGCTACTTTAATTGATGGCTCATATCACCCTGTTGATTCATCTGAAATGGCATTTAAGATGGCTACAGTATTAGCATTTAAGAAAGGTTTTATGGAAGCTAACCCGATATTGCTTGAGCCTATTGCACTTTTAAGCGTTACAGCACCTGATAAATATTCAGGAGACATAATGGGCGATTTAAATAAGAGAAGAGGAAGAATAACTAACATGATTCCAACAGATACAGGAAAGCAGATTATAGAGGCTGAAGTCCCAATGTTAGAATTGTCGGGTTATTCAACTTCACTACGTTCAATTACCGGAGGAAGTGGAGATTTTGAATATGTAGTATCAAAATACGAGCAGGCACCGGCAGATGTTCAAAACAGAGTGATTGAAGAGCAGAAATAATCAAACTTAAAAAACAAAAGACTACGATGTCTAATTAAGTAATGCAATGAAATCAAAATAAAGTAAAAATAGTGAAATAATAAAAATAATCAATTGATTAGATAAAAATAGTCATTGATTTTTAGAAAAAAACAATATAGAATTGTCCCAACAGTGATTAAACCGTTGATCGGGAGTAAGTAGTTACAAGAGATGTTTTTCAGAGAGTTGTCGGTTGGTGTGAGACAATAAACTATCAGTAATGAATGGACCTGAGAGGGCAGCTTGAAACCAATATGATAATCATAGGAAGTAGACGCTGACGGATCCTTACCGTTATAGAAGGTAGCATATGATGGTATGCAATGAGTGAATGTGTTATACATTAATTTGGGTGGCACCGCAGAAGTTTATTATAGCTTTTGTCCCTTTACGAGAAGTAGAGGGATGAAAGCTTTTTCTTTTGTCCCAAAATAAAAATAAGGAGGACAACATGAAAACACAATCGTTTAACGAAATCGAAAATTTGACTAAAGAGTACAGTATGATTCCAATATGCAAGGAGATTTATGCAGCGGAGTTGAAACTGACGGAATTAAGGACAAAGAAAAAATCAAAAAAGTAATAGAAATTGTAAGGCAATAATTGCAGATAGGAGATAAAATGAGCGATACAAATAATACAAACTCAAAAGGACGATTTGGAAGATATGGCGGACAGTATGTTCCGGAAACATTAATGAACGCAGTAAATGAATTGGAAGAAGCATATAATCATTACAAGGACGATCCTGAATTTAATAAGGAATTAACAGACCTTTTAAATAACTATGTAGGCAGACCATCTTTGCTTTATTATGCAGAAAAAATGACAAAGGATTTAGGTGGCGCAAAGGTTTATTTAAAGAGAGAAGATTTAAACCATACAGGTTCTCACAAACTTAACAATGCCATGGGTCAGGTTTTACTTGCAAAGAAAATGGGAAAAACAAGAGTTATAGCTGAAACAGGTGCAGGACAGCATGGTGTGGCAACAGCAACGGCAGCAGCTTTAATGGGAATGGAATGTGAAGTCTTCATGGGAAAAGAAGACTGCCAAAGACAGGCACTTAACGTATTTAGAATGCAACTTTTAGGAGCAAAAGTTCATCCTGTAACAAGTGGAACAATGACATTAAAAGATGCAGTAAACGAAACTATGAAGGAATGGACTAACAGAATTGATGACACACATTATGTTTTAGGTTCAGTAATGGGACCACACCCTTTCCCGACTATTGTACGTGATTTTCAGGCAATAATCAGCAAGGAAATAAAAGAACAGTTAATGGAAAAAGAAGGCAAATTACCTGATGCAGTAATCGCCTGTGTAGGCGGCGGTTCAAACGCAATCGGTGCTTTCTACAATTTCATTGAAGATAAAGACGTTAAATTAATCGGTTGTGAGGCAGCAGGACTTGGAGTTGATAATCCAAAGAACGCAGCAACAATGGCTAACGGTTCAGAAGCTATTTTCCACGGAATGAAGTCTTTATTCTGCCAGAATGAATATGGTCAGATTGCCCCTGTTTATTCAATTTCAGCAGGACTTGATTATCCGGGAATCGGACCTGAACATGCAATGCTTCAGGCAGAAAAAAGAGCAGAATATGTGGCAATTACAGATGAAGAAGCAGTTGATGCTTTTGAATATTTGTCAAAAACAGAAGGAATTATTCCTGCAATTGAAAGTTCTCACGCAATTGCATATGCAATGAAGTATGTGCCAACTTTGGACAAAGATAAAATCGTAGTAGTTAACGTGTCAGGTCGTGGTGACAAGGACGTGGCAGCAATAGCAAGATATAGAGGAGTACAGATTTATGAGTAAAATAAAAGAAGCATTTAAGAATGGAAAAGCATTTATACCTTTTATAACAGGAGGAGATCCTGACCTTGAAACAACAAAGAAACTTATTATTGAAATGCAGAATGCAGGGGCAGATATAATTGAAGTGGGAATACCTTTTTCAGACC
Organism: Eubacterium ventriosum; assembly: GCF_025150745.1. Lineage (NCBI taxonomy): Bacteria > Bacillati > Bacillota > Clostridia > Eubacteriales > Eubacteriaceae > Eubacterium > Eubacterium ventriosum. The sequence goes on from NZ_CP102282.1 coordinate 1,727,373, forward strand.
CAATCGCAGAAGGACAGGTTATTCAGAAGGCAGATTTAAGATCATTGGAAGCAGGCTGTACAACAGATAAGTTAATGGATGCTTTAATTGAAATAAAAGACCGGATTCATATTCCATTAGTTTTTATGACATACATAAATGTTATTTACAAATATGGGAAAAAGAAATTTATGGACAGGTGTAGTGAATGTGGAATTTGTGGAATAATTGTTCCGGATTGTCCTTATGAAGAAAAAAATGAACTTTTGCCTGAATGTACAGAGGCAGGAATTGAATTGATTTCTATGATAGCTCCAACATCTCACGACAGAATAAAAATGATTGCAAAGGAAGCTCAGGGATTTCTTTACTGCGTATCTTCACTTGGAGTTACAGGTGTTAGAAAAGAAATAAAAACAGACATTAACGGAATGATTGAACTTGTTAAGGAAGTTTCAGATGTACCTTGTGCAGTAGGTTTTGGAATTTCCACACCAAAGCAGGCAGAAGATGTATGCAAATATGCCGACGGAGCAATTGTTGGCAGTGCTATTGTAAGAATTGTGGCAGAACATGGAAAAGACAGTGTACAATATGTTTCACAGTATGTAAAAGAAATGAAAGAGGCTGTAAGAAAATAGAATTAATCAATAGAATTAGGTGTCAAAAAGCCAGAAGTTTATTATACGGATTAATATAAGCTTTGCACTCCCACAATTCTTCCATATAATAATAAATATCTATTGAATTATTTTCCAATAGGTTATAAAATATACTCTGTAAAGTGCTTATGGACACAGAGAAAAAGGAAAATTTAATAATTATAACAGGGGAGCTTGTAGGCAGGCTGAGAGGAAGTAATCAACTTCGACCCATGAACCTGATTTGGATAATGCCAACGTAGGAAGAAATCAATTTTAAGATTCATTGCGGACAGACCAAATAGGTTTGTCCTTTTTCTTTTGTGAAAAATTAAATTCAGGAGGACAAAGATGTTTAAAGAATGTTTAGAAAATGTTAGAAAGAATGTGCCATTAGTACACAATATTACAAATTATGTAACAGTAAATGATGTTGCAAATGTTTTACTTGCCTGTGGAGGAAGCCCTATTATGTCTGATGACATTGATGATGTGGTAGATATTACATCTATTTGTGGTGGACTTAACATTAATATTGGAACATTAAACAAGAACACTATTCCTTCAATGTTTGCAGCAGGAAAGAAAGCAAACGAATTAGGTCATGTTGTTTTACTTGACCCTGTTGGAGCAGGAGCAAGTGCCTTAAGAACTAACACAGCTAACGAACTTATGAAAAAAATAAAGTTTGATGTTGTTAGAGGAAATATTTCAGAAGTTAAGACTTTAATGGTTGGAAGTGGAAGTACTAAAGGTGTTGACGCTGACGTAGCCGATAAAGTTACAGATGAAAATCTTGAAGAAACTATTTCTAAATTAAAAGCTTTTTCAAAAGCAACAGGAAGCATTATTGCCGTAACAGGAGCAATTGACTTAGTTTGCAATAGTGAAAAATGCTATGTAATAAGAAATGGTAAGCCACAGATGAGTTCAATTACAGGAACAGGTTGTCAGCTTTCAGGACTTATGACAGCATATTTAGTAGCTAACTCTGAAAACAAGTTAGAAGCAGCCGCAGCTGCAGTTTGCTTAATGGGACTTGCAGGAGAGATTGCTTATGACAGAATGCAGGATGGTGATGGCAACTCAACATACAGAAACAGAATTATTGATGCTATCTACAACATGGATGGAGAAACATTGGAAAAAGGAGCAAAATATGAAATCAAGTAATACTACAACAGATGAGTTATTACTATATGCAGTAACAGACAGAGCCTGGCTTGGAAACGAAACACTTTATGAACAGGTTGAAAAATCATTAAAGGGTGGAGTAACTTTTGTACAGCTTAGAGAGAAAAAACTTGATGAAGAAAGTTTTTTACAGGAAGCCATTGAAATAAAAGAGTTATGCAAAAAGTATAACGTTCCATTTGTAATAAATGATAATGTAGACATTGCCATAAAAATGGATGCAGACGGAGTACACGTTGGACAAAGCGATATGGAAGCAGGAGACGTTAGAAAGAAACTTGGTCCTGACAAAATTATTGGCGTTTCAGCCCAGACAGTCGAACAGGCAATTTTAGCTGAAAAACACGGAGCTGACTACTTAGGAGTTGGAGCAGTATTTCCAACAGGCTCAAAAGATGATGCAGAAGATGTACCTTTTGAAACATTAAAAGCCATATGTGAAGCGGTAAGCATACCAGTAATCGCAATTGGCGGAATAACAAAGGACAACGTAAAAGAACTTGCAGGAAGCGGTATTTGCGGAATCGCAGTAATAAGTGCCATATTTGCAAGCAAAGACATAGAAACTGCAACAAAAGAACTAAAAGTCAACACAATAAAAGCTGTAAAGTAGGAGAACAAATGTCAACAGGATTTATATTTGATGTAGATGGAACAATACTAGACTCAATGGGAATATGGATGAACGTAGGAGAACTATATCTAAAAGATATGGGAATAAAGGCGGAACCAAATCTTGGAGAAATTCTATTCGAAATGACAATGAATGAAGGTGCAGAATACATACAAAAAAAGTATAATCTAAACCTTACAACAGAAGAAATATGCACCGGAATAAACAACCGTGTATACAAATTCTACGAAAAAGAAGCAATGCCAAAACCAAAAGTTATCGACTTTATAGAACAAGCCTACGAGAACAAAATCCCAATGACAATAGCAACGTCAACAGACAGACCAATGATAGAAGCAGCTTTCAAAAGACTGCACATAGACAAATATTTTAAAAAAATATTTACCACGACAGAGGTTGGGTATGGAAAAGACAAACCGGACATCTTCATAAAAGCAATGGAAGAAATGGGAACAACACCAAAGCAAACATGGCTATTTGAAGATGGAGCATACTCAATAGAAACAGCCAAACAACTAGGCATAAAAACAATAGGAATCTACGATCCTGCAAGCGAAAAAGACCAGGAAAAAATAAGAAACCTAACAAACATCTACATAAAAAATTGGACAGAACACAAAACCCTACTTAACCAAATACAAAACAACAAGTAGAAACAACCTAAACAAAAAACAACAGGGAAAAACTATTTAATCAAAAACAAACAACAGGGTTTCCTATTATTCAAACAAACAATAATAAACCCTGACAAAGCGATAAATTGGGGGCACCACCTTATATCGCTATACAAAACACAAGCCAACCTAAAAGGAACAACTTGTGAACCACAAAAACTAAAAACTTACAGGCAAAACATTATATAGTGAAAGTACTATTATCACCGGCGGAAGAAAATTTTGAAAACAAACAATAGGCAGATTTTGGCAATTTTGCGAGCATAGTGTAAAGCGAGAAACCTACTGTTTGAGCCGTAGGCGAGTTTAGGTTTTCGCTTTACAATAGACGGCGGAGCAAAATAACAAAATCAACGTGTTTGTGACAAAATTTTCTTTCGCCGGTGAGGAAAACTATCAGTAAAGTTTTGCCGGAAAAGGAGAAAAGAATGAACACAGCATTAACAATTGCAGGAAGTGATTCTTGTGGAGGCGCCGGAATACAAGCAGACATAAAGACAATGACAGCTAATGGAGTTTATGCCATGAGTGCTATTACAGCCTTAACTGCTCAAAATACAACCGGCGTATCAGACATCTATGAAGTAAGCCCTGAATTTTTACAGGCACAGCTAAAAGCTATATTTGAAGACATAACACCGGATGCCATAAAAATAGGAATGGTATCATCAAGTGACTTAATCAAAACAATAGCTAAAAGCCTAAAAGAATACAATGGAAAGAACATAGTTCTTGATCCCGTTATGGTTGCAACAAGCGGAGCAAAATTAATAAGCGATGATGCCATAAGCACTTTAAAGGAATACTTAATTCCTTTGGCAACAGTAATAACACCAAATATTCCGGAGGCAGAAGTATTATCCAATATGGAAATACATAACGAAGAGGAAATGATAAAGGCAGCAGCAGTTATTAGCGAAAAATATGACTGCGCCGTATTATGCAAGGGCGGTCACAGCATAAATGATGCCAACGACCTTCTTTACAGAAACGGTGAATACAAGTGGTTCTATGGTAAGAGAATTAACAATCCTAATACACATGGAACAGGATGTACACTTTCCAGTGCCATAGCTTCAAATCTTGCAAAAGGCAGAGATTTGGATACATCAGTGGAAAAGGCAAAAAAATATATTTCAGGAGCATTATCAGCAATGCTTGATTTAGGAAAAGGCAGTGGTCCTATGAATCATGCATTTGCAATTAAGTGCGACTAAAAAAGGAAAGAGGTACATAAAATGGATAAAAAAGGGACATCAATATTTAGTAATAGTTTAATTTGGTTTGGAGCAGGTGTATCAATTGCAGAAATTGTAACAGGTACATATCTTGCTTCACTTGGAATGGAAAAAGGCATTCTTGCGATTATTATCGGACACTTAATTGGCTGCTCACTTTTATTCCTTGCAGGAGTAATCGGTGCAAAGACAAAGAAAAGTGCAATGGAAACAGTAAAGATAAGTTTCGGTCAGAAAGGAAGTATTCTGTTTTCAGTATTAAATGTTATTCAATTGGCAGGATGGACAGCCATTATGATTTATGACGGCGCACTTTCAGCCAACGGAATTTTTAATACAGGAAACTGGGTGTGGTGCATTGTAATCGGTGTACTTATTATTATTTGGATTTTTATTGGAATAAAAAACATCGAAAAAGTAAATGTTGTTGCAATGACAGCTTTATTTATTCTAACAATTATTTTGTGTAAAGTTGTTTTCTTTGACAACGGTGTGGCAACAAGTATTCCTGATGATGGATTAACGTTTGGTGCGGCAGTAGAACTTGCAGTAGCAATGCCACTTTCCTGGCTTCCATTAATCAGTGATTACACAAGAGAAGCAGAAAAGCCAATTAAGGCAACAGCAGCAAGTGCCATTGTTTACGGAGTTGTAAGCTGTTGGATGTATATAATTGGAATGGGTGCAGCTATTTTTGCACAGAATGCAGGAATCGACCAGATAATGTTAAAGGCAGGTCTTGGAATAGCAGGACTTCTTATAATTGTTTTTTCAACAGTTACAACAACATATTTGGATGCATATTCAGCAGGTGTTTCAAGTGAAACAATCTTTAGCAAAATTAATGGAAAGTATATGGCAATTGCAGTAACAATCGTTGGTACAATAGCAGCAATTATTTACCCAATGGACGATATTACTGATTTCCTTTATTTAATAGGTTCAGTGTTTGCACCTATGATTGCAATTCAAATTGCAGACTTCTTCATTATCAAAAACAATAGCGAAGATAAAAACGTTGAAATTACAAATATTATAATCTGGGTTATTGGATTTATTCTATACAGATATCTTATGACAGTTGATATAATTGTTGGAAATACATTGCCTGATATGGCAGTTACTGTTATTATATGTATTATAGTCAGTAAATTTAAAAAGGCTAAATAAGTAGCGCAGATTATTTTGACTTAAAGAACAATCATATATAATCTGTGCCAAATGGGAAATGGAGAAATGTATGATTAATTATGGATTTTCAATAAAAGGAAAGTCCCACAGTACCAGAAATATGGCCTGTCAGGACGCTAATAAAGTAATACAACTTAATAATGGATGCTCAGTAGGTTTAGTAGCTGACGGTGTAGGAAGTGCAAAATCTTCCGATATAGGAGCAAAGATTGCAGTAGAAAAAGCAGGAGAATATTGTAGTGAAAATATTAATTCCGGTATGAATTTAGACCAACAATTGCAGGTATTAAAGGATTCTTTTTCTTATGCATTAAATAGCATTAACCAGTATGCAACAGAGAACAATGCACAGATTGAAGATTTCGATACAACTCTTAGCGGAGCGATTTATGATGGACAAAGCATTGCTTATGGACACGCCGGGGATGGTGGCATAGTTGTAAAAAAGAATGACGGAACTATGGATATCATAACTGAACAGCAACAGGGTGAGAACAAGCAGTATGTTAAGCCATTGAGAGCAGGAGAAGGCAGTTGGAGCTTTGGAAAGTTAGATAACAACATTGCTTCAGTTATGCTTGTTACAGATGGTATTCTTAATGAACTTATTTCACCATTTTTGTTAAATGCCACAGACAGTGTTGCAAAAGCAACAGGTCAGAAGAAAGTTTACAATTCAGCAGCAGAATTTCTTATGAATCCTGACTGTGTTATGAATAATAAGTCATTTAACAATCCTAAGAACATTCTTGAAAGTTTCTTAGACGGAGATATGGACAGAAATGTTTTTTCTAATTGCTTGAAGAATGGATATAGTAAGTTTTTCGACGAAAATCTTACAAAAAGATTGTGCGACGGAATGGCTAAGTATAGCTATCCTGTTTGGGCAATAGACCAGATTACAGACGACAAAACTGTTGTATGTATGATGAATGAACAGGCAAAGGTTTCATGCCAGCCACCTGCATTTTACAGCGAACCGGATTGGCAGGGATTAAAAACCACATATGAGAAAATGGTTCATCCTGAAAAATTTGCTAATGAACAGCCTAAGAAAGATTTGGAAAGTACACAGCAGATTAATACAGACAACAATGCCAAAAAGCAAAGTCAGAACAAACCTAAGTCAGAAGACAATGCTAAGAAGCAGTCTGACAATAATAAAAACAAAACAAAAAAGACAAAGAAAACTAAGACTAAAAAGACCAGAGGCAGAAGCAAAAAGTCAAGAGGAGGCATAAGCACTCCAAGCTTAGGTCGCAGGGAGAGAAGAGGAAGAAGAGGCAGACGTCAGAGAAAGCAGCATCATTTCTTCACTAACCTGTTATTATTCTTAATTCTTATTTGTATGGCTGCAGCAGTTGCAGTGGGAGGTTTGTTTGTATATAAACGTTATTACCAGAATAGAAATAATAATGATAGCCAGACTGAAAGTGTAAATAAGAATAGCAAGTCAGATACAAACAGTGGAGATTCAAACGGAAGCGATGATGTAGGTTCTGATAATGGTTCAGATAGTTCAACTGGAAGTGATTCAGGAAGTTCAGATGACAGTTCCAGTGGAAGTTCAGAAAAGTCAGATAGCGATTCTAGTGGAAGTTCTGATTCAGGAAGTTCAAGCTCAGATTCATCTAATAACGGAAGTAGTAGCGATTCATCAGATTCAGGTGACAGTTCATCAAGCGATGGCACTGATTCACAGGCAGTTGATGGAGAATAATATCCTACAAAAATAATATAAAATAAAAAGGTTTCTTGAAAAATGCTCACAATGATGTATAATATTGTGGTATGCGTAGGCATTTTTTTAGAAGCCTTTTTCTTTTAATAACAAAATACCTACAGATTTAGGGGTACTAAGTTGAATATTAAAGATTTATTAAAAAGTAAAAAGTTTAAAAATATACTGATAACAATAGTAGAAATTCTTGTTGTGGCAGGAATAATATTTGCAGCGTTAATGTATATGCAAAGCAAGATTAACAAAGATGCAGATAAGACCAGCGGTGTTGGAAATAATATCGCCAAAGATGAAGAAGAGGAAACAGTACAGAAACAAGCAGATGAATTTTATTTGCAGATTAATATGGCAAAGAATGTTATGGTAGTCTACAGATATGATGCTGACAAGAAGAACAAGACAGCCTATAAGATTTTTCCATGCACATTGGGAGAGAATGTTAAAAAGGGCAAATACAAAACTGAAAAGAGCTATTCATGGGTTAAAAACAATGGATGGCACAGGTACAATACTTTATATACTTATTCAGCATGGATTCAGTCAGCAGAATATAGCGACAGATATCCTGATACTTTAGTTAAGAAATCTTATGATTCAGTAGGTAAGAATAAGAAAGTTGACAAGTCAATTATTTTGTATGCATCAGATGCAGCTTGGGTTTACAATAACTGTAAGAACAAGACAGTGCTTGAAATAGTGAAAGGTTCAAAGAAAGACCAACTTCCACTACAGGTTGGAAAAAAGACTGAAACAAACAAGTATTGTGGATGGGATCCTACAGATCCTGATAAAAGCAATCCATACTTGAAGAAAGCTAATGGCACAATAGCAACAGGATACACACCTGTTAATGTTGAAAAAGGTGAAAAGATAGATTATTTTAGTAACCTGTTAGCATTAGATGAAACAGGAAAGAATATTACAGGAAAGCTTAAGTATAATAAGATTGATTCTTCCAAAACAGGAACATCTAAAGTGACATATACTTACAAGCTTAAATCAGGTAAGAAGATAACAGCTTCATTATCATACAAGGTAGTTGATACAACAAAGCCTAAGGTTACATGTTCTAAGACTCAGTTTACTTATGAAGTAAAAAGCAAAGACCAAAAGGATATGAACAAGGAATCTAACGCTAAGGCTATTAAAGAAATGGTTAGAAAGTATGTATCCTGTAATGAAAGTGACGTAACAATCACAATAACAACAGTTGATCCATTGGAATTAAAGGAAGGCAACTTCCCGGTTTCAATTAAGGCACAGGACAAGGCAGGAAACGTTGGCTCATGTCAGGTAATGTGTGAAATAAAAGTAAAAGAATCTGAGGGTAATAAGCGATTTGAACCGTCAAAGGCTCAAAAGAAGAAACTTAAGCTTCCTAAGGAGACTACAAAGAAGTCTGAAAAAACAACAAAGGAAAAAAAGACTAAGGAGAAAGCAACAAAGAAGGAAAGCGAAACAACAAAAAATGTTAAGCAGCCTGAAACAACTAAGTCTTCTAAGAAAGACACAACAACAATAGCTAAAGATTAAATTTTTATACATATTTTTAGGAGGAAATAAATTATGGCAACACCTTATAATCATAAGGAAATTGAAAAAAAGTGGCGTCACAATTGGGATGTAACCCCTATTAATAAAGACACTACAAAACCCAAATATTATTGTCTTGATATGTTCCCTTATCCATCAGGATCAGGACTTCATGTAGGACATTGGAGAGGATATGTTATTAGTGATGTATGGAGTAGATATAAGATGCTTCATGGTTATCATATTATTCATCCTATGGGATGGGATGCTTTTGGTCTTCCGGCAGAAAACTATGCTATTAAGATGAAGACACATCCAGCTATTTCAACAGCAGCTAATATTGCAAACATTAAGAGACAGATTAATGAAATTGCTTCTCTTTATGACTGGGATATGGAAGTTAACACAACAGATCCTAAGTTCTATAAATGGACTCAGTGGATTTTTGTTCAGATGTTTAAGAAAGGACTTGCTTACGAGAAAGAAATGCCAATTAACTGGTGTCCATCATGTAAGACAGGTCTTGCTAACGAAGAAGTTGTTAACGGATGCTGTGAAAGATGTGGAGCAGAAGTTACAAAGAAGAACCTTAAGCAGTGGATGTTAAAAATCACAGCTTATGCTGACAGACTTCTTGCAGATTTAGACAAGCTTGACTGGCCTGAAAAAGTTAAAAAAATGCAGGCAGATTGGATTGGAAAATCATATGGTGCAGAAGTTGACTTTAAATTAGAAAACTCAGATGAGAAGATTACAGTATATACAACAAGACCTGATACACTTTACGGTGCAACATTTATGGTACTTGCTCCTGAACATACTATGGCAAAATCTCTTGCAACAGATGAGACAAGAGCAGATGTTGAAGCATACATTCAGATGGCAGCTAATAAGTCATCTGTAGACAGACTTCAGGGAAAAGAAAAAACAGGTGTATTTACAGGAAGTTATGCAATTAACCCATTAAACGGTGCAAAGGTTCCAATCTGGCTTTCAGATTATGTACTTGCTGACTATGGTACAGGTGCAATTATGTGTGTTCCTGCACATGATGACAGAGACTTTGCTTTTGCAACTAAGTTTAACATTCCAATTATTCAGGTTATTGCAAAAGATGGTAAAGAAATCGAAAATATGACAGAAGCTTACACAGAAGCTGTAGGTACTATGATTAACTCAGGTGAGTGGAATGGTATGGAATCTTCTGTTCTTAAAAAAGAAGCTCCTCACATTATTGAAGAAAAAGGATTTGGTAGAGCTACAGTTAACTATAAATTACGTGACTGGGTATTCTCAAGACAGAGATATTGGGGTGAACCTATTCCAATCGTACATTGTCCTGACTGTGGAGCAGTTCCGGTTCCTGAAGATCAGTTGCCATTATTATTACCTGACGTAGAATCATATGAACCAACAGGTACAGGTGAATCACCACTTGCAGCAATAGATGAATGGGTTAACACAACTTGTCCTTGCTGTGGAAAACCTGCAAAGCGTGAAACAAATACAATGCCACAGTGGGCAGGATCATCATGGTATTTCTTAAGATATATTGATAATAAGAATGACAAAGAACTTGTTTCAAGAGAAAAAGCTGACAAGTATCTTCCTGTAGATATGTACATCGGTGGTGTTGAACATGCAGTTCTTCACTTACTCTATTCAAGATTCTATACTAAGTTCTTACATGATATCGGAGTAGTTGATTTTGACGAACCATTTAAGAAATTATTTAACCAGGGTATGATTACAGGTAAAAATGGTATTAAGATGAGTAAATCAAAGGGTAACGTTGTTTCACCTGATGATTTGGTAAGAGATTACGGATGTGACTCATTAAGACTTTATGAAATGTTTGTAGGACCACCTGAACTTGATTCAGAATGGGATGAAAGAGGAATTGATGGTGTATATAGATTTATCACAAGATTCTGGAAGTTAGCAGTAGATAGTATTGAAGCTAATGTTGAGCCAACTAAGGAAATGATAAAACTTCGTCACCAGATGGTTCATACAATTACAAGACGTCTTGAAGACTTTAGTTTAAATACAGTAGTTTCAGGTTTTATGGAATTTAATAACAAGTTTATTGAATTAGCTAAGAAAGAAGGCGGAATTGACAAAGAAACAATTCAGACTTTCGTTACATTATTAGCTCCATTTGCACCACATATCGGTGAAGAATTGTGGGAAAGACTTGGAAACACAGGTAGCGTATTTGAAAACAACAAGTGGCCTGAAGCTGACGAAGAACTTATGAAGGATGATGAAATCCAGGTTCCTGTTCAGATTAACGGTAAGACAAAAGTTGTAATCAGTGTACCTGCTGACATCTCAAAGGATGACGCTATTGCTCAGGGTAAGGAAGCATTAGGCGACAAGTTAACAGGAAACATTATTAAGGAAATTTATGTTCCGGGAAGAATTATAAATATAGTTGCTAAATAATTAAGTATTTAGTTGAAAAGCTGTTGTTAGGTTGTGATGACCTGATGGCAGCTTTTATCTTTATAGACAAGAAATACCAAGTGTGATAAAATTTTGAAAAAGATAACGTTTAGGGGGCAATATGAAACAGATAAAACATAATCTAAAATTCATCATATCAATAGCAATCTTAATAATGGTTACATTTATAACTAATTGTTATTTGGTAAAAGCAGATGAAACAAAAAATCCAAGTATAAATTCAACAATTACTTTTTATGGAAATATGTCAAACGAAAAGGGCATAATTTTGAAATGGTCTAAAGTACCAAAGTCAAAGGGTTATGTTATTTACAGAAATAATAAAAAAATAGCTACAATAAAAAGTAATAAAATAAAAAACTATACTGACAAAAAAGTTAAGGCAAGAAAAAAGTATACATACGAAATCGCTCCTTATACGGAAGTTAAGGGAAAGAAAGTCTTAGGTGTAAAAAGCTATAAAATAAGAGTGAAAGCAACTAAAAGAAACGCTAAAAAAATCAACCCGGCAAGAGTGGTAATTCCTGATCTTTATTATGAAGATAATTACTATGTAGGTTTGTATGAAAGTATAAAATTACATGCAAAAGCAAGAGTAAATAAAGGATTAAAAAAGAAGAAAGTATATAACAGTAATCTTGTTTGGAGTAGCTCAGATGAAAGTTTGGCAACAGTAGATCAAAAAGGTGTCGTTACGGCTAATGATAATAGGAAAACAGGAACGGTCTATATTACAGCCAGAGCAGTAAACGGAGTGAAAAAGATTATAAAAGTGGATGTGATGAATTATTATAATCCTGTCAAATTTAAAAATTATAAAGTTGTTCCAGAAGAATTAGCACCTTTATTTGGAAAGTACAAGAATGAAATGTGCGATATAGCTACATATTTTGCTTTTGATAATAAAATTAGTAATGTGAAAATTGACTTAGAAGAAGATGGATTGTCGGTAAAAACACAACCTGAAATAAAATTAAATGAAAAGATAGAAAAGTCATTATACACTGTTATGAATGATTTGTGCCTTCATTTTGAAATTAAAGATGGTTATTTAAAAGTAACTTACAACGATTACTTTTCAGATGGAAGTATTTTTAAATATAATATTATTTGTTGTATTGACAAGGCATCAGAAGAAAAATTTAAATATCAAATTGGTTATGCAAAACTATGTGAGCGTTGGTATTATAGCGAAGAGAGAAAATATAATATGGAGTAAGAGGTTATGGAATTACAGGACAAAAAATATAGGATTTTAGATATTTTCTTTAGACTTCTTAAAGGCGAGTTTGTGTCTGTGAGACAGTTGGCGGATGAATATTCTGTTTCAGGCAAAACGGTTTCCAGAGATATAAATGAAATAAGGGCATATTTATCTGAGAACGAATATAGAAACGGAAACGCCCAGATTGAATATTCCCATAGGGAGAAGGCATATTATTTGTCTATGGATGATTTTTTGTCCAGTAAGGAATTGCTGGTGCTTATAGAAATTTTAATAGCAAGCCGTTCTTTGCCGAAAGACAGTATGGAAGAAATATGATTACAGTGTACAAAGTCATTCATCCACTTGTGATGAAACAAAAGAGGATGAGTGACTTTGGGACACACATCAATTCATTTTCTTTCGTTTCCCAAGCATGCTTACCATCCTTTTTATGGTATCAATTCTTTTGATTTCCTCAGGCGACATATCAGCTTTTAGAACTTCAAGTATGGCATCTGTTTCTTTGTCGGTGAAGTTTATGCCATTTTTGGATGCCTGATTAGTTTCTTTAATAAAATATGTAAGCATTTGCTTTGCATCCATATCTCCTGCACCATTTAATATTTTAGTTAGAACTTCCATTTTTTCAGTAGAAATATCTGAAAGTATAGGATTTTCCATCCATTTGTTATTAATCATAGAACCTCCTTAAATCACATACCAAACATATCCATGTATCCGCTTAAAATATCCTGCTTTGCCCCGTCATCCATATTCATCATTTCTATAACAGTCATTAAAGTTTCAAGAGTTTCCTTGTCCCCGTCATTTAAAAATTCCTTAATATCTTCAAGCATACTTTCAAGCCCTTTATGATTGGCATTCATAGTTGCAATGGAAACATTTTGGTTAACACGAAAGGTATTTTCAAGCTCTATAAACTTGATATAAACCCCGAGAACAGTTGCAAGATTATTATCAATATAAGGGATTATGGCTTTTACTAACTGCATAGTCTGATTAGTTACCATGGAATCGAATTTTGTTTGCATAAAACGGTTGTTTTCCATATAACCATAATCCCCCCGGATAATATTGTGTTGTCTGTTTTATTAAGTTTATGCTGTAAAAACAAATAAAATACTAAATTAAAAATATGCGCACATAATACTTGTAAGTAAAACAAACAGGTTTGTGTCTTCTATATTATTGTATAAAAGAGCGTTTTTGGTCAGACATAGAAAGTCGTATTGGTAAAAGTCGTTGTCATCAACTAGCAGCCGCAACCACAGCCGTTTCCATTACCAAAGAATGAACCACAACCGCCACAGCAGCTAAGAAGCAAAATAATCCAGATAATGCTTGAGCAGTCATTACCGCCACAACCACAGCCTGAGCCGTTGCCACAACCTCCACAACACAAAAGTATAAGGATAAGGAGTAAACAGTTGTTGTTTCCACCGTCTCCGCAACCACATCCACAGTTTGTTGCTGCTAAATCACTCATTTTGAATCTCCTAATTTTTGTTTACACTAAAGTATATGTAACCTGACCTGTTCCGGTTACAAAAAAATAAAAAATGTTAAAAAGCTACAAGGACAAAAGCAAAAATAAGCCATATATTATAGTAGAAATATCAGATAAAATAATGGTAAATATAATGAAGAAGGTAAGACAAATTCTAAACATAGATAGTTTGCACAAAAATAATATAATGGGAGAAAATGTGACAGTTGCAGTCCTTGATACGGGAATATACAATCATCCTGATTTTGGGGAAAGAATAATAAAATATAAGGATTTTGTAAACGGAAAAACAGCCATTTATGACGATGAGGGACACGGAACTCATGTAACGGGAATACTGGCAGGAGATGGAAAAATGTCTAACGGCTTTTTTAAAGGAATTGCGCCTAAGTCGGACATAGTATCACTGAAGGTTCTTGATAAAAGAGGCATTGGCAAGGAAGATAACGTAATAAGTGGAATTTGGTGGATTATTGATAATGGAAAGAAATATAACATAAAAGTGGTTAACATATCTTTTGGCACATTTAATAAAGAGGGAAATAATAAGAAATTAATTGAGGCTGTGGAACTTTTATGGGACATGGGATATGTTATTATAGCTGCAGCAGGAAATAATGGACCGGAATATGGAACTGTGTCAATTCCCGGAAGCAGTAAGAAGATAATTACAGTTGGGGCATTAGATGATAATATTAAGATGATAGTAAACGGTAGGATTACAAAGAATTACTCAGGTAGAGGTCCAACAAAAGAGTGCGTTCAAAAACCTGATATTTTGGCTCCGGCCAATGGCATATACAGTTGCAGTAATGGCATAAAGTCAGGATACAGCTATGTACCAAAAAGCGGAACATCAATGGCAACACCTATAGTTTCAGGCGTGATTTGTATGATTTTAGGCATTAATAAGGAAATGTCTAACATACAATGCAAGAAGTTGATAAGGAATACGGCAATTGATTTAAAAATGGAAGGAAACAGGCAGGGCTGGGGAAAAATCAACCCTGAAAAAATGGTTAATTTTTGTAAGAAATAAAAAAAAAGCAGGGGAATTTGTTTACTTTAGCAATGTAATTAGTTATAATCTAGTGGAGTAGTTTGATAGCTTAATTTAGGAGGAAATATAATGGAAAAGATTAAAATGACAACTCCATTGGTAGAAATGGATGGCGATGAAATGACAAGAATCCTTTGGAAAATGATCAAAGAAGAATTGTTATTACCTTTTGTTGATTTAAAGACAGAATATTATGATTTAGGACTTGAGTATAGAAATGAGACTAATGACCAAGTTACTTTTGATTCTGCAGAAGCAACTAAGAAATACGGTGTAGCTGTAAAATGTGCAACAATCACACCTAACGCAGCAAGAATGCCGGAATACCATCTTAAGGAAATGTGGAAGAGTCCTAATGGTACTATTAGAGCTATTCTTGACGGAACAGTATTTAGAGCACCTATCATTGTAAAAGGTATTGAACCATACGTAAAGAACTGGAAGAAGCCTATTACAATTGCAAGACACGCATATGGTGATGTTTACAAGGGTGTTGAAATGAAGATTCCTGCAGCAGGCAAGACAGAACTTGTTTACACTAACGAAGCAGGAGAAGAAACAAGAGAATTAATTCACGATTTTAAGGGTGCAGGAATTATCCAGGGTATGCATAACTTAAATGAATCTATAGAAAGTTTTGCAAGAAGTTGTTTCAATTTTGCATTAGATACAAAGCAGGATCTTTGGTTTGCAACAAAAGATACAATTTCAAAGAAATATGACCACACATTTAAAGATATTTTCGCTGAAATTTTTGAAGCTGAATATAAAGAAAAATTTGATGAAGCAGGAATTGAATATTTCTACACACTTATTGACGATGCAGTAGCACGTGTAATGAGATCAGAAGGTGGATATATTTGGGCTTGTAAGAACTATGACGGTGATGTAATGTCAGATATGGTTGCAACAGCATTCGGTTCATTATCAATGATGACATCAGTACTTGCTTCACCACAGGGTTACTACGAATATGAAGCAGCTCACGGTACAGTACAGAGACATTATTACAAGTACTTAAAGGGTGAAGAAACATCAACTAACCCTATCGCAACAATTTTTGCATGGTCAGGAGCTTTAAGAAAACGTGGAGAACTTGACAAACTTCCTGAACTTATGGAATTTGCAGACAAGCTTGAAAAGGCATGTATCGACACAATTGAAAATGGCGAAATGACAGGAGATTTATATTTAATTTCAACACTTGAAAACAAGAAGAAATTAAACACAGAAGAGTTCATTATGGCTATTAGAAAGACATTAGAAGGATTAATGTAGGGTAATAAATATTAGAACGTGTCCAAAGGTTATTTTTCTACCATTGTACAAGCACAGATGGGAAAGACCTTTTGACACTGTGATAATATTTTATTATATAGTTTCTATTATTAATAAGGTTAAAAACGAAGGGAGAAGGGAATATGAAAATTAGTAAGAAGATTTCAGTAATTACATTGGCAGCATTGTTTTCATTGTTATTTGCAATGACAGCTTTTGGTGCAACAGGAAAGGTTACAGGATTAAAGCAGGAGAAGGCTTCAACTACTACTGTAAGTATTGCTTGGGATAACTATTTAGGAACTAATGTGAAATATATAATTGAAACATCTTATGATAATCAGACTTTCACAAGAACAGATTCAAGTTATTCAGCATCAGATTTACTTTATGTTAAGGCATTAAAGCCTGTTTATGTAAGAGTAAAGGCTGTAAGTACTACTAATGAGAACACAGTTTATGCTATTTCTGATTCAATTCAGGTAGCATCAGTACCTGCTGATGTTAAGGATTTAAGACAGACAACAGCTACAACATCAAGCATAACAATTAGTTGGACAGCTAGTGAAGGTGCTACATCTTATGAGATTGTCAGATTTGTAAATAATAATGAATATGTAGTAGGTTCAACAACATCAACTACATATACAGTAGACGGTTTTAACAACAAACTTCAGAACGATACTTGCGTTGGTGTAAGACCTGTTAGAACAGTTAATGGATTTTCTGCAAAGACAACAGGATTCTATAATACGGAATACTTGAGTCCATATAAGATTAATCTTGTTCCTGAAAAGGTTCAGGGATTAGCAATTACAAACTATTATAATTCTTTAAAAGAGGTTACATTTGGGTTTACACAGCCTGAATACCACGATGGTTATGTATATGAACTTTACACATACAAGAATAAGAAAGTATCTTCAGGTAATATTACAAGTACATCATACAATCTTTTAAAGAACATTAAGAACCAGTTCTACAAATTACGAGTAAGAGCTTATGTAACAATTGATAACAAGAACTACTATGGTGCATGGTCTGATTACACAGTTTTTGCATTACAGCCAAAGGTTGGACTTAAGAAATCAGGTAAGAAGTTAAAGATTACTTGGAAGAAAGTTAGTGGAGCAAAGAACTATACAGTTTACATGTCTACATCAAAGACTGGTGGTTACAAGAAACTTACTACAACAAAGAAGCGTGCTTATACAGCTAAAAAATTCAAAAAGAAGAAGCTTAATAAGAAGAAAACATACTATGTTTATGTAGTGGCAAACAGAAAAGAAGGCAAGAAAACTTATAAATCAAAAGCAGTTA
This sequence comes from Eubacterium ventriosum, assembly GCF_025150745.1. Lineage (NCBI taxonomy): Bacteria > Bacillati > Bacillota > Clostridia > Eubacteriales > Eubacteriaceae > Eubacterium > Eubacterium ventriosum. Next base: position 1,745,060 of record NZ_CP102282.1, read on the forward strand.
ACTGCTATTATTTATACTAAAAGTATTTGCCTGTAACGATTGCAGGTAGTAACAAAGGGATCGTCGTGGTGGCGGTCCCTTTATGATAAAAAATATTCAATAAGATATTGGTATTTTAAAAGAAATTGAGCAAAATATATTTAAGGCAGGAAGAGAAAATGTTAGAGAATTTAAAGAAACTTGTGTCATATTACAAACCTTATAAGAAAGTTTTTCTGGCAGATATGTTTTTTGCAATAATGGCATCATTTATAGCATTGCTAATACCGCTGGTGGTAAGATATGTTACGGCAAAAGTAATATATATGCCAGCAGAACAGGTTGTAAAAACAATGATTATCATAGCTATCGTTGTAGGAATTTTGATTTTGTTCCAGTGTTATTGTAATTATTACATTGCCAATTATGGTCACGTAATGGGTGCAAAAATCGAATATGACATGAGAGCAGAAATATTTGGACATTTTCAAAAATTATCTTTTTCATTTTATGACGATGAAAAAGTAGGACAGTTAATGTCAAGAATAACATCGGACCTTTTTGACATTACTGAATTATTACATCATGGCCCGGAAAACGTAACCATATCAGTAATAAAGATTATAGGAGCTTTGGCAATTCTTTTAAGCATAAATGTAAGACTTGCTCTTATAGCATTTTTATTAGTTCCATTTATGCTTGTTTACGCATATTTCTTTAATAAGAAAATGAAACAGGCGTTTAGAGTTAACAGAATTAAAATAGCGGAAATAAACGCACAAATAGAAGACAATCTTTCAGGAATAAGAGTGGTAAAATCTTTTGCCAACGAAGACTTGGAAAATAAAAAATTTAAAGTGGGAAACGATGCTTTCCTTGAAGCAAAAAAGAACAACTATAAGTATATGGGTGGATACAACTCAGGACTTACAGCTTTTACAACAATGATTAATCTTCTTGTTATAGTTTCAGGGGGATTAATGATAACTAAGGACATGATATCTGTAACAGACCTTGTTACATTTTTATTATATATAAATATTTTTACAGATCCTATTAAAACGTTAATTGATTTTACGGAACAGTTTCAGAATGGATATTCAGGATATGAAAGATTTCTACAGATTCTTTCAATTGAACCTGAAATTAAGGATAGTGAAAACGCAGTTTCAATAAGTAATGTTAAAGGTGACATTAAACTTGAAGATGTTTCATTTAAGTATAATGACAGCTCTCATAGAGTTTTGAAGCATATTAATCTGGAAGTTAAGGCAGGCTCTTATGTGGCACTTGTAGGTTCATCAGGAGCAGGTAAGACTACACTTTGCAATCTTATTCCAAGATTTTATGAAGCCACAAGTGGAAAAATAACTATTGATGGAAAAGACATTAAAGACATAAAATTAAAAGATTTAAGAGATAATATAGGTATAGTGCAGCAGGATGTTTACCTTTTCGTTGGAACAGTTTATGACAATATCAGATACGGTCGCCCTGATGCTACAAGAGAGGAAGTAATTGCGGCGGCAAAAGAAGCTAATGCGTATGATTTTATAATGTCACTTCCAAATGGCTTTGAGACAGATATAGGACAGAGAGGTATTAAGCTGTCAGGCGGACAGAAACAGCGAATTTCAATAGCAAGAGTATTCCTTAAGAATCCTCCAATATTGATTTTTGATGAGGCAACATCTGCACTTGATAACGAAAGTGAAAAGATAGTACAGGAATCAATGGAAAAACTGGCAAAGAACAGAACAACAATGGTAATTGCCCATAGATTGTCTACTATAAGAAATGCAGAAAAGATTCTGGTTTTAACAGACAAGGGAATAGAAGAACAAGGTACACATAAGGAATTAATGGACAAACATGGAATATACTATGATTTGTACAATGTGATTGAAAAATAAAAATGTCACATAAAAAGATATTGCACAATATCATTTAAAAGTGTACTAGAAAACATATAACAAAGAGACAAAATAATAGAATATTTAACACGGATTTAACCAAACCCGGACAGAACATTTACATTGATATAGTAATATTGAAGAGACATATGATTGGAATGTTCTGCCGGGTTTTCTTTTATTATAATAAAACAAAAAATCAGGAGGTGCGGTTGTGATTAAAGTCGGAATACTTACAAGTGGTGGAGATTGTCAGGGATTAAACGGAGCAATGTATGGATTGGTTAAAGGATTAACTGAAACCAATAAGGATAAGGTTGAAATTTATGGAATTTTGGACGGTTACACAGGTCTTATTAATGGTGATTATAAGAAAATGAAGCCGGAAGAGTTTGAGAATATTTTAAATTTGGGAGGCTCCATCCTTGGAAATTCAAGACAACCATTTAAGAAGATTAATGAGCCTGATGAAAAAGGCAGAAACAAAGTAGAGGCAATGATTTCTAATTATAAAAAGATGGAACTTGATTGTCTTGTGGTTTTAGGAGGAAATGGTTCCCACAAAACAGCAAATCTTTTGTCAGAGAAGGGCTTAAACATTGTAACTCTTCCAAAAACTATAGATAATGATATTAACGGAACAGATATGACTTTCGGATTTCAGTCAGCCATTGATATTGCAACAAGAACTCTTGATGAGTTGCATACAACGGCAAAGTCACACGGAAGAATTATGATTGCTGAAATTATGGGAAATAAGGCAGGCTGGCTTACGTTATATTCAGGAATAGCAGGAAAGGCAGATGTAATCTTAATACCCGAAATTCCATATAATATTGAGAAAATAAGCCAATATATAAAAGATAAGCTTAAAAATGGCAGAAAGCATATTATTCTTGCAGTGGCAGAAGGAATTATTTCACAGGAAGAGACAAAGCTTTTAAAGAAAGAACTTAAGCAGAAAAGAGCAAAAGACGGATATATTTCAGCAGGCTACCGTTTGGAGGCTGAACTTAGTGAAAAAATTGACGGCGAAGTTAGAGTTGTTGTACCGGGCCATATTCAAAGAGGTGGTAATCCTTGTGCTTTTGATAGAGTTCTTACTTCAAGAATCGGTGTTAAAGGTGCAGAACTGATCCTTAATAAGCAATATGGAAGAATGGTGGCCGTACAAAGCAACAATATTACAAGTGTGCCATTAAGTACAGCGGTTGAAAAACCAAAACGTGTAGATCCAAATGATGAAATTATAAGACAGGTTAGAATGTTAGGCATATGCTTAGGAGATTAATAAGTAAACTCAGGTGGTTTAAAATGGAAATAAATAAGAAAAACGAAATAGACGTAACTGAAAATAATCCAATCATAGAGAAGAATAAAGGTCCTCAGCCGGAAATGAAAAGTGGGTTACAGGAAAAGAAAAACTTAAAGGCAGAAGGAACAAAAGCTGAAAATGTAAAAGAAGTTGTTAGAGGAAAGCACAAAGTTTTGCCTTGCTATGATAACAGGGAATTGTCATGGCTTAAATTTAATGAAAGAGTTTTAGATGAAGCCAGTGATGAAGATGTTCCGTTGTGTGAAAGATTAACTTTCGTAAGTATTTTTTCAACTAATCTTGACGAATTTTATAGAGTTAGAGTAGGCTCAATTTATGATCAGATGATTATTTCTGACAAAAAAAGAGAAAACAAAACTTATATGACATCAAGCGAGCAGTTAGAACATATTTTTAAAAGAACGAAGGAATTGTTAAAGAAGAAAGAGCATATATATAATGACTTGATGAAAGAAGTTAAGAATTATGGCGTGCAAATTGTAAATTTTGATAAACTTTCAAAAGAAGAAAAAGATGGAATGGAGAATTATTTTAAGAATAATGTTATGCCGTTATTATCTCCACAGGTAATTGGAAAGAAGCATCCATTTCCATTCCTAAATAATCAGGAAATATATGCTGTTGCACTTCTTGAGTCCAAAAACAATGATAAGATTTGCATTGTTCCTTGCAGAAGTAGTGTTTTTAACAGGCTTGTTCAAATAGTGCCGGGTAGTGGCAGATATATGCTTATTGAAGAACTTATACTTCATTATATGCCTATGATTTTTGAAAACTATACAGTAAAAAGCAAGTCTTTAATAAGAATTACAAGAAACGCAGACATTGATATTGATGAGATTTTTGCAGACGAAGATATTAGCTACAGAGAATCAATGGAAGAAATGATTAGAATGCGTACAAAGCTTTGTCCAATAAGAATGGAATATTCAAGAGTGTTAGATGAAAAGGTTATTAGAAGTCTTTGTAAAGAATTAAATCTTAAAAAAGAGCAGACTTTCCATCAGGAAACACCACTTGATTTTGATTTCGTATTTAAGATTCAGGATATGCTTAGAAACAGAAAAGAATTATTCTTTAAGAGAAGGATTCCGCAGGTTTCTACAGCAATTGACAAAACACAACCTATGATTGATCAGATTGAAAAGAAAGACATTCTGTTAAGTTATCCTTTTGAAAGCATGACAAGTTTTATTAATCTTTTAAAGGAAGCTGCCGCAGATCCAAATGTTGCTTCAATAAAGATGACTCTTTATAGAGTTGCCAAAAACTCACAGGTAGTTGAGGCTTTAATTGACGCGGCCGAAAACGGAAAAGAAGTTGTGGTAATGGTTGAACTTAGAGCAAGATTTGATGAACAGAACAATATTGAGTGGTCAAGGAGAATGGAAGATGCAGGATGCAGAATTATTTACGGAATCGACCATACAAAAGTTCATTCAAAAATTTGTCTTATTTCATATAAGAAAGACAATCAGGTTAAGCATATTACACAGGTTGGAACAGGCAATTATAACGAGAAGACATCAAAACTTTACACTGACTTGTCACTGATGACAGCTAACGAAGATATTGCTAAAGAAGTAGCAGAAGTCTTCAACAAAATATGTTTGGAACAGGTAGTTGAAGAAACAGAGCATCTTCTTGTATCACCTAAATGTATGCAGAGCAAAATAGTGGAGCTTATTGACAATGAAATCGAAAAAATAGCAGAAGGTAAGGAAGGATACATAGGATTTAAGTGCAACTCACTTACTGATAAAGTTATAATTAAAAAACTTATTGAAGCTTCTAACAAAGGTGTAAAGGTTGATATGGTTATAAGAGGAATTAGTTGTCTTATAGCCGGCGTTCCGGGATATACCGAAAACATAACAATAAAAAGTATAGTTGGAAGATATCTTGAACATTCAAGAATCTATATTTTCGGTAAGGAGCCTTTGGACAAAATATATATATCTTCAGCAGACTTAATGACAAGAAACACAGTCAGAAGAGTAGAAGTTGCTGCACCAATATACGATGAAGCAATAAAGAAACGTATAAGAGGTATGTTTAACATAATGCTTTCAGATAACGTAAAAGGAAGAAGAATGAAGCCTAATGGAAAATATTGCAAAGACGAAATCACAGGCGAAGCAATCAATTCACAGGAATACTTTTTTGAGGAAGCTTATGGAGAACATAAGCTAGAGAAATATTGAATGGTTAATTGATTTCCTGACAGCTTTTTCTTTGGAAGTAAGGTGATTCTTTGAAGATTTATCTTCTCATTTTCCGTACTAAGTCGTCCGGGGCGGTGTCCACGCCACGGGGTACAGTATACTTATGATTGTTGTAGGAATTACGTGTCATATGAAAGAAATATTGTGACACACGTAATTTATTGAAGAAATCTTTGATATTTTGCCTGCGATTACGTGTCATTTGAAGTAAATGCTGTGTCACACGTAATTTAATGAAGAAATCTAGAAAATTCGTCTGCGATTACGTATCATATGAAGTAAATGCTGTGTCACACGTAATTCAATGAAGAAATCTAGAAAATTCGTCTGCGATTACGTGTCATTTGAAGTAAATGCTGTGTCACACGTAATTTAATGAAGAAATCTAGAAAATTCGTCTAAAATTACGTGTCATATGAAAGAAATATTGTGACACACGTAATCAGAAGCAAAAAGCTTGCTATCACGTGAAAAATTACGTGTCAGCAAAAGAAATTATCATATGACAAGTAATTGAAAATACAATTACGGATTGTGAGACAAAATCACTCCTGGAAAACGTAAAATATGTCAATTTTCTTCTCCAATAACCACCGATTACGGAATCTAGCAACCGAAACACTATATAATCCGTAAATCATAGAAAAAAGCTTGTCTGTTCGTCACCGATTACGGAATCTAGCAACTGAAACGCGCTATATAATCCGTAAATGAAAGAAAAGGTTTGTCCCAATCACTGGTGATACAATACCGACACAATATTCTGACAACAAAAAACACAGGGCTGATTCACAGCCCTGTGCCATTGTCATTATATCTTGTTTTAATAATGGTATTAATATATCCAAATATCAATATATTAATATATCAATATATCCAAATACCAAATATCAATATATCCAAACCTGAATTATTCAATTATTGTTCCGACTTTTCCACGGATTCCTTCTTTAGCTTTTGAAAGGTTTGTAATTATAGCCTTACGTCCCTTGCCGGCTAATACGAATGAAAGTGAAGCATCAATCTTAGGTAATGATGTTACAGGATCAAAGTGTCCTTCATCGATTAACTTCTGAGCTTCTTCAGCAGTAAGGTTCTTTAATTCCTCCTGTGTGCCGTTGTTGTCGATTGTAAGGTAATCGTTTGATGTAAGAATCATAAGAGCAGAAGCGTCTAACATGTCAGCTAACTTAGCTGCTGTGTAGTCTTTTTCAATAACTGCGCTGGCACCCTTTAAACCTGTACGCTGTTCAAGAACAGGAATTCCGCCACCACCTGCTGCAATAACAAGCTGGTGAGCATCAACTAAAGCCTTGATAGCATCAATTTCATAAATATCAATAGGCTTAGGGCTGGCAATTATTCTTCTATAACCATCCTGATCCTCTTCGTATTCAACATAGTTACCTTTCTTCTTTTCGTTTTCAGCTTCTTCCTTAGTCATTAATCTGCCGATAACCTTAGAAGGAGCATTGAAAGCTCTATCGAAAGGATCAACACGAACCTGAGTGATAATAGTACTTACAGGTTTGTAAATTCCTCTGTGAAGTAATTCAGTACGAATAGCATTCTGAAGGTCAAAACCGATATATCCCTGACTCATTGCACCACAAATTGACATAGGAGCAACTGTTCTGTCAGGATCAAGTCTTGAATATTCAGTCATGGCTGTCTGAATCATACCAACCTGTGGTCCATTACTGTGAGTAATAATAACTTCATATTTTTCTTCTACTAAATCAGCAATAGCCTTTGCTGCTGCCTTTACACGTTCCTGCTGCTTAGGAAATGATTCACTGAAAGCATTTCTTCCTAAAGCAACAACTACTTTTTTATTCTCCATAATACTGTCTCCTTAAACGTAAAAACTATAAAATTATTTTAAGATAAATTAGCACAAAATGCAATATTATTAGTCAAGTTGGTCAGATAAAATCTCCCATTGATCCATAAGTTCATCTAATCGTTCGCTTATTTCATTCTGTTCTTTGCTAATTTCGTTAAGTTTTGCGGAATTAGTGGAAACAGCAGGATCTGCTAATAACTCATCCAGTTCATTTAATCTGTCTTCTTTTTCTTTAATTTCTTTTTCGACTTTTGAAATATCATTTTTCAATTTCCTAGTCCTTGCGGCTTCAGCCTTCCTTTCTAAATAATCCTGCTTGCCGGAAGAAGTAGAAGTAACTTTTTTCTCCTTTTCAATGGCAGGCGCATATGTTTTGGTTAACTCTTCGCATTTTTCTTCGTAATAATCGTAGTTGCCAAGATAGTTAATTATTTTAGTATTTGTAAGTTCAAGAATTCTTGAAGCAGTCTGGTTAATAAAATAACGGTCATGAGATACATAGAAAACAGTTCCGGTATAATTATTAATGGCATTTTCAAGAATTTCTTTAGATGTCATATCCAAATGGTTAGTAGGTTCGTCAAGGATAATAAGATTAGCCTCTGAAAGCATAAGCTTAGCAAGAGAAAGACGACCTTTTTCGCCTCCGCTTAAATCCTTTACAAGTTTGAAAACATCATCTCCGGTAAACATAAAAGCAGCAAGAGTATTTCTAATCTTAGTATTAGTCATATCAGGGTAAGCATCAGCAATTTCCTCGAATAGAGTGTTAGAATCTTCAAGGTTGTGATGTTCCTGATCATAATATCCTATATGAACGTTAGTACCAAGCTTTACAGTTCCGGCATCAGCACTGATAATATCATTAATAATCTTAAGAATAGTAGTTTTTCCTGTTCCGTTATCGCCAATTAAGGCAACGTGTTCACCACGTTTGATTTCAAAACTAATATCAGAAAAAAGATGAAGATTATCAAATGATTTTGAAAGTCCTTCAACTGTCAAAACATCATTACCGCTTATACAGTCAGGTTCTAACTTAATATTCATTACATCTTTTAATTCTTCAGGTTTATCAATTCGTTCCATATTGGCAAGAGCTTTTTCACGGCTTTCAGCACGCTTATAGAACTTTTCCTGCTTATAAGAACGAAGCTTTGCAATAACCTCTTCCTGGTGCTTGATTTCACTTTGCTGTTTCAGGTAAAGATTCAGCTGTGCCTGACGTAATTGTTTTTTCTTAACCGAAAAATCAGAGTAGTTGCCATCATAAACGTGGCAGTGTGTATTTTCAATTTCAATTACCTTAGTAACTATTTTGTCGAGAAAATATCTGTCGTGGGCAATTATGAGAACTGCACCATTATAGTTAGATAAATATGTTTCAAGCCACTTGATTGAAGTAAGGTCTAAGTGGTTGGTAGGTTCATCAAGCATAATAATGTCAGGCTTTTCAAGAAGAAGCTTGCAAAGGGCAACTCTTGTTTTCTGACCGCCGGAAAGAGTGCCAACCTCTCTGTTAAAGTCATCCTCAGTAAAACCTAAACCTTTAATAACACCTTCGATTTCACTTTTGTATGAATAACCATTAAGTAATTGAAAGCGATGTTCCAAATTAGTGTAATTTTCCATAAGTTTGTGGAGTTCATCACCTGAAACACCGGACATTGCCTTTTCATATTCAACAAGTTTCTTTTCCATATTTATAATATCAGCCTTAACGGATTTTACTTCATCATAGATTGAATTGTGTGAAGCAAGATCTTGGTACTGAGCAAGATATCCTATAGTCTTGTTTTTACCAAGGGTGATTGTACCGTTATCAGCACTAAGTTCACCCATTATAATTTTCATAATAGTAGATTTTCCTGCTCCGTTATTACCGACAATGGCAGCTTTCTCACCATCATTTACGAAAAAAGAGCAGTCGTCCAAAATTGTATCTACACCGTAAGATTTAGATATATGATTACATGATAATATCATGATAAATCCTCCTAAAGTATTTGTGTTTGCTAACAGTGAACAGTTTACCATAAAAAGACAAAATTTTAAACATATTAGAATGACAAATATTTGACAATCTTTAGGCTAATAACTATAATTGAAACTATATATTGTAGTCTGGGGATAGTGTCGGATTACAAGCACTTAAGCAAGGAGAATAATTAATGAACAAAATATCAAAGGCGGTGGTTACAAGGCTGCCCCGATATTATAGATATTTAGATGAGTTGCGCCAGCAGAATGTGGAGCGTATATCTTCTAAGGAACTGAGTAAACTTATGAATGTAACTGCTTCTCAGATTAGACAGGATTTAAACAATTTTGGTGGTTTCGGGCAGCAGGGATACGGATATAATGTACAGTATCTATATGATGAAATCGGAAAACTTTTAGGACTTGATGTAAAGCACAAGATGATAATAGTTGGAGCGGGAAATCTTGGTCAGGCTATTGCAAACTACGGTAACTTTAGAAACAGAGGATTTGAAATTGCTGCATTGTTTGACAAGAATCCTGATTTAATAGGAAAGAAAACAGCTCACGGTCAGATTTTGGATATTGCAGATATTTATGATTATGTAAAAAAAAATAATGTGGAAATTGTTGCATTAACATTGCCAAAGGGACCGGCTAAAAAGATAGCACAAAAGCTTGTAGAGTGTGGAGTAAAGGCTTTTTGGAACTTTGCACATACAGATTTAAGTTTTTCAGACGATATTATAGTAGAAAATGTTCACTTATCAGAAAGTTTAATGAAGCTTACATATAGAATTTCAGAAAAGAACGATTCTAAGGAGTAATATATGAAAAATATTGTTACAGGTACAGATATGAAAAAGGTAGACAGTTATACCATTAATACAATTGGAATACCGTCATTGGTTTTAATGGAAAGGGCTGCACTGAGTGTGGCAGAGATTGTCTGCAAAAACCAGTTAAAGGATAAGAAAATACTTGTGGTAGCAGGTGTTGGAAACAATGGGGCAGATGGTGTCGCAATCTGTCGAATATTACATTTAAAAGGTTACAACACAGAGTTGTACATTTTAGGTGACATATCAAAAGCCAGTACAGAATTTAAACAGCAGCTTTCCATTGCACATAATATTGGAATTAACATAGTTGGTGATTACAACGATGCAGATGTTATTATTGACAGTATTTTTGGAGTAGGCTTATCCCGTAATGTGGAAGGTGTATATAAAGATGTTATTTCAAAAATCAATAAGGGAAGGAACATTGTATATTCAGTTGATATTCCGTCAGGTGTTAGTGCGGACACAGGTAAAATCTGTGGCGTTGCAGTAAAGGCTAATTGCACTGTAACTTTTGGAAGTTATAAAATTGGTACTGTTTTATATCCTGGAGCAGAATATTGCGGTCAGGTTGTTGTGGCAGATATCGGATTCCCTCAGGAAGCTTATGAACAGATAGAAGAGCAGGTTAAAACTGCAACATTAGAGGATTTTAATTTTATTCCACCAAGACCTAATTATTCTAATAAAGGCACATATGGCAAGATTTTGATTATCGCAGGAAGTAAGGATATTTCCGGTGCGGCGGTTCTTTGTGCTGAAGCGGCATTTAGAGTTGGGGCAGGATTAGTTCGTGTATTTACTGCAGAACAGAACAGACAGATTATTCAAAGATTACTTCCGGAAGCAATGGTGAATACTTATGATGTACATCATTTTAATATGAAATCATTGGAAGCATGCCTTAAGTGGTGTGATGTTGTTGCCATTGGACCGGGAATTGGAACAGGCGTAATTCAAAAGAACATGATTGAAAAAGTTCTTGAATATAATTTGCCAACAGTTATAGATGCAGATGGGATTAACAATATTTCAGAAGACGAAAGATTGAAAAAGAAGTTACACAAGAATGTTGTAATTACACCTCATTTGGGAGAAATGAGCAGATTTTTAAATATTCCGGTTGAGGAGATTGCTTCTAATCTGATTAAATATGGAAGAGAAGTTAATTATAAATATAACATTAACTGTATTTTAAAGGATGCAAGAACAGTTATTACAACGGAACAGGAGACTTTCATTAATCTGTCAGGTAACAGTGGAATGGCTACAGCAGGTTCAGGCGATGTTTTAACAGGGATAGTTGCGGCGCTTATAGGCATAGGTGTTGAATTTAATAACGCAACTGTTTTGGCACCATACATTCACGGATTGGCGGGGGATAAAGCTATGGAATATGTGTCAAAGACATCAATGATGGCAACAGATATTATTGAAGGAATAAAGATTTTATTTAAAGGAATGAGATAATGAAAGATATAGAAAAATACTTTAGAGTATATGCTGAAGTAAATTTAGATGCAATAATTAAAAACATAGAAATGATGAGAGAAAAAATTAAACCTGAAACAGGAATTGTAGGAGTTATTAAGACAGATGGATATGGTCATGGAGCTGTACCCATTGCAAAAGCACTTGAAAATGAATGCGTTGGTTATGCAGTAGCAACAGCTTGGGAAGGACACAATCTTAGAAGACACGGCATTGATAAGCCGTTGTACATACTGGGAGTTGTTCCTGAAAACCTGTGCGATTTAGTAATTAACGAAGAAATGTTACCACCTATATTTACATATAAGATGGCTAAAGCTTTTTCAGATCACGCAGTTAAGTTAAACAAAACAGTTAAATTTAACATTGCAGTTGACACGGGAATGAGCAGAATCGGTTATATTCCAAGTGAAGAAGCAGTAAATGAGGTCGTAGAAATAAGCAAGCTTCCAAATGTGGAGATTGAATCTGCATTTACTCATTTTGCAAAGGCTGATTATGTCGATAAGTCTTTTGCTGAAAAGCAGTTTAAGGAATATAATGATTTTATTGCCAAGGTAGAATCAAAAGGTGTTAAAATACCAATTCATCAGTGTGCAAACAGTGCAGCTATGATGGAAATGCCTGAAACTTCCCTTACAATTTCAAGAGCAGGAATCTCAATGTATGGTTTGTATCCATCAGAAGAGATGGATAAGGATAACATGAAATTAATACCTGCAATGTCTATATACAGTCATGTTGTATATGTTAAGAACATTGAAAAAGGCAGAGGCGTAAGCTATGGTCAGACATTTGTGGCAGATAAGCCGATGACAATAGCAACTATTCCTGTTGGATACGGAGACGGATATCCACGAAACTTAAGCAATAAAGGCTATGTTCTAATTAATGGTAAGAAATGCAACATTCTTGGAAGAGTTTGCATGGACCAGTTTATGGTTGATGTAACAGGTATGGACGTTAAGGAAGGGGACAAGGTTACTCTTGCAGGAAAAGATGGTTCAGAGGAAATATTAATTGATGATTTGGCAGCGTTAGCCGGAACATTTAATTATGAGTTTGTCTGTGACCTTGGAAAAAGAGTGCCAAGAGTATTTGTTAAAGATGGCAAAATAGTTGGCACAAAGGACTACTTTGAAGATGATTATGAAGTAGAAATATAATTTTTTATTATATTTTGAATACACATTACAAAAATTGGAATACTTATATATAAATAAACAATTTTTGGAGTGTGAAATGGTTATTAGACGAGGGGATATATATTATGCAGATCTGCGACCTGTTGTAGGCTCTGAGCAGGGAGGAATAAGACCTGTTCTGGTTATTCAAAACGATACGGGAAACAGGCACAGTCCAACAGTAATTGTTGCGGCAATCACATCAAAAATGACTAAGGCTAAACTGCCGACTCATGTAAAAATAGACTGTGACAAATGCAATATTATAAAAGATTCAATTATTTTATTGGAGCAGTTAAGAACAATCGACAAGAAGCGATTGAAAGATAAGGTTTGTCATTTAGACAGCGAAATGCTTAAAATAGTGGACAAAGCATTATTAATTAGTTTGGAATTAGATACATAAGCTTAGTTGACTATTAATATATAAAATGTTAAAATTTCTAGTGGTTTAAATTAGAAATAGAAATAAAGAAGATTACGGAAGAGAGGATTAATATGTCAGGACATTCAAAATTTGCGAATATTAAACATAAGAAAGAAAAGAATGATGCAGCAAAAGGTAAGATGTTTACAATCATCGGAAAAGAAATCGCTGTAGCAGTTAAGGAAGGCGGAGCAGATCCAAATAATAACAGCAAGCTTCGTGATGTTATTGCAAAGGCAAAAGCAAACAACATGCCTAATGACACAATTGAAAGAGGAATTAAGAAAGCAGCAGGAAATGCAAGTGCAATTAACTATGAAACAGTAAGATATGAAGGATATGGTCCTAATGGTATTGCAATTATTGTTGATGCACTTACAGACAACAGAAACAGAACAGCAGCTAATGTTAGAAACTGTTTCACAAAAGGTGGTGGAAATGTAGGAACACAGGGTTGTGTAGCATACATGTTCGACGAAAAGGGACAGATTATCATTGATAAGGAAGAATGTGATATGGATCCTGATGAACTTATGATGACTGCAATTGATGCAGGAGCTGAAGATTTCCAGGACGAAGAAGACAGCTATGAAGTTATTACAGATCCTAACGAATTTAGCGTAGTAAGAGAAGCATTAGAAGCAGCTGGAGTTGCTATGGCACAGGCTGAAGTTACAATGATTCCACAGAATTATGTTGAATTAACAGATGATGAAGCAATTAAGAAGATGAACATTATTATTGACAGACTTGATGAAGATGAAGATGTTCAGCAGGTATATCATAACTGGGATGAATAATATTAGAAATATTTACATATAAAAAAAGATGGTTTCAAGCGTTAAAGAAAATAAAGTTTGGAACCATTTTTTTATTACAAAGATTGAAATTAGTATATAAAAGAAGCTATAGGGATAGGTAACCTATAGCTTCAGAGGACTAGAAGAATAGTCAAGAGAGTTAATAAAGGCTATTCTTCATATAGTGTATGAAAAATCTGTTCTGTAAGTTCATCTATTAAAGGTTCGTCAGCATTTTCAAATTCCATCATAAGAGCCTTCTTAATACGTTCAGCTCTTGAAAAGAAAAGAATTTCATCAGGCTGGCTTAAGTCAAGTCCCTGATCTAAATCGCTAATTTTCAAATTATCATTAGCCCAGGTATTAATGCTGTCAATAAGTTTATCCTCTTCAGCAGCTTCAATCTTAACCTGCTTAGCATGCATAAAAGAAACAATTCCGGCTATTACAAAAATAATAAAAACACCACCCATTACAGAGTAGAACAACCATGAAGTTTCTGCACTGATTGGAAGAACAATAACCTTGGCAATAATTAAAGCCATAAGAACAAGTCCAACTCCTCCAACAATAAGCATTGTTGCAGCAGAAGATTTAATGTCTTCATATTTGTCTGAAAGTTTCACATAGCTGTTGACCTTATCAGTTGAAAAAACATCAATGTTAGGAACGTACTGTGATTCTTTATTATCTGTTGTTCCGTTATAATCTTCATTAGTTAAATTATTATCTAAATTATCATTTTCAGAAGCTGTTTCAGCTTCATTTAAAATATTATTATTATCAGCCATATTAATTCTCCGTTCTGTAAATATCTTATAAAACAAGTATAAACTAAAACTAAATTTATAACAAGTAAATAACTGATTTTGATAAAAATAAACAGTCAATAAAATAAAAAAGTCTGCGAGTAGTTAATTGATAAAAAAATAAGAATACACCGGGCAAAGAAAACATGGGAGGAGAAAATGAAAAAATATTAATGGATTGTATTTTAAAATGTATAATACCCGGACAAAACATTATAGTTAAGATTGAGAACATAAAATCCATATGGTAAGATGTTAATATAAATCGGACGAAAAGGTAATGGTTATGACAATTTTATCAATTATTTCATTTATTATTCTTTTAATATTTCAGGGAGGTTTTTATCCTTATGCATATTTGATTGTTGCATTAATTGGATGTGCCGGGCTAATAATCTCAAAAAGAAGTATTAATATTACCAAAGAGTTAGTATTTTTGCTTGTTATTTCTTTAGCATATATTTTATCAAGCCTACATAATGGTATTTCCTATGGAATATTAGGACAAACATTTCTTCCGTTAGCTTGTTTTGTTATGGGAGTTGTCTTTTTTTCTCTTGATGATATAGAGAAAAAGACGATTTTAAACAGTTTAATACTAATAGGGATTGTGAGTAGCGTAATCGCTGTTATTATGTATATTTTCTCTGTTGGAGAAAGTAATGGCTTTATAAATGTAGGAAGATTACAATTTACATTTCAGTATGCTAATGTTGCGGGAACTTGGTTTGGTGTAAGTTTTATTTTGGCAAGAGACTCGGAAAATAAAACTTATCAATATTTAAGTGTTTTTAATGTTTTTGCACTTCTTGCTACGAAATCTGTTGGAGCCATAGCAATATTTATTATTCTACAGGTTATTTGGTATGTAAAGAAATCTAGAAAGAATAGAATATTATTAATTGGTACATCTGTGGCTTTAATTATATCTGCGTTTGTAATTGCACGAAGATTTAGCGAGGCTAAATATACATTTATAGAAAGAATAATTCAAAGTATGGACGGAATAAAGGTACAGTTATCACATTGCCTATTTGGAATAGGCACAGGAAACTGGCAATATTTATATCCATATTATCAGTCAGCACAGTATAAAGCAGGAGTTATACACAATAGTTACGTACAGGCAGGGGTAAGTGCAGGATTAATTCCAATGTTAATTTTAATTATTCTATTGGTTATATGCATAAAGAAATATATTAGAAATTATGGATTTGTAACAGAAGCAGCACTTTTTATAATGTTACATAGCATTATGGATTATTGTATGTCGTTTGCTTTTATAGATATTTTACTTGTTTTTCTTTTTGTATATAGCAATGAAGAAGAAATTAAGGTTTTGGATAATAAAATTCAATTAAAAATACCTATAGTTTTATGTTTTATATTGATGAGCCTTGGTCTTTATGGAGTTTTTCAAATAAGGACAATTGAATCATATGAATTACACAATAATTATATTGGACTGATGAAACAATATAATTCTCACAAAAGTATGATGAAGAACGGTTATAGAGAAAATCAGTTATATCTGGAAGCATTAATTGGCTTAAACAAGTCAAAAAAGGTAGAAAAATTTATAGAAAATAATTATCACTTACCGGCAAATTCAGCTTTTGATAAATTGTTGTTGAAAAGTGAAGAGAATGGTTTGATTGTAGATATGGCAATAAATGAAATAAAGAAACAACCATATAATTATGAATTAATACAGCAAGTTACTAAATTAATACAAGAAAAAAAGCCATCAGACAGTGACAAAGAAAAATACAGGAAATATTTAGAAGAGGTTAATGCTAAAATCAAAGAAAAACCTGCTAAATGGTTAAATAATCAGGAAGAAGTGTTGTATTAAAAATATGAACAAAGTGTGAAAATACCCTTGAATGTATAAGTAACATATATTAAAATTTATTTATAAAATTAACGAAGGAGGAAAGTTATGAGATTAAAAACAAGTATTAAAAAAATAAGTGCCATAGGGCTTTCATTAGCTATGACAATTGGTATGGTTCCAATATGGTCAACACAGGCACTTGCAGAAACAGCACAGAAAGCTTATGAGGTTATTCTTGAACCAACAATGGTATATGATAATGTTTATAGTTCTTTCGGAAATAAATTTATAGTGTCAAAGAATAGCTTAAGTGGTGTTGTAGGAGAAGATGGCAAGGAAATTATACCTTGTATATATTCGGGAATTAAAGGAATATATGGAAATAAGTATTTGGCACAGTCAAAGGATTCTATATGGAGTTTGATTGACGAAAAGGGAAATACTGTAACAAAATTCCAAAAAAAATATCAAGATATGCATGGTAGTGAAGATGAGCTATATGGTTATATAAGCGATGAAGAAGGTACTGATTTATTAGATTCAAAAGGAAATGTAATTGAACACTTTGTTGCTAATGATTCAGATCTATACACAGGAACTATAAAATATGACAATATAATATTATTGACCGACAGAAAACATTTTATAGCAGCAAATTATGTTAAAACAACAAGCGATCATGAAGATGTAGAACATTTATATTTGATAACTTTAGATGGAAAAATAGTAAAGGATATAGGTGAATGTACAGGATGGACTGATGAGAATAATAGTATTGTCAGATTTGTTCAGTATGATGAAAAAAATGAAGATAGCTATTACAATACTGGATACGTTAATATGGATGGCAAGACTATTATGGAGAACAATTACGATGATTCCGCTATTATAGATTTAGGAATTGAAATGTATGATAACAATGAATATACATTATATGATTTATCAACTTTCAAGAAAATCTGGACATTAAAATACACTTCTAACGAAGACGAAAAATGTGAGGAGTATGTAATTAATGATAAAGGAATCTACTTTAATATTGACAATAAAAACTGGTATTATGTTGACAAAGAAACTCATACAAAAAAGACATTGGCAGTAGATGGAAAAGTAAGTAGATTACAGACGGTAAGTGATAATTTACTATTAGGATTTGGGGATGATTCAGACAAAAAAATTGCATATATTTTTGATTTAAATGGTAATGTAAAGAATAAGTTTGAATATAAGGATGTTGATTATTTAGCAAATGACATAAATGATTCAAATGGTAAGATTCTTACACTGCGTTACTATACAGATGATTGGGAAAATGAATATGTAGATGCATATGATTTGAGTACAGGAAAGAAAATATTACAGAAGTATAATGATATTAACACAGATGATGGAAAATGGTTTATTGCACAGAAAGATGGAACATTATATCTGATTAATTCAAATGGAGAGAACATTGCAACAATAGGTAAAGGTGGTTATGGATATGTAGACGAAGTAGGACAGTTCCTTTCAGTTAGATTCTTTACAAGTGATGGAAAGTATCTTGGAACATATGCATATAACAATAAAGGAAAGAAATTAATGGATATTGGTGATCAATCAGATTTAGAAAAAATCGACTTTGCCAATGATTGTGTATTAGTTACAAAATATGGAGAGAAAACAAGCTATGAAATAATCGACGTTGATGGAACATCAATCATTAAGGGGACAGATTGTGCAACAGATTCAAAATTGACATCTGATGATATGTGGATAATAACAAAAATTGCAATAAAAGATAGCAATAATAACTGGAAGATGTTTACAGGAAAAAATAAAGCTACAGTTAATTTAGGAAGTTATAATAGTTTGTATTTTTCAGGAAATATAGTAGTTGGTTACAATTATGATTCAAAAGGACAGAATAGAACATACGAAATAATGTCAAGTGTGGATGGAACAATGATAATTCCTAAAGGACAGATTGGAGGAATATCTGAGCCGTATGATGGCAATAAATATGCTGTTAAAGTTAACGGAAAATGGGGAATTTATAAATTTAACCGCGTAACAGCAGCAACTACACCATCAACGCCATCAACACCATCAACACCATCAACACCGGCTGCAAAGATTAAAACTCCGTCAAATGCTAAAGTTGCAAAAGTAAAGGCTGGAAAGAAGAAAGTAACTATTTCAGTTAAGAAAGTGAAAGGCGCTAAGGGATATCTTGTTCAATATTCAACAAACAAAAAGTTTAAAGGTGCAAAGAGCAAGTATGTTAAAAAAAATAGTGCCACAATTAAGAAATTAAAATCAAAGAAAACATATTATTTTAGAGTAAAAGCTTACAAAATGAATGGAAAGAAGAAAGTTCTTTCAAAGAAGTGGAGTGCTGTAAAGAAGGTAAAGGTTAAATAATGAAGATAACAGTTTTAACAGTTGGAAAAATTAAAGAAAAGTTTTACACAGCAGCCATTGATGAGTATTCAAAGCGATTATCAAGATACTGTAAACTTAATATTATTCAGGTGGCAGACGAGAAGACCATCGAGAATAGTACTGAGAAAGAGATGGATATTATAAAAGCTAAGGAAGGCGAGAGAATTCTCAAAAATATTCCCGATGATGCTTTTGTAATAACATTGGAAATCAATGGCAAGATGCTTGATTCAGAAGAACTTGCCGACAAAATTAACAAGTTGGGAATAATGGGCGAAAGCCATATTGTGTTTGTAATCGGTGGTTCCTTAGGATTGCATCAGGACGTTTCAAAGAGAGCAAACTTTAAACTTAGCTTTTCTAAGATGACTTTTCCACACCAGTTAATGAGAGTTATTTTGTTAGAGCAGATTTATAGAAGTTATAGAATAATAAATAACGAACCTTATCACAAATAAAAACAAAATAATAATGCCGTTGCTTTGAAATTAGATTAGTCTATAGGATTTAGGCAACGGACCAAAAGGTATAATCCCTACAGATTTAGAAAAAACTAAATCTGTAGGGATTTTTGCTGTAGAGATATTAAAGAATATGGTAAAAATTTTTAATTGAGAAGCTAGAAGTATAACAAACTAGTTGGGAAATTTTATCAAAAACAGTGCTTGCAATATTCCTAAAGTTAGGATATTATAATAACAGTTAGAAATAACTAACCAAGAATAAATCATTTTGAACCGGATTTATAGGGGGAGGTGTAGTAGCCTCTTCCGTATAAGTCTAAAGGAGGATGCTTATGAGCAGAAATAATGTTTTGGAAAAGTACATAATTGATTTATGCTCACCTACATTGGCATCACTTAAAACAGCAAGTTTAATTAATTGTTACTTCATAAATGAAAAACAACTTGAAAAAGACATGGCAGAATTAAATCTTTTGCTTAACGGCAAAGGGATAAAAATCCAAACTCTTCGTAAAAGTAAAAAATCAGTCCTTATTTATGTATATAGAATAGATATGTTGGCGAAGGATTTAATGAAGCCAGGGGTTAAAGAGGTGTTGACCTATTACGGGTACGACAGTACAGAGCCTGAGAAGGCTATTGAAAAACTTAAAATGAGATTAAGTGAAACTACAGAGTTCCCTCACGAAATTGGATTGTTTTTAGGATATCCGGTGGGGGACGTTGTAGGATTCATAAAAAACAAGGGGAAAAATTTTAAGTGCTGTGGATGTTGGAAAGTTTATTGCGACCAGTGTGAAGCTGAGCGTAGATTTGAACTTTTCAATAAATGTACAAGAATTTACATGAAACAGTGGAAAGCCGGCAAGAGCGTTTTAAAACTTACGGTAGCATAAAATAGTTATATATTAGGACTTTGAAAGAAAATATATAATAAATGTTATATATGAAATAAATTGTATGGA
The DNA here is from genome assembly GCF_025150745.1 of Eubacterium ventriosum. NCBI lineage: Bacteria > Bacillati > Bacillota > Clostridia > Eubacteriales > Eubacteriaceae > Eubacterium > Eubacterium ventriosum. Next base: position 1,765,582 of record NZ_CP102282.1, read on the forward strand.
AAATCATTACATATTAGAAACTTAAAAATATATAATAAACGTTATATATAATAAAAAATGAAAATAATAAAAAAGTCCCTATACATATAAATCATTTCAATACAGGAAAGGAAGACAAAAATGAGTAAGGTAGCAGTAGTTTTTTGGAGTGGAACAGGAAATACAGGAATTATGGCAACTAAGGTTGCAGAAGGAGTAACAGAAGCAGGCGGAGAAGCAACAATTCTTCCTGCAGACCAGTTTAACGCAGAAATGATGGATTCATATGATGCCATTGCATTTGGTTGTCCTTCAATGGGAGCTGAACAGCTTGAAGAAAGTGAATTTGAACCAATGTTTATGGAATGTGAACCTAAGTTAAAAGGCAAAAAGATTGCTTTGTTTGGTTCTTACGGATGGGGTGATGGTGAATGGATGCGTACATGGGAAGAAACATGTATCGCTGATGGAGCCGTTATGGCGTGTGATTTCGTAATTTGTCAGGAAACACCTGATGAAGAAGCAGAAAAAGAGTGTAAGAATTTAGGTAAAGCTCTAATTTAGATTTAATAAATGATCTTTCACAGGCACTTGAAACTATATAGAAGTATATAATTACAGCGGCAAAAATCTTGTTGTGTAATATATATAAACTGTACAAAAGGGAGACTTTGCACAAGACTTAAGTTTTATGCAAGTCTCCTTTTTGTTTAAAGTTTATTTATTTAAGATTTCATCAACCAATGCACTAACACTATCCATATCAGCATCCTTTAATGTAGACTTGATTGTTACTGTGTTATCGCATATTGTAATATTTTTCATGTTTTCAACAAATCCTTTCATAGCTCTTGCAGCACATGGAGCCCATGAACCGTTTTCTACGAGCCCTACAGTTCTGTTCTGGTAAGCCTTGTGTGAAAGTCTGTTAAGAAAGTCTTCCATAGGTGGAAAAACACCACCATCATATGAAGAAGCAGCAATAATAAGTTTGCTATATCTGAAAGCATCTTCAATGGCCTCAGCCATATCATCTCTTGTTAAGTCAGTAATGGCAACTTTAGGAGCACCTTTTTCCTCTAAAGTTTTTGCAATTAATTTGGCAGCTTTTTCAGTGTTGCCGTGAATTGAAGCATATGCAACAAGAACGCCTTCGTCCTCAGGCTGATAGCTGCTCCAAGTGTTATATTTATCAATGTAATATCCAAGATTCTCTTTAAGAATTGGTCCGTGAAGAGGGCAAATCGTCTTGATATCAAGATTTGCAGCTTTTTTTAAAAGAGTTTGAACAGGAGCACCGTATTTACCAACTATGTTAAAGTAATATCTTCTAGCCTCACAAGTCCAATCTTCATCAGCAGAAAGAGCACCAAACTTACCAAATCCGTCTGCGCTGAAAAGTATCTTTTCTTTTTCTTCATATTCAACCATTACTTCAGGCCAGTGAACCATAGGTGCCATAATAAAAGTAAGTTTATGCTCACCAAGTTCAAGTGTGTCGCCTTCTTTAACAGTAATGCAAATATCATCTAAGTTATCAATTTCAAAAAACTGTGGCATCATTGCTTTAGCTTTCATACTTAAAACCAACTTAGCTGTAGGATATTTTTCAACAAAATTCTGAATATTTGCAGCGTGGTCAGGTTCAAGATGGGAAACAACAAGGTAATCAGGTGTTTTTCCATCTAATGCCTTATTAAGATTATCAAACCATTCGTCTGTCTTTCTCTGGTCAACAGTGTCCATAACAGCAATTTTTTCATCCATAATAATGTACGAATTGTATGAAACCCCGTTAGGAACAATATACTGGCTCTCGAAAAGATCTAAAGTAGTATCATCTGCACCAATGTATTTAATAGAATCTGAAATATATGTATCGCTCATATGTGCCTCCTAAAAATTATATAAGTGGGACAAAAATTGCCCCCTGCGTACTACAGTATAAATAGTAATATAATATGGAAAAATATACAAGAACTTGACAAAATTAAGTAAAAGATTTAGAGTACTAATATAATACCTACCAAATAAGTAGGAAAAGTACAAATTACATTAAAATCATAAAAATCGGGAAAAGAAATTATAAAAGAGAAAAGGAAGAGAAAAATGAATTTATCAAAGAAAAGCAGATACGGATTAACAGCCTTAATAGATTTATCAATTCATTCTACAAAAGGTCATGTTTCATTAATAAGCATTGCAGAAAGAAACGGAATTTCACCACAGTATTTGGAACATATTTTTGCCTCATTAAGACGTGCAGGAATTATTAAGAGTATAAAAGGTGCTCAGGGCGGATATTTACTTGGGGACAGCCCTTCACGAATTACAGTGGCATCAATTATCGAAGCTTTAGATGGTGCATACAGAATTGAGAGAGAAGAAGTATCAGAAAGCGAAAATCCGAGAATTGCCTTAACAATTCAGAACTTAATTATTGACAAAATCAATGACAGACTGGATGAAGTACTTGAAAACACCACTTTGGCAGACTTAGAAAGCAGCTACAAAGATTATGACGAATACAATCAGGGAATGTACTACATTTAATACATTATTTCTATTAAAAGTGTTGTAATTTTTGAAATATGCTTTAAAATTAACAGAGAATAAAAAAGAAAAAAGAGAGAGTAGAAGTTATGCCAGTATTTGATTTTAACAATGCACCTGAAGAGAAAAAAGAAGTTGTATGTACATATACAACATTTAGCTCTAATGAGAAAACAACTTCAGCAGAGAAGCCAATATTAGTATTGGACAATAAGAAAAGACAGTGGAAACATCACTCAAGCGGTAAGTTCACTAATCCTACAAAAGCTACAACTTTTGAGTTTGAAGAGGAAGACGGAACAGTTACAGCAGATATTTTAAAAATAGATTCACGTTTTGTAAGTTTATTAAAGTGGTTAGGTGAAAACCATATTAATGTAAGACTTTCAGGTGAGAATACAGAGAATGGTTATGCTGTTTACAAAATCAGGGAAACAGCAGCAGGGGGAGTTACAAAGCTTTCAGCAGAAGACGGATTCCTTCAGTTTATGATTGAAAGACTTCTTGCAAGCAATCCTCCTATTGAAGAAGAACTAGACGAGGATCAGGAAGAAGAAGGGGACAGCATGAAGCTTACAAGTATTCAGAGTATTACTGACTTTATGAACTGCGCCGGAAGAACTTTACCTGATAATATCAGACTTTGGGCAAGAAGAAACTTAGCAGTTGCCCGTTCAAATGAAGTTTCACAGGAAGAAAGACATCACGCACAGAGAGCACTTTCAATTATGATGAACATTCAGTGGAAAAATAATTATTTTGAAGCTATTGATCCTGTGGAAGCAAGAAAAATATTAGACGAAGAATTATATGGTATGGAACGGGTAAAACAGCGTATTATGGAAACAATTATCCAGATTAACCGTACACATACACTTCCTGCATACGGACTTTTACTTATCGGACCTGCAGGAACAGGAAAATCACAGATAGCTTATGCGGTTGCAAGGATATTAAAACTTCCTTGGACAACACTTGATATGAGTTCAATCAACGACCCTGAACAGTTAACAGGTAGCTCACGTATTTACTCAAACGCCAAACCGGGAATTATAATGGATGCCTTCTCAATGGCAGGCGAGTCTAACCTTGTATTTATCATAAACGAATTAGACAAAGCAGCATCAGGAAAGGGTAATGGTAATCCGGCAGACGTGTTATTAACACTTCTTGACAATCTTGGCTTTACAGACAACTATATGGAATGTATGATTCCAACAGTTGGTGTTTACCCAATTGCAACAGCTAACGAGAAAGACCAGATAAGCGCGCCATTAATGTCAAGATTTGCAGTAATAGACATTCCTGACTACACAATCGAAGAAAAGAAAATTATCTTTTCAAAATTTGCACTTCCAAAGGTATTAAAGAGAATGAGCCTAAAAGAAGACGAATGTGTAATGACAGAAGAAGCACTTGATGCAGTAATGGAAATATACAAAAACACAAGCGGAATAAGAGATTTAGAACAGGCAGCCGAACATCTGGCAGCTAACGCATTATACCAAATCGAAGTAAACAATCTTAAAAAAGTAGAATTTAACGGCGAAATGGTAAAAGAACTCTTAGGCTAAGATTTTAATGGCAAAACGAAAAATTTTTTAAGTTAAAATTTTAGAGCAAAAATCAATAAAATTTATAAAAAAAGAACAACCAACTCTAAAGAAAGTGCTTTGAGGCCGTCGGTTCTTAGAAGATAGGGCAGTGAAACTGTCATAGATTCTTAGTACCGCTACGAGCCGAGAGCAGCGAAAGTGTGCTTTCGTTGAGTTGGTTGTTCTTTTTTGTGGAAAAGTTAATCCCTATTAGGACTAAAATACATTACTCCGTTTTTGAGTTTTTTGCCTTTAAGGCTGTACAATTCGCTTACTGTTACCAGTTCGTAACCTCTCTTTTTAAGGGTTGGCAACGCCTTTATAAATCCGTCTACTGATGTCTGATGTATATCGTGTAGAAGTACGATATCCCAAGCTTTTGTTTCTTTTAGGATTGTACTTGATACGTAGTTTACGTTTCTGTATTTCCAGTCAAGTGTGTCTACTGACCAGTATATCATTGGTACGCCTGCGTACTTTCCTGTTGTTTTATTATAGCTTCCATATGGTGGACGAAGTAGCGTAGGTGTTGTACCGATTACACTTTTTACTACTTTATTTGTTGAACCAAGTTCTTTTTTGATTTGTGGCACTGATAAAGTTTTCAGGTTGCTGTGATTGTATGTATGGCTACCTATTTCCATATGAAGTTTATATTCATTCTTTAATTGTGTCTTATGTGAGTTTACACATGAGCCAACTACGAAGAATGTTGCTTTTGCATTGTTCTTGTTTAAAGCTTTAAGAAGCTTGTCTGTGTAGATTCCCGGACCGTCATCGAAAGTGAAGGCAACGTATTTTGTCTTTGCAACGGTAACTTTACATTTTACGGTTTTGCCTGTGATTTTTGATTTTAAAGTTATGTATGCCTTTCCGTTTGATTTTCCTTTTACTACACCTTTCTGGGAAACAGTAGCAACTTTTTTGTTTGACGTTTTCCAGATTAAAGGTTCGTTAACTCCTTTTTTACGCTTCTTGTATTTTACGTAAGAAGTAAGAGTTCTTTTGTCGCCCTTATTTAAACGAATAGCTTTCTTGTCTAATGAAATAGATTTTACTTTGTTGTAAATCTTTGTTGTTTCTTTAACATTGTTCTTAGCAGCTGTTGTAGTTTTAGGCTTTGTAGCTGTAGGTTTAGTAGTAGCCACCGGCTTTGTTGTAGGTTTTGTCACCGGTTTAGTAGTTGTTACCGGCTTGGTTGTAGGATCAGTAGTTACAGGTGTTGTAGTTGCAGGAATTGTTGTAACACTTGGTGTTGATTCCTGAGTAGCTTCATAAGTGTTAATGTTTTTGTTGCCTGAACTTTCATATCCGTAGATTGTTATTGTGCTAAGTAGAAGCACTGTAACTGAAATTATGCCTATAATACGTGTATTTTTCATAAGCTCCTCCTAATTATTTATAAAAATTGTTACATAAAATAATATGTGTACTTAATATTATTTTACTTTATATTTCATAAAAGTAAATAGAATAATAGCAGTTTTTTCACATATATTTTCATAAGGAGATTGAAAAGATGGAAATAATTGAAAAATATTTACCGCCTAATGTGAGAAATGCCATCAGAAATAAATGTGAAAATCAGTGGATGGATTTTAATGATATAACTGAAATTAGGCTGCGTATTAATTGCCCTTTAATAATTTTTATTAAGAATAATGAATATGTAATTTCAGAATATATTGTAAATGAGGAAGATATTAAAACAGCTTTTAATCTGATAACTGAATATTCGGCTTATTCTTTTGAAAGTAGCATTCGTAACGGATATATTACAATTCCCGGAGGACACAGAGTTGGACTTGGAGGACAGGTTGTAATGGATGATAAGGGAATTAATATAATAAAAAATATTAAATTTATGAATTACAGAATTAGCCACGACTTAAAAAACGCAGGTTGTGAATTGGTAAATAAAATTGTGGAAGAAAAAGAAAATCTTCTTATTATATCCCCGCCGGGTTTGGGAAAAACTACTTTGCTTAGAAATATTATAAGGGGTTATAGCAATTTAAAAGGAATAAATGTAACAGTTGTGGATGAAAGAAATGAAATAGGTGGAAGTTACAGGGGAGTTCCAATGATTAATTTAGGACTTAGGACGGATGTTATAAGTGATTGTACAAAGTATAGTGGCATTGTTATGGCAATAAGGTCTATGGCACCTAAAGTTATAGCTGTTGATGAAATTGGAAGTGGAGCTGATTTTAAGGCGATTGAATATGCAGTAAACAGCGGGGTAAGTGTTGTGGCAACTATTCATGGAAAAGATTTGGCAGAAGCAAGGGAAAAGCTGGGACAAGATATAGATAAGATTTTTAAAAGAAAAATAGTTATAAAAAGTATGGGGGAATATGTATGTATCTGAAAATAACAGGAATTGTTCTGATTATGATGTCAGCCTCCTTAATGGGATATTTGTTTAGCAAAGATTATATTGAAAGAATTAACAGATTAGAGCAAATACAGAAAATGCTGATTTTGCTAAAAGGGGAAATTAGTTATAGCAATAATTCTGTTCAGGAAGCTTTGGAAAATATATCGGAAATGATAGAGGGGAAGGTGGGGGAATTTGTGACAAAAGTTCAGGAAAGTTTTAAAAAGTCAGAAATACCTTTAAGCGTGGCATGGAGTTTAGGTGTGGATAATATTTTTGATAAAAAATCATCACTAAAATCAGAGGATAAAAACAGTCTGAAAGATTTTGGCAGAGGGCTTGGAATAACTGACAGACAAACCCAGATTAATAATATTGAAAAATATCAGTCACAAATCCAATTAACAATAAAAGAATTAAAAGCAGAAAAAAATGAAAAATGTAAGTTGTACAGAATGCTTGGAATTACTTGCGGGGCATTTTTAGGAATAGTTCTTATATAGGGAGAAATATGGATATTAGTTTGATTTTTAAAATTGCTGCCGTGGGCATAATAGTTTCTGTTGTGGGTCAGATTTTAAAACATAGCGGAAGAGAAGAGCAGGCTTTTCTTACAAGTCTTGCAGGACTTATTCTCGTTCTTATGTGGATTGTGCCTTACATATATGAATTGTTCAGTACTATACAGCGTCTTTTTGAATTATAAATTAAAGGTTAGAAAATGTTAGTTATAGGAATAATGGGAATTGTTGTTGTGCTTATGGCAATTCAGTTTAAGTCAATAAAACCTGAATATGGAATAATGATTTCGGTGGTAGGATGCGCTTTTATTTTCTTATATTCACTTGTAAGAGTGAATGAAATTGTGGAAATGGTAGAAAGGCTTGCCGGCATAACTTCTGTTAGCAGGGAATATATAAAAATTATTTTAAAAATAACAGGGGTGACTTTTATATCGGAAATTGCTTCGGATATAGCAAAGGATTGTGGGTATCAGGCGGTGGCAAATCAGGTTCAGATTTTTGGAAAATTATCTGTATTGGTTATAAGTTTTCCTGTTTTTACGGAACTGATTTCTTCTATTGGAAAGTTATTATTGTGAGAAAATTATTGCTGTGAGAAAATTATTATTCCGAGAAACTTTTAGAAAAGAAATATTCCAATCAATTATCGTAAGGAAAATATTATGAGAATTATTAATACAAAATTTATATTTAAGCTTGTTTTGCTATTTTTTATTTTGTTATTTTTAACGTCTAAACCTGTTAAAGCAGGAGTGATTTCGGAAGAGATTATAACAATTGATGATTTTGACTTGGAAGACAGCGGAAAAATTCTTAAAACTCAGGGGTATGATAACATTGATTACAAATATATATTAAAAAAGTTAAGGGACGGAGATGTGCTTCTTGTTTTAAAGGAGATAGGAAGAACTGCCTATGAAAAAACAATAGGGGATGTAAGTCTAATCGAAAAAACTCTTGTTAATCTGCTTTTGATTACAATTATTGCTTCTTTTTTTACAAACTTTGCAAATGTGTTTTCAAAGAATGGCATTAGCGATACAGGCTTTTATATATGTTATATGGTTACAGTTGCAATAATGGTAACTATGTTTGAGGAGTTTTCAATTATAGCTGCCCAATTAGTGAAGCTATTATTAAAGTTTGTTGGCGGAATAATTCCGGCGTATTTTTTGTCGGTGGCAATAGTGGGACAGGCGGCAGCGGCCGGTTTTTATCAGTTAACACTTGTGATTATTGAGGTTTGCCAGTTCGTTTTTTTGAAAATAACATTGCCTGCAATAAAAATATACATGGCAATAAGTCTGGTTAATAATATTTCCAGAGAAGATTTTTTGTCGGGAACAACCCACGTAATAGAGAATTTTATAAATTTTGTAAATAAGACAATGGTGGGAATAGTAACCGGGCTAAATATTATTCAGGGATTAATTTTGCCCTCAGTTGATATGGCAAAAAACACTACAATAAAGAAGTTTATCGGAACCTTGCCGGTTATAGGCGATGGGGCTGATGCGGTTACGGGAATGCTTTTAGGTTCAGCTAATTTAATTAAAAACTGCATCGGAACATTTGGAATCATAATGATAATATTGATTTGCTTTGTTCCATATATGAAACTTCAAATATATTCAGCGTCGATTCAGATTTTTACGGCAATAATCCAGCCCGTTGCAGATAGACGAATAATTGAAAGCCTTAACTGCCTTTGTAAGGGCATAAGGCTTCTTATAAGAGTTGTAATAAGCAGTGGTTTTCTTTTTGTAATAAGCATTGCAATTATATGTATGACAACTAATGTAAAAACATAATGGAATCAAATTTTAACATTTTGAAGCTCTAATCATAATAAAAAAGGAATAGTAAATGGAATTTTTGTATCAATATATAAAAAATATATGTATTTTTTCACTGGTAATTTCCCTTGTTTTAAATATATTTCCGGAAAGCAGCAGTAAGAAATATATAAAACTTTTTGCAGGTATAGTTTTGCTTGCACTAATCGTTAATCCCATTATTAATATAAAAAACAACAGTGGTGACATTGAGCAAATAATTAAAAACTACACTCATGGCAGTTTAAAAGAAGAAAATTATACTTTTGAAAATAACAGGGAGAGTCTTGAAAATAAGGTTTATGAAAGGGTGAGCAATGGATATAAAGAAAATGCCGGAAATTAAGAACATTAGTAAAATCGGAAAAGAAAAAATACTTCTTTTGGCATTGGCAGGAATAATGCTTGTAGGTGCATCATATTTTGAAAATATAAAAGATAAAAAAGTGCCGGACAGCAATGTTAAAACCAAAACAACGTCAAACAATTACGAAACTGATATGGAAAATAAAGTTGAAAAACTTTTAGAGAATATTAATGGTATATCTAAAGTTTCCGTTGTAATATCTTTTAAATCAGGCAGCGAAAAAATATTACAGGAGGATGTGGAAGATTCGTCAGGAAAGGAAAAAAATGAAAATAGAGATAACATAAATGCTTCATCTAAAAAGTCAACAGTCATATTTTCAGGGAATAACGGAGAAGAGCCTTATATAGTTAAGGAACTTTATCCAAAAGTTGAGGGTATAGCAATTACGGCAAAAGGTATTTCGGATGAAAAAAAGAAGGGACAAATTATTAATATGTTATCGGCATTATTTGATGTTCCGATACATAAAATATCAGTATTAGAAGTTGATTAGGAGGGATGTCCAATGAAAAAAATATTAAAAAAGAATCAGATTATTGTTACGGCGCTGGCTGTTCTGATTGCAGTTGCAGGGTATTTGAATTATACGGATAATCTGTCAAAGAAGGAAAAGACGAAAGAGGCAAACAATAATACATATGACAGTGTTTATTCACAGGATAATATTTCAGATGAAAACGGTGAAATAAAAAGTCTGGACGGTGAAGGTTTGGACAGTAGTGCTGAAAATTCGGGGGATGATGTAAATGGTGAAAATGAAAAAAACGATGGTACTAATCAGGAAGAAACCAAAGAGCCGGGAGCTGCAATATTAACTAATGGCACATCAGTAAGCAGTTATATGGTTCAGGCAAGATTAAACAGGGAACAGACACGTTCAAAAAATAAGGAAACTTTATTGGAAGTGATTAACAATAAGGGCTTGGAGGAGAATCAAAAAAAGAAAGCAGTAACCTCAATGACTGAACTTACAAAAACTACAGATATGGAAAATACAGTGGAAACGTTATTAAAGGCAAAAGGTTTTGAGGATGTGCTTGTAACGATTACAGACAAACAGGTGGATGTTATTGTAAATGATGCTGAGATGGATGAAACAAAGAAAGCTCAAATTGAAAATGTGGTAAAGAGAAAAACGGGAATAGCAGCAAAGAACATAACAATTACACCAACAAACAACCAATAAGAAAAGCCGCACCATTTGGTGCGGCGTTAATATTAAAATTATAATTTAATATGTTCCTTTAAAGCTGCAAAACTTTCTTCGCTTATTACATGCTCAATTCTACATGCATCTTCCGCAGCAATTTTCTCATCAACCCCAAGGCTTGTTAAAAAAGCTGTTATGAAACGATGACGTTCATAAATCATTTCAGCAATTTTTTTGCCTTCATCTGTAAGATAGATAAATCCAGCATCGGTTACTGTAATCTGATTCTTAGCTTTTAAATTCTTCATTGCAATACTAATACTTGATTTCTTATATCCTAACTCGTTTGCTATATCTACTGATCTTACAACAGGAAGCTTCTGACTTAACATCAAGATTGTCTCTAAATAATTTTCTGCTGATTCGTTACTATGTGTCATATTATTACCATCCTAACTTAATTCTTTTAAATTTAAAATAATTCCAACTAAGTAACCGGAAAGAACCGGTGCTGTGAAACCTAAGGCCGTTAACATATACGTAAACCATATTATACCATTTATTATATAAATATTCAAATTAAATAAAAAATTATAAAATAACCAAAATAAAGAAAAAAGTTATTGACATAGAACAGAGGTTAGGGTATACTAACTACTGCAAGGAAAACTTCTAAATGTTAATATATAGCCAAGCAGGATAGCAAGATTTTATGGGCAAGAAAATCTTGCTATCAACTTTGCGTTTGAAAAGAAAAATGGAGGCGAATGATATGGGAACAATCATTGTACTAATAGTATTAGCAATTATAGTAGCTTTAATAATTAGAAGCATGGTTAAAGATAAAAAAGCCGGCAAGTCGCTTCAGTGCGGTGGAGATTGCAGCAAGTGTGGCGGACACTGCCATTAAGACTAAAACGGTAGTGGTAAAGGTTCCTGACATAGACTGGCAATAAACTAAATACAATAATTTAGTCAGTTGTAAAATGACATCAATGATGGTATAATAATCACAAGAATACGCATTAGGAGGTCAATATGGAATCTCAGAGAACTACTTATATTGAACATGACAATTCTGACTTAGGAGAAGTTCAGATTAGTAATGATGTACTTGCTGTTATTTCAGCGATGGCAGCAATGGAGGTTGATGGTGTTGTGGCTATGGCTGGAAACATCACAGCAGAGCTTGTTTCAAAACTTGGAATGAAGAAATTATCTAAAGGCGTTAGAGTTGACGTTGTAGATAATACAGTAATGGTAGATTTATCAATTATTCTTAGAATTAATGAGAATATAGTTACAATATCAAAGAAGGTTCAGGACAAGGTTAAAACAACAGTAGAAAACATGACAGGTATGGAAGTTGCCAATGTTAATGTGAACATTGCAAGCGTAGCAACTAACTAAACAAGTTATTTTTTAGGGTGTCTGTAACAGACACCCTTTTTGACATCATAGGAATACTAGCAATTTTAGGAGGAAATATGAACAGAGTTAAATTAAGAGAGAATACATTTAAGTTATTATATTGTAATGATTTTCACAATAGATCAGAAATGCCGAAACAGTATGATTTGTTTTGGGAGGAAACACCTGAAGTATCAGAAGAAGACAGAAAATTTATTTCTAACAGAGTTGATGCAATAGCAGAAAAGATAGACGAAATAGATGAAGCAATCAATAAGGCTGCTGTAAAGTGGACAACAGATAGAATGTCAAAAGTAGATCTTACAATATTAAGACTTGCTTATTATGAAATGAAGATTGATGAAGACATTCCTGAAAAAGTTGCTGTTGATCAAGCCATTGAACTTGCTAAGAAATATGGAACAGATGATTCACCTTCATTTGTTAACGGTGTACTTGCAAAGTTATTTTAGGAGTTAATATGGCATCCATATATACTGTAGGACAGGTAAACAATTATATAAAAAGAATGTTTAATCAGGACTTTGCCTTAAATAATATCTATATAAAAGGCGAGGTAAGTAACTGCAAATATCACACATCGGGACATATTTATTTTACGTTAAAGGATAGAACCGGAGTTATATCCGCAATTATGTTTGCAGGTAACAGGTCAGGACTTAAATTTAAGATGGAAGAAGGTCAGAAGGTTGTTGTCCTTGGCAGCGTAAGTGTTTATGAAAGAGATGGAAAGTACCAGATATATGCTAAGGAGATTATATTAGAAGGGGCAGGGTTACTTTATCAAAGATTTGAGCAATTAAAAGTTGAACTTGAAGAAATGGGACTTTTTGATCCTATGTATAAGAAACCTATTCCAAGATATGCTACAAGAATTGGAATATGTACAGCACAGACAGGTGCGGCAATACAAGATATTATTAATATAACAACCAGACGTAATCCGTATGTGCAACTTTATTTGTATCCATGCCTTGTGCAGGGGGCTGATGCAGCAAAAGACATTGTTAACGGAATAAGATGTCTTGACTCAATGAATCTTGACACCATTATTGTAGGCCGTGGTGGTGGCTCTATAGAGGATTTGTGGGCTTTTAATGAAAAGATTGTGGCAGAAGCCATTTTTAATTGCAATACCCCTATTATATCTGCAGTAGGACATGAAACAGATACAACAATAGCAGATTATGTTTCGGACAGAAGAGCACCTACTCCGTCGGCAGCGGCAGAATTGGCAGTGTTTGATTATATGGAATTTGAAAATAAGTTGCAGAATTATAGAAAGATGCTTACAACTTACGAAAAACATTTTATTGAAAAATACAAATTACTTACTAAGAATCTGGAAAATAGTATTCAGATGTATAGTCCTAAGAATATGTTACTTACAAGAAAGCAATATATATCTGACTTGCAGATGCATCTTACAGATTGTTTTCATACTATTTTGGATAGTAGAAAACATATGCTTCAGATATACGCAGTAAGACTTAACGGATTATCTCCACTTAATAAGATTTCAAAAGGCTTTGCCTATGTTGCAAATGATTCAGGAGAATCAATTAAAACAGTGGAACAACTTAAAAAAGGAGATAATATTAATCTGACAATTTCAGACGGAAAAATAAAAGCAAGTGTATTGGAAGTTCAGGGAGAAAATAATGGAGAATAATACTGAAAATAATGTTACAGGTATTATAGAAGAAAATAATACGGAAAATAATATGAATAATACAGAAAATGTCGGCATAGAAGATAATTTTGAACAGCTTGAAGATATAATTTCAAAAATGCAGTCAGACAGAATAACATTAGAACAGTCATTTGAATTATATAATAAAGGGCTTAGTTTGGTACAGGATTGTAACAACCAGATTGAAAAAATAGAAAAGCAGATTAAAATTATTGAAGAGGGAAATATAAATGAATAATTTTGATACAGAATTAAAGGAAAGAACGGCATACGTTGAAAAGATTGTATACGATTATTGTCCTAAGGAAGAAGGACTGCAGAAGATTATAATTGAAGCAATGAATTACAGTCTTAAGGCAGGTGGAAAAAGATTAAGACCAATGCTTGTTTTGGAAACATTAAGATTGTTTGGCGGAGATGAAAAAGAGGCATATCCGTTTATGGCAGCAATGGAAATGATTCATACATATTCATTAGTACATGATGATTTGCCGGCAATGGATAATGATATGTATAGAAGAGGCAAGAAGACTACACACGCCGTATATGGCGAAGATATAGGGATTCTTGCAGGGGATGGACTTCTTAATATGGCATACGAAACTATGAGTATGGCAATACTAAAGAGTAAATATCCTCAAAGAGCAGCACTTGCCATGAATATTCTTGCTTACAAGGCAGGAATCTACGGAATGATTGGCGGTCAGACTGTTGATGTAATAAACGAAAATAAAGAAAAAGACATAGATACAATTAATTTTATTCACAAGCTTAAGACAGCAGCATTAATCGAGGGGGCAATGATGGTTGGAGCCATTCTGGCAGGAGTAGATGAGCAGGCTGTTGAAACAGTGGAGGAAATAGCAACTAATGTAGGTATAGCATTCCAAATTCAGGATGATATTCTTGATGTAACAGGAACATTGGAAGAACTTGGAAAGCCGGTTCTTAGTGATGAAAAGAACAATAAGACTACATATGTTACTTTAAAAGGAATAGATGAATCAAAAAGGCTAGTTGAAGATTACTCAGAAAAGGCGGTTAATTTACTTGAAAGTCTTGGGGAAGATAGTGAATTCCTTAAAAATTTAATTATAAAATTAATTAACAGAGTGAAATAAATGAGTGAACTTTTAGAAAAAATTAATAAACCAAATGATATTAAAAATATAGATAAAAAAGATTATCCAAAACTTGCAGAAGAAATAAGAGAGTTTCTTATTGATTCAGTAAGTAAGACAGGGGGACATCTTGCTTCTAACTTAGGTACTGTTGATTTAACAATAGCTTTGCATGCAGTGCTTGATTTCCCTAAGGATAAGATTGTATGGGATGTTGGACATCAGGCATATACACATAAGATTTTAACAGGTCGTAAGGACGAGTTTGAATCTTTGCGACAGTTAAACGGATTAAGTGGTTTTCCGAAAAGACATGAAAGTCTATGTGACAGCTTTGATACAGGTCATAGTTCAACATCCATTTCTGCTGCCCTTGGTATGGCAACTGCAGCTGAACTAAATGAAACAGATGAAAAGATAGTTGCAGTAATAGGCGACGGAGCTTTAAGCGGTGGTATGGCATTAGAAGCAATTAACAATGCGGCAGATTTAAAACGAAACATGCTTATTATTATAAATGACAATAAAATGTCAATATCAAAGAATGTTGGTGGTATGTCTAATTATCTTAATAAGTTAAGAGCAAGTGAACAATACAATGACTTTAAAAGTGATGTAGAAACATCACTTAGCAGAATCCCCAAATTTGGTTCAAGCCTTGTAAAAAGTGTAAAAAGAACAAAGGACCATATTAAGAATCTGTTTATTAGTCAGGGATTGTTTGAAGATTTGGGAATAACATCTATTGGGCCTGTTGACGGCCATAATATTCCTGAAATGATAGATATTTTTAAAGAGGCATTAAAGATTAACAGACCGATTATTATTTGTGTAAGAACAAAGAAGGGCAAGGGTTATGAACCTGCAGAGAATAATCCTTCTAAGTATCACGGAGTTAATCCTTTTGACATAAGTACAGGCCTTGAAACAGTAACTAACGGAATGATGTCATATACAGATGTTTTCTCAAAAACATTGGTTAAAATGGCAAAGACAAATGACAGAATTCTTGCAATAACAGCGGCAATGCCTGATGGAACAGGATTATCAAGATTCCAGAAAGAATTCCCTGACAGATTTTTCGATGTGGGAATAGCAGAAGAACACGCAGTAACTTTTGCAGCAGGACTTGCAGTATCCGGATACAAGCCTGTGGTGTCAATATATTCATCGTTCTATCAGAGAGCATATGATCAGATTTTACACGATGTATGTATACAGAAACTTCCGGTAACATTGATTTTTGACAGGGCAGGTCTGGTTGGTAGTGACGGCGAAACCCATCAGGGCATTTTTGATATGTCATTTCTGTCAGCAATGCCTAATATGACAATAATTGCACCGTCAGGAATTAAAGAATTAAAAGAGGCAATGAAGTTTGCTGAACATTTTGACGGGCCAATAGCAATCAGATTTGCAAGAGGTGTTGCTTTTCCTGAAATTAAGGAAGACATTAATTTGCAGTATGGAAAAGGTCAGATATTAAAAGAAGGCAGTAAAGATGGCAACAATGCAGGTGGTAATGTGGCAATTATAGCTGTAGGCTCAATGGTTGAGGAAACCTATAAGGCAATAGATATGCTTGAGAAAGAGAATGTACATCCTGCATTTGTCAATCCTGTTTTTATTAAACCTATGGATACTGAACTTATTAAAAGGGTTGCTGAAAATCACAAACATATAATTGTTGTGGAAGAAGGAATTAAAAAAGGCGGTTTTGGAGAAAGCGTTGAAACTTTCATATTGGAAAGTGGAATTGATGCAGATGTTCAGGTTATGGCAATTGATGACAGGTTTGTGGAACAGGGTAACGTGGCTTTGCTTAGGGAAGAAATAGGAATAAGCTATAAAAATATATACGAAAAGGTAATGGAACTGACAAGATGAAAGAAAGATTAGATGTTTTATTAGTAAAAAGAGGTTTGGCTCCTTCAAGAGAGAAAGCCAAGGCCATAATAATGAGTGGTATAGTTTTCGTTGATAATGAACGCGAGGATAAGGCGGGAACAACTTTCGACGAAAAAGTAAATATTGAAGTTAGAGGAAAGACACTGAAATACGTTAGCCGTGGTGGCTTAAAATTAGAGAAAGCCATGGATGTTTTCGGAGTGAAGATAGAAGGAAAAACATGCATGGATGTTGGAGCTTCAACAGGTGGTTTTACTGACTGTATGTTACAGAATGGTGCGGTAAAAGTTTATTCTGTTGATGTGGGTCATGGTCAGCTTGCTTGGAAACTTGTACAGGATGACAGAGTAATCTGTATGGATAGAACTAATATTAGATATGTAACACCTGACCAAATTGATGATGTACTTGATTTTGCTTCAATTGATGTTTCATTTATATCATTAACTAAGGTTTTATTACCTGTTAAGAATCTTTTAAAAGAAAATGGTCAGATAGTATGTCTTATTAAGCCACAGTTTGAAGCAGGAAGAGAGAATGTAGGTAAAAAAGGTGTTGTAAGAGATAAGAAGGTTCACGTTCAGGTTATTGAAAAAGTAATAGAATATGCAATGTCCATAGGATTTAAGATTTTAAATCTTGACTATTCACCTGTTAAGGGACCGGAGGGCAATATTGAATATTTATTATATTTGCAGAACAATGGTGAAGAACCGGTTGTAGATGAGATATGTGTTGACCCTGTTAAAGTTGTTGAAGATTCACATGTAACACTTGATAAAAAGAAGCAGGAAAACAGTTAGATTTAGACTGGCTTAGATTAAGTTTATAATTATAATTTTTGAATATTGGAGTTTTTGGATGAAAAATTTTTGCATAATTACAAACAGCTATAAAGATGAAAAAAACAGCATTGCAAATAAAATATCAGATTATATTATAAAAAAAGGTGGCAATTGCGTGGTTTTAAATAACGTGGACACAGCTACAGGACAGTATCGGGTTATTTTAGAGGAGCAGGTTCCGGGAAATCTTGAATGTGTTATAACAATAGGTGGCGATGGGACATTACTTCATGCGGCTAAAGACTTAGAGAAACTTGATGTGATTTTTATTGGCGTAAATAAGGGAACTTTAGGTTTCCTTGCAGAAATTTCACCGGAAGAAATGGAAGGCTCAATTGACAGACTTTTAAATGACAGATTTAATGTTGAGTCAAGAATGATGTTGTGCGGTCAGGTTATAAGAAACAACGAAGTTGTGTACAAGTCTAACGTGCTTAATGATATTGTAATACATAGAGGTGGCGATATGGCTATTTCCAATTTTGATGTGTACGTTAACGGTCAACTTCTTGGAAAGTTTCAGGCAGATGGAATAATATTGTCAACACCAACAGGTTCAACTGCTTATAATCTTTCAGCAGGAGGTCCTGTGGCAAGACCTGATTCACATATGATTATTCTTACACCTATATGTCCTCATTCAATTGGAACAAGAAGTATTCTTCTGTCAAGAAATGATGAAATAGAGGTTATAATCGGACCGTCAAGAACGCCTAATGAAGAAAACAGAAAGATAGCATTTGACGGTGATGGAATATTTAACATAGTTTCAGAAGATAGAATCAGAATATATGAAGCAGTTGAAACCACAGAGATAGCTAAGCTTGACGAAGGAAGCTTTCTTCAGGTAATAAAGGATAAGCTTGGTGATTAGGAGATATGCCATGAAAACAAAAAGACAGCGAAAAATAATAGAATTAATAACCAATTATGATATTGAAACTCAGGAAGAGTTGGCAGCAAAGCTTGTTGAAAATGGTTTTAATGTAACCCAGGCCACAATATCAAGAGACATAAGAGAGCTTAATCTTACAAAAATAGCCACAAAAGGCGGTAAGCAGAAATATGCAGTACAGAGCAGTTCAGATATAGTATCAAATAGCAAGTATATGCGTGTCTTAAATGATGGAATTATAACAATGGATACGGCAGGAAATATACTTGTAGTAAAAACAGTGTCAGGAATGGCAATGGCAGTGGCTGCAGCACTTGACGCAATGCAGATTAAAGAAATTTTAGGCTGTATTGCCGGAGATGACACAATAATGTGTGTGGTAAAACATGCTGAAGAGACAGATAGGGTTAAGGAACATATAGAAAGTTTCATACGCTAAAAACGATTACACGGCTTGTTACGTGTCACAAGGTCATTTCCCCAACATTGTGCAAGCGCAGGTGGGACAAGACTTTTTGACATTATAATATAGTAAAAAAGATAATTAATACAATCACCCAGAGAAAAATTCAGTAGCAAACAATAGGCAGATTTTTGAAATTTTGCGAGTATAGTGCAAAGCGATAAAATCAACGTGTTTGCAATGAAATTTTCTCTGGGTGATTGGAAATATACAATTATCTAAAATATAGAAAGGAGGAAAACATGCTTTTAAATTTACACGTAAAGAATTTGGCTTTAATAGAAGAGGTAGATGTGGACTTTGAAAAAGGTTTAATCGTTTTAACAGGTGAAACCGGTGCAGGAAAGTCACTTATACTTGGCTCTGTAAACATTGCTTTAGGCAATAAGGCTTCTAAAGATATGATTAGAAAAGGCACAGATTATTCTTTGGTTGAATTAACTTTTTCAGTTAGCGAAAATTGCGCAAAACAATTGAAAAAATATGATATTTATATGGAAGAGGACAATATTGTTACAGTCACAAGAAAGATTTCAGAAGGAAGAAGTATTTCTAAAATAAATGGGGAAACTGTAAATATCAAAACATTAAAAAATGTAATGTCTTTATTAATTGACATACATGGTCAGCACGATCATCAGTCATTATTATATACAAAAAATCATTTAGATATTTTGGATAAATTTGCAAAGGATTCCATATTAGAATTAAAAGAACAGATTAAGGAAGAGTATAGTAAATATACAAAATTAATAAAAAAATTAGAAGAATTTAATATTGATGAAGGTCAAAAAGCAAGAGAGATTGAGTTTGCTGAATATGAAGTTAATGAAATTGAATCAGCTAATCTTAAACCGGAAGAAGATGTTCAGGTAGAAGAAGAATTTAAGAAGTTATCTAATAGCAAGGAAATAGTTTCAGCGTTGTCAGAAATTTACAACGCCTTAAGTTATGAAACAGCAGGCGGTCTTGGGGATATAATTAATAAGGCTGTAATGGATATTAATAGTATTAAGGGAATGGATGAAAAAATAAGCCAGTTCCAGACAGAACTATATGATATTGATAATCTTTGCAGAGAGCTTACGTCTCAGATTTATGATTATAACAGTGGAATGGATTTTAATCCTGAATATGTTAGGGAAGTTGAAGAAAGACTTGATGTTATTAATCATTTAAAATTAAAATATGGTAATAGTATAGAAGAGATTCTTAGATATAAAGAAGAAAAAGAAGAATATCTGGAAAAACTTAACAATATGACAGATGAAATGGAAAGCGTTAAAAATCAGATTTCAGAATTGGAAGGAACATTAAATAATCTCTGCACAAAGTTATCTGAACAAAGAAAAAAAGCTGCAAAGGAGCTGGAAGTTCTTGTAAAACAGGCTTTGGTTGATCTTAATTTTATTGCTGTTGAATTTGAAATTCAGATTACAAGAAAAGAAAGCATTGGAGAAAACGGATTTGATAATGTTGAATTTATGATTTCAACTAATCCGGGAGAATCTGTTAAACCATTGGCAAAGGTTGCATCAGGTGGTGAGTTATCAAGAATTATGCTTGCTATTAAGTCAATTCTTGCAACAGAAGACGATATTGACACATTGATTTTTGATGAAATTGATACTGGAATAAGTGGTCAGACGGCTATGAAAGTGGCAGAAAAAATGGCTAAAATCAGCAGAAATCATCAGGTTATATGTATTTCACATTTGTCACAGATTGCTGCAATGGCGGATAGTCATTATTTAATTAAAAAGACAGCAGATGAAAATTCTACAACAACATCAATTAAGAAACTTACAAGACAACAGTCAATAGAAGAACTTGTAAGAATAAATGGAGGCAGTGGAATAACAGAGGCCGGACTTATTCATGCAACTGAAATGAAAGATATGGCAGATAGAACAAAAAGTAACTTGTTTTAATTAAAGAATATTACACATATTAAGAAGGAGGACAAAAGTCTTCCTTCTATTTTTTCACAAAAATAATCGAAAGGGGTATGGAAATGAACAAACAAAAATATAGGAACTTTTTAATTACATCCATTTTGACAGCAATTGTAATAATTGTAGTATCTACAGTTATGTATGTTAAGGATAGATTGCCTAATACAATATTTATAAATACAAATACCAGTACCAAATATAATTTTTCCATGCCTGTTTCACTAAATGTTGAAAATAAAACAAGTATAAGGCTGAATGGAAAAAATACTATATACTCAGGAGAAAAAGGTGAATATAGCGGGAAATACAAAATGTTTGGCATAGTTCCAATCAAAAATACAAAAGTAAAAGTAGTAGATAAAAGAAAAGTTTACCCTGTAGGTTTGCCGGTGGGCCTGTATCTGAAAACTCAAGGAGTAATGATTATAGACGAAGGTCAGGTTATATCAAAAAATGGCGAAAAATTATGTCCTGCAAAAGGTCTTGTGAAAAAAGGGGACTATATTACGGAATTTAATGGAAAAACAGTAAGTAATAAGTCTCAATTGTCATATCTTATAAATGAAAACAAAGAAAAAATAGTAACATTAACAGTAAAAAATAATAATATTACAAAAAAGATATCTATTAAGCCTGTGTCTGATAAAAATGGAAATTATATGTTAGGAATTTGGGTTAGAGATGATTCTCAGGGAATAGGAACTGTTACATTTATAACAAAGGATAATAAATATTGTGCTTTAGGACATGGGATAAGTGATATTGATACAGGAGAATTGCTGTCCTCTAATAATGGAACAATATTTAAGGCAAATATATGGGGAATTAGAAAAGGAGAGTCTGGAAAACCAGGAGGTTTATGTGGCTCAATAGAATACAATAATAAAAACATTATTGGCGATATTACAAAAAACTGTGTATGCGGTTTGTATGGAAATATGGATAAGAAAATTATATCAGGATATAACATATCTGAAAAAGAAATAGGGCTACAATCTGAAATAAAAAAAGGTGAGGCATCTATACAGTTTATAGCAGATGGAAAAGTAAATATTTATAAAATAGAAATAGAGAATATATATGCCAATGCAAAAGAAAAGAATATGGTAATAAAAATAACAGATAAGAGACTGCTAAATAAAACAGGAGGAATTGTTCAGGGAATGAGTGGCAGTCCAATAATTCAAAATGGAAAAGTAATAGGAGCGGTAACTCATGTTATGATAAATGATCCAACAAGAGGATATGGTATATTAGCTGAAAATATGTTGAAAAGTATATAAAAATATAAATTGATTATAGCTTTGCGTTTGGCAAAGCTATTTTTTGTAATAGATGATTTTTAAATCTGAAATTACAAAAAAAGGCAGATTAATTCTGCTTTAAAAATGTAACTGGCGGAAAAATAGGAGGAAAAAGGAATAATAAAAAATCAGATAAAAATAGAATGTCCATATAAGTAAATGAATAGAATAAAAGGAACTTGTAAATAGATTATAATAGTGCCTTATAATAGTGAAAAAAGAATTCGCAAAAAAATCAAGAAATAAGTAGAAAAATGTAGTATACTAATATTTAATGTAGAGAATATGAAAAAAACTTCTATGATATTTAAGTAAGAGAAGTTACAGGAGGAATTTATGGCAAGAAGTAATGCAGATTTAGCACATGAAATAGAAGAATTAATAAAGAAATACAATAAGAAACCTGAGAAAAAGATTAAAAAAAGAGATATTATAGAACTTTTCCAGCAATGTGAAGTAATTGTTGCTGCAAAAGTTGATTACAGTGACTGTCAGATTATGGGTGAATTTATTGAAAATGCATCTCTTAAACCTGATGTTGTAAAAGATGGCAAAAGAACAAGATTAATGCCTGTTTTTACAACATTTGAACAGATACCTGTAGAATATATGGATAATTTTTCACTTATAAGAATGTCTGCTTCAGCAGCATACACTTATATGAACGATTGTGAAGAACTTAACGGATTAGTAATTAATCCTTTTACAGAGGCTAATTTGGAACTTCGCAAGAAGAGAATGACAAATCCTAATTCTGATGCAACAAGAAATTTTGGCAACACAATTCAGTCTAAAAGAGCAGAAAAACCTGTTGTAAATCAGGGAGAAGCCTTAATCATATACAATAATCAGAAGTTTGTAATAAACAAAAGTCCTTTTGTAATCGGACGTGAAAATGCGGATATTACAATACCTGAGACTTATATTTCAAAGATTCACGTAATTATTTCATATAAGGATGGTAAATACAGAATCGCAGATTACGATTCAACCAATGGAACAAAAGTTAACGGAACAAAATTAAGACCAAAAGTTTATTATGAAATCCGTGACGGATATGAAATAGAATTGTCAGAAAAAGAAAAAATGATTGTTTACATAAATTAATTTTTTGCCGACGCAAAAAGTGTTTTATCGACCTGAATTTTTGAAAAAAACAGATAAAACTATCTATTATTGTTACATAAAAAAATATATGTAAACCACATTGTCGAATAATGGTATTTTATGCGATTTCTTTAAGTTGAATAACGGGAAAATTCAAACTATAATCTTCTCTGTCAACAAAATATAACAGTACTGTTGTTGAAAGTTATATAGTTATGCAGATTAAAATAATAAAAGAAATTGACAGGAGGATAGTATGAATAAAATTAGTGTGGCAGTGGTAGATGATAATGAGAAGATAGTAGAGACTATTTGTAATGAATTAGAGAGGGACGAGGAAATTAACATAGTCGGAAAAGCAAAAAATGGCGAGGAGGCTTTTGATATAATAAAGAAAACCAATCCTGATGTTGTGGTCTTGGATTTGATAATGCCAAAGATGGACGGATTATCATTAATGAACAAGATACATAAGGACGGTTCAATTATAAAGCTTCCTTTTTTTATAATTACATCAGCAATAAGCAATGAAACAGTAATTCAGGATGCTTTCGGTTATGGGGCAGGTTATTATATGCTTAAACCTTTTGAAACAGAAATGATAGTTGAAAGGGTAAAAACAGCAAAAAGTTATAACAAACGTTTGCCTGATAACAAGAAGTTTGTTGCAGCCTACGAGGACAAGAAGAAATTTATGGACAGAAACATTGAAAGTGATGTAACAAACATAATCCACGACGTAGGTGTGCCGGCTCATATTAAAGGTTACCAGTATTTAAGAGAAGCAATTATTATGTCGGTCAATGATCCTGAAATGCTTAATTCCATTACAAAGATTTTGTATCCTACAATTGCAAAAACATTCCAGACAACATCAAGCAGGGTAGAGCGTGCAATAAGACATGCAATTGAGGTGGCATGGAACAGAGGAAAAATGGACACAATAGACGAATTGTTCGGTTATACAATAAATGCAGAGAAAGGAAAGCCTACAAATTCAGAATTTATTGCATTAATTGCAGATAAAATCAGATTAGAATACAAATGCAGATAATTAGCACTTTAATTTAAGCTGATTTTCTAGTATTATATACGTAAGAAACAAAATCCAAAAAAGAGACGACTTGGAGGAAAAATATATGAAAAAAATATTATTTGCAGCGTCAGAATGCGTACCTTTTATTAAGACAGGGGGGTTGGCAGACGTAGTTGGTTCATTGCCTAAGAGTTTTGACAAAGAAGAATATGATGTACGTGTTATTATTCCTAAATATATGTGCATTGACCAGAAATGGAAAGACCAGATGACATACATTGACCATTTTTATATGGACTTATGTTGGAGAAAACAGTATGTTGGAATTATGGAACTTGAATACGAAGGAGTAAAGATTTATTTTATTGATAATGAATATTACTTCGGCGGAGAAAAGCCATACAGTGATGCAAGATATGACTTAGAGAAGTTTGCATTCTTTTCAAGAGCAGTCCTTTCAGCTTTGCCAGTTATAGATTTCAGACCGGACGTAATACATTGCCATGACTGGCATACAGGTTTAATTCCTGTATACTTAAAAGACAGTTTCGCAAGCGGAGAGTTCTATCAGGGAATTAAGACTATAATGACTATTCACAATCTTAAATTCCAGGGAGTATGGGACATTGACACTATCAAGGATATTGCAGGATTGTCAGATTACTATTTTACATCTGATAAGCTTAAAGATTATGACAATGGTAACTACTTAAAGGGTGGTATAGTTTACGCTGATATGGTAACTACAGTTAGTGATACATACGCAGAAGAGATTAAGACACCATTCTTTGGAGAAGGATTAGACGGATTACTTAGAGCAAGATCTAATTGCCTGAGAGGTATTGTTAACGGTATTGATTACGATGAATACAATCCGGCTACAGACAAGTACATTGACAAGAATTTCTCAAAGGCTAATTTCAGAAAAGAAAAGGTTAAAAACAAAACAGCACTTCAGAAAGAATTAGGATTGGAAGTTAATCCAAAGAAGATGATGATTGGTATTGTAAGCCGACTTACAGACCAGAAGGGATTTGACCTTATCTCATGTGTAATGGATGAAATGTGTCAGGATGCAGTTCAGTTTGTTATATTAGGAACAGGTGAAGAACGTTATGAAAATATGTTCAGACACTTTGACTGGAAATATGGCAAGAGCGTATCAGCTAACATTTACTATTCAGAAGAACGTTCACACAAAGTATACGCAGCCTGTGATGCATTCTTAATGCCATCATTATTTGAACCATGTGGCTTAAGCCAGCTTATGAGTTTAAGATATGGTACATTACCTATAGTAAGAGAGACAGGTGGATTAAAGGATACAGTAGAACCATATAACGAATATGAGAACACAGGAACAGGTTTCTCATTCTGCAATTACAATGCTCACGAAATGATGGGTACAGTAAGATACGCTGAACACGTATATTATGACAAGAAACGTGATTGGAATAAGATGGTTGAAAGAGCAATGTCAGTTGACTTCTCATGGAAAACATCAGCAAAGAAATATCAGCAGTTATATGATGATTTAATTGGATAAAACTAATCAGATAATTGAATTAAAGAATAAAAAGAGTTGTTACTTAAGGTAGCAGCTCTTTTTTTGACTAACTAAAAAATCCTATTAATTAAAAATCTTTACACATATTTGAAATTGGATTGAAATAATATTTTATATTGTATTTGGTAGATAAACGTTAGGATTGAATATGGTATGGAATTTTGCTAGAATGTACAAAGATAACAAAAGATATAAAAGACACATATGAAAAATGGAGGGAGATTATGCTTGCAATAATCGAAGACATAGAGAATGAAGATAAGAAAAGTATACTTTCAGATTGGTATAAGAAGTATAACCGAATAATGAGGAAAAAAGCCTACTATATAATAGGTGATTATCACACTGCAAATGATATGGTAAATGAGGCTTTTATAAAAATAATTCAGAATTTTGAAAAAATAAATAAATTAAATTGTCACGCAAGGTCTTATTATTTCGTTATAACTATTAGAAGCGTTTGTATAGACTATTTAAGGAAGAACAAAATTAAATCAAAGTATTTAGATGAATACGTCACAGAAGAACAGGTTAGCAATACTAATATGTCAGAAAAAGGACATATTAATGAATTTGAAAAAAGTGAAATGTATATTGATTTAAGCAATGCTCTTTTGAAAATGTCAGAAAGAGACAAGGAGCTTCTAACTTATCGCTACACAATGGAAATGTCCTCAAAAGAAATTTCCAAAATAACAGGGATTAAGGAAAGCAATGTTAATTCTTATATTAGAAGAGCGAGAGAAAAACTTCTAAAAATATTTAATGGGGAGGTATAAGGCATGAAGAAAAGACAAATAAATGATGAAATGATGGATAGCGTACTTAAAACAATGTTGTCAGAGTATCAGGAAGAAGAAGGACGAAAGATATTAAAAGAGACAGAAGAATTAAACAAATCAGATGAGTATGCTCCAACAAAACAGCAAATAAAAGAATTTGAAAAAATCAGCAAAAAGCAGCTGCACAAAAAGAAAATTAAATCATTGAGCTTTAAATTAAAAGTATATAGAACAGCAACAGCTCTTGGAGTACTTTTGTTAATTTTCAACGTCTCAGTTGTATCAGTGCCGGCAATGAAAGAGAAAACCTTGGAATTTTTTATGAAAACATATAATGACCATACTGACATTGGAAAATATCCGGGAGAAAAAGTAGAAGATGTTAAAAATGTATCAGATGACAGGTTTACAATAAAGTTAAGCAAGGAATATGAAATCACATATCTGCCGAAAGGGTTTAAGATGACAAATATGAATAAGGATGAAGCAGGATGGAGTGCTGATTATTATAAAGACGCAGATATGATATCTTTCAAACAAAAATCAATTGAAGGAGGAGATATAGGAATAGATACCGAAAATACACAAAAATCATATGTAGATATTAACGGACATAAAGCGTTAGTGAATGAAAAGAAAAATGATAAAGTAATATCTATAGTGTGGAGGCAGGATGAAAGTGTTATAAGTATTATTTGCATTAACGTTAATAAAGATGAAGTTATAAAAATTGCTAATAGTGTTAAAAGTGTAGATTAAAGCATAGAAATGACTCTTCGGATAAGTTAAAAAATCCGAGGAGTTTTTTATTAAAAAAATTTTTTGAAAAAATTTAAAATAAATTGTCACTTTTTTCATTCTGGTTCGTTGTATTTAATAAGAAAGCTAAATTGGTGACGAAAACAGTGAAAATAGGAGGTGCGAAATGAAAAAGAAATTATTTACCATAATATTAGCATTTGATTTTAAATTGTACGAATAATTTTTAAAATCATGCAATAAAATTGGAAAATTATTCGTACAATTATTAAAGAATGGAGGTGCAAAAAATGAAAGGAAATATTAAAAGAATAGGATTGGTGTTACTTACTTTACTTACATTATCATTAGGTACGCTTGTAGTTAATGCAGAAACAAAAGATAGTGATTTTGTAATTGAGAATGGTGTCTTAAAGCAGTACAAAGGTAATGATGATACTGTTTACATACCGGAGGGAGTAACAAAAATTACTTCAGATGCATTTAAAAGAGAATATAGTGACTATGAAAAATGGGGTATGTACAGTGGAGATATGACTGAAAGAGATAACAGTTTTATGCTTAAAGATAAATTCTATGCAAGAAAAATAGTTCTATCATCAACTGTAAAAGAAATAGAAAGTTTTGCTATTCCTCGGAATACAGAAGAGTTGGTTTTGAACGAAGGACTGGAAATTCTTGATGATGCAGCTTTATACAATGTATCAGCCACTACATTAGAGATACCGTCTACATTAAAAAAGATAGGTAATGATGCGTTTTCACTTACTGTAAAAAAGATAACAGGAAATTGTAAAGAAGTAGAATTAGCAGACAGAGCTTTTAGTTATACAAAGAATTTGAGAGTTTTAGAACTTGCGGGAGTTAAAAATATACCAAGGGGATTATTTAGTGAATGCAGGAAAATAACAATGATGTCATTAACAGGAAACTATGCAGAAATAAAAGCAACTGACTTAAGAAAACTTAAAAATTTAAGAGCTGTAAATACATCAAAAGCAATTCAGGGAAATTTGAAAGAGTATTGTAAGAAATTAAAAAATAATAAAATAACCGTGTCATCTGAAATGAAGAAATTTGGAAAGTTTCTTATCGAAAATAAAAAACTCATTGAGTACACAGGAAATAGTGAAGTTGTTAAAATTCCAAAAGGAGTTAAAGTTATAGATGATATAGTTTTTCGTGGTGAAAATAAAATTAGAAAAATCGTAATGCCTAATACTGTAAGAACAATTGGAAAAGAAGCTTTCGATTCATGTGAAAGACTTATTGAGATTAAATTTTCTAAGAAACTTACAAAGATTGGAGACTATGCATTTAGTAATTGTACAAGGATGAAAAAGTATAATCTTCCAAAAACAGTAAAGAGTATAGGTAAATGTGCATTTAGATGGAACTACAGCTTAAAAACTGTTAATGTACCTAAAAAGGTTAAAACTATACAGTTTGCAACATTTGAAAATTGCGTAAATTTAAAGAAAGTTAATATGAAATCTGTAACTAGTATCGAAAGAAGAGCTTTTTGCGGAGATAAAAAATTGAAAAAAGTAAAGCTTAATAAAAAGGTAAAGGTCGGAAAGAAAGCTTTTCTTTTCACAAAAGTAAAGGGACAGAAAACAATTTAAAATAAAAATAGGGTATGTTTAAAAGGGCTCTTTGCCAAGAGTGGGGGTAAAAAGATTTTTAAAAATCACCTTAAATGAATCTCGAAGTTCTGTTTTTTACAATCAACCCATAAGTTAGTCCTGCAATGATATAATAGGAATGTATCCTCCTGAGATTGGAGGAAAAATGCCTGAGAAAAGAAAAAAAGGACAACACTTAACCTGGGAAAACAGACAGGAGATTCAATTAGGATTAAAAAATCATTTAAGCTTTGCAGCAATTGCCGACGTTATTGGTTGTTCACCGGACACCATATCCAAAGAAATAAGAAAGCATAGGTATTTTAAAGAGAGAACAAAAACAGCAGGAAATTACAACAGAGTAAATGACTGTAAATATAAAGACACGTGTAAAAAAAGAAACCTGTGTAACAAGAAAAAAGGATATCATTGTAGAATCCAATGTAAGAAATGCTACAAATGTATGACCCTATGTGATGCATATAAACCATATGTTTGTCCAATAGAACACAAGGCACCATATGTTTGCAATGCATGTGATAAATCTGCCACATGCAGATATGACAAATATCTGTATAATGCTAATTGTGCACATCACGAGTATCTTGAAACATTAAAAAGTTCAAGAGAAGGAATAGACATGACAAAGGCAGAACTGATAGAACTGGATGAACTAATAAGTCCGTTAATAAAAAAAGGACAGCCAATAGCACATACATATGAGAATCATAAAGAAGAAATTCCATGTAGCATGAGAACGGTATATGAATATATTGATAAATGTTATTTATCGGCAAGAAACATAGACATGCACAGAACTGTAAGATATAAGAAAAGGACAAAACATGAGGAAACACCAAAGGTCAGTCCAAGGAAGAAAATAGGTCATAGACATAATGATTTTTTGAAATATATTGAAGATCATCCAGGAATAAGAATAGTCCAGATGGACACAGTGGAAGGTATAAAAGGCGGAAAACTACTACAGACATTTCTGTGGCCGGAGAACAATCTGATGTTGGCATTTCTAATAGACAGTAAGGAAATGTCAAACACAGTAAGAGTGATTGACTACATCGAAGAAACAATAGGAATAGAAGAATTTAAGGAATTGTTTCCGGTTATTCTAACGGATAATGGTAGTGAGTTTGCAGATCCTGAAAAGTTCGAAAAAGGAATAAACGGAGAAAAAAGAACAAGATTATACTATTGTGAGGCAAGACATTCAGAACAAAAAGGTGAACTGGAAAAGAATCATGAATACATAAGATATGTATTGCCAAAGAAAACATCATTTGATGAACTTACACAGGAAAAGGTTCAGTTAATGATAAATCATATCAATAACACATCAAGACCAAAATTTAATGGTGAGACACCAATAAATAAGGCCTTGAAGTCATTTGATAAAAATGCAATGGAAAAGCTTGGGCTGGAAATCATCCTGCCGGATGAGGTCCACCTGAAGCCTGATCTATTGAAGTAAAAAACAGGCAGGAGGATACGAAAAGGATAACCGAATCCACAGGCATCCAGAAGTTACTCTTGCACCATGATTTCCGGGAGCCTGATTAGTATGCTCAAAAATCCATTGATTTAACTTAATTATAGAGTTGAGAATGAGAAAAAACAACAGTTAAATAGGAAAAAAATGGCGAAGCCAGAAGTTAGTTCTGCAAAAAGAAAACAGAAAAAGCAAACCAGAAGTTAGTTTTGCATTCAAGTATTTTTAAAAATCATGCAATAAAATTGGAAAATTATTCGTACAATTATTAAAGAATGGAGGTGCAAAAAATGAAAGGAAATATTAAAAGAATAGGATTGGTGTTGCTTACTTTACTTACATTATCATTAGGTACGCTTGTAGTTAATGCAGAAACAAAAGATAGTGATTTCGTAATTGAGAATGGTGTCTTAAAGCAGTACAAAGGTAATGATGATACTGTTTACATACCTGAAGGAGTAACAAAGATTGCTACATATGCATTTAAAAATAATGAAATTTACAATGATAAAAGTACATATGCATTTGAAGATGATAATTATATTTTGCTTACTGATAAATTTTGTGCAAGAAAGATTGTTCTATCATCAACGGTGAAGGAGTTAGAAAGTTATGCAATCCCCACAAGAACAAAGGAATTAGTTTTAAATGAAGGACTTGAGATTCTTGATGATAGTGCATTACTAGATTCATCAATCACGGTTTTAAAACTACCATCCACTTTAAAAAAGATAGGTGATGATGCGTTTTCACTTTATGTAAAAAAGATAACGGGGAATTGCAAGGAAGTAGAAGTGACAGACAAAACATTTATATCTGCTGGTGATTTGAGAGTTTTAGAACTTGCGGGAGTTAAAAATATACCAAAGGGATTATTTAGTGAATGCAGGAAAATTACAAGGATGTCATTAACAGGAAGCTATGCAGAAATAAAAACAACTGACTTAAGAAAACTTAAAAAATTAAGAGCTATAAATACATCAAAAGCAATTCAGGGGAATTTGAAAGAATATTGTAAGAACTTAAAAAATAATAAAATAACTGTGTCGTCTGAAATGAAAAAATTTGGAGATTTTTTTATTGAAAATAAAAAATTAGTTGAATATACAGGAAACAGCGAAATTGTTAAAATTCCAAATGGTGTCAAAGTCATAGGTGAAGGGGCTTTTGCAGGAGAAACAAACATTAAGAAGATTGTTATGCCTAATACTGTACGAAAAATTGAAACAGGAGCTTTTGCAGCTTGTGACATGTTGAAGAGTGTTAAGTTTTCAAAGAAGTTAATAAGTATAGGAGATGAAGCGTTTTGCTGGAATACAATGATGGAAAAATATAATCTTCCAAAATCATTAAAGAATATTGGAAAGAAAGCCTTCAGAAAAAATTATAGTTTAAAAACTGTTAATGTACCTAAAAAGGTTAAAACTATACAGTTTGCAACATTTGAAAATTGCGTAAATTTAAAGAAAGTTAATATGAAATCTGTAACTAGTATCGAAAGAAGAGCTTTTTGCGGAGATAAAAAATTGAAAAAAGTAAAGCTTAATAAAAAGGTAAAGGTCGGAAAGAAAGCTTTTCTTTTCACAAAAGTAAAGGGACAGAAAACAACTTAAAATAAAAATAGGATACGAAGGAGGTATTGCTTATGAAAAACATTTTTAAAAGTTTGTGCTTTGGATTGCTGTTAGCATTTACTGTTATTTCAGTGAATCCGGTTAAAGATGTAAATGCTGCAACAAAAACAAAGGTTACTTACAAATTAGACAAAGGTACACTTACAGTTTCAGGAAAAGGTGAAATGCCAAAGAAAATGACTTTTAAAGAAAACAAAAAAATTAAAAAGGTTGTTATAAAAAATGGCATTACATCAATTCCAAAGTATGCTTTTTCAGATTGTAAAAAATTGAAGAAAGTTGTAATTGGAAAAGACGTAAAGAAAATTGGAAAATATGCGTTTAGTCATACGAAAGTAACTAGCGTAAATATACCGAATAAAGTGAAGAAAATTGAAACGGGAACTTTTGCTTACTGTAAGAAACTTAAAAAAGTGAACATAGGAAAAAAGGTTAATGAAATAAAAGGTTTTGCATTTTGGAATTGCAATAATATCAAGAAAATAGAAATTCCAAATAGTGTTAAAGTTATTGAAAAACAGGCATTTTATAAATGCAAAAAACTTGAAAAGGTAAAACTTGGTAATAATGTTCAAACTATAGGAAATTCTGCTTTTCAAACAACAAATATTAAGAATGTTAAAATTCCAAACAGTGTAAAAGCAATGGGAGTGGCAGCATTTGATAGCGATAAAACAAAAATCAATGTGGAAATTCCGGGAAATATTACTGTAGACAAAGCACATTGGATTTCAGTTTGCAATGCAGGAAAAATAACATTTACAACAGATTTGAATATTGAATTAATTCAACATTTGGAAGCTGAAGATTTTGAAGTCTCAAAGAATGATCCGAATTACACGTCAATAGATGGAAACATTTATACAAAAGACGGTAAAACACTTGTAAGGGTAGCTACATTAAAGAAGAACGTTAGAATTGTTGACGGATGTGAAAATATTTGTACATCAGCATTTCTTTACACACCTTTAGGTTTGAATTGGGAAGCAAAGTTAAGAAAGCATATTGATAATCTTTTTATTCCAAAGACAGTTAAAAATATAGATGAAAAAAGCTATATAACATACGAAAGTGAACCTGAAAAGATTACTTCTGAAGAAAGAGCGAAAGTACAAAAAGGAGCAGTGACAATTAATAACATTCAGATTGAAAACAAAAATTTTGATGTCAATATTTTATCTAAACTATTGGATAAAGTTACATGTAACAAAGATGAAGTTTTAAAACAGCTGACAGCTAAATAATAGAATAAACTTAAAATAAAAATAGGGTATGTTTAAAAGGGCTCTTTGTCAAGAGTGGGGTAAAAAGATTTTTGACACAGTTGTGAACCATTGTTCACAACTGTGTTTTCTCTTTTAAGCGTGAATAAAACATTGACTGAAAAAGGGAAAAGCCAATCTATGTTTTAAACACACCATTACGTGCAGTAACGGAAAGTTTTATCAGTTAATATTCTGGCAAAAATTAATCCTAATGGAAGAGCCATAATAATCATAATAGCTAATGAGAACCATGAGACAGCTTCCGTAAGTGACATAATGCCAAAATTGTAAATTGCTCTGTATAAATAAAGTCCCGGAACCATAATTACAATGGAAGGAACGGTAAGGGATATTCGTGGATATCCATTATTGCTTTTTATGAAAGAAGCAAGAAGCCCGGCTGTTAGGGCACCAATAAAAGCTGCCACAGAGTAAGGCATGTGTGTAAAATCTATAAGTTCTAAACGGAGTGTGTTTGCAACTGCACCAATACAGGCGGCTGTTGTAGCCATTGGTATAGAACTGTTAAACATAATTGAGAAACCAAATACACCACAAAAACTTGTTATTATTCTTAATACTAATAGTAAAATTTTACTCATGTGTATTGTTGTGAAATCCTGTGGTTGTAGCTTTAACAGAAGTGCCATAATCCAGGCAAACATTGTTGCTACTAATATAATTATTATTGAGTATGTTAATCGTTCAAGACCTGAACGTAAATCTAGCTTAGCAAGGTCAATACCGCTTGTTATAAATGGAAAGCCGGGAATTATAAATAACATGGAGCATATATATCCGGCTTCATGTACATGGGCAATACCAAGCACAGACTCAGCAACATTAAAACAAATGGCATAAACCAAACATGCGATTGAAATCGATGCTGCTATGTTTAAAAATAATGTAAAATGATGTTTTATAAGCTTTGTACGGACAATATTTCCAACACCGGCTGCAATAAACGCAAAAAGCATTTCAATTGGCCCGCCTCCAAGAAGAAATGTAAAACCACAACAGGCAAAAGCTGCAGCAAGACCTAATTTAACAGGAGAATACAATGTATGAATTTTCTCTATTTCATCAAGTCGTTTGTGAATTTCTTCACCGGTCAAATGGGCGTCTTCCTTTGGAAAGTTGTCAACAAATTGTTCCATTCTGTAAAGCTTTGAAGTATTAACCCCTGTGTTAGCTATACTAAGAGACTGTGAAACACAGTCTTTTCCATCAAAACAGTTAAATTCAATGGACATAAGTCCAACATCAACTGTACATGTAACATGAAGTTCCTTTGAAAGTTTGTTCATTGAAGTTCTTACACGCCATGCACCTGTGCCACAGGAAAGCATAATTAAACCAACTCTGCCAATAACAGATGCTTTTTCAATCAAACCTGACTCTTTAATTAATGTATTACTGTCATCACCGGTATAATCATGCCATGGAATTTCCATATGGTTTTTTTCCATAATATCAATGTAATTATTTGTTGGCATATATAATCGCCTCTGCTTTCGCTACATGTTTTTCTAAATGTTTTAAAAAGATGGAATTTGGAAGAAATATTCCAATTTCATCATATCTTTTATTATTTTCCACAAGTGAGTCCTGACCATAAAAAACAAATGCCATAGGGAGATTCTTTTCAAGTTCAATCATTAAGTCCCAAACTGCTGAATAGGCTTCGGCTTCAGTTTTGTTAGCCGTTACAGTGTCAGGCAATTCTCTAATAATTAATATACCTGTATTTTTTTCAAGAATCTGCTGCTTCATTTCCATATTGTCTGAAGTGTATTTATGATTATAGCTATATGCTTTTGCAAGATATATTTTTTTATTGTTATTTAATTCTTTATATATTTCATGAAAATGATTGTAGTCTTTTTCGTGAACTTTTGATTTATACTTTGGAAGTAATAATCCATTATCGTCGGTCATAATTACAGGATTTTCTATTCCGTCAGCATTAAATCTATATGGAATCAGATATGAATTTCTAAGTAAATCAAATATAGTATTTTCACAAATAGCCATCAAAAAGGCTGATAAATCTCTATTGTGATAAGCATTGAATAATGCCTGTGAGAATTCTAATGGAGATAAATAGCTATTGATTTCATCATCGCAAAAAAGATAATTGCAAAATGTTTCCTGAAGTTTTTCGCATGCCCAGGAATCATCAAGAATTTTCTGAAATAACACTTCTGTTTTTTCTTCTCTTGGAAAAATTGTTCCTTCTCTCATACAACTCACACCCTTTCTTGAAAATTTCATTCGGCTAGATTATACTATGATTATAGAAATAAGTAAAAATCATAATTGATATGATAGCAATAAGAAATTAATATACCAAGGAGAATGCCATGAATGTAAATTTAGATTATTATAAAATTTTTTATTATGTTGCTAAATATGAGAATTTTACAAGAGCAGCTCAGGTATTAGGTAACAGTCAGCCTAATGTTACAAGAGCAATGAATTGTTTGGAACAACAGATTAACAGTACTTTATTTGTTAGAACGAACAGAGGTGTGCAGCTTACACAGGAAGGAAAGCGTTTATATGAACATGTGTCAATTGCTATGGCACAACTTTTAGAGGCAGAGGAAGAACTGGCTGACGATGAAGGAATTTTTCAGGGAAGTATTTCTATTGGAGCAAGCGAAACTGCCTTAAATATATTTTTATTAGATATTCTAAAATCCTTTCACAAAATGTATCCAAAAGTAAGACTAAAAATATATAACCATTCAACGCCACAGGCAATTGAGGCTGTGAAAAGTGGCAAGATAGATTTTGCAGTTGTATCAACACCTGTAAAGGTTAAGTCGCCTTTAGAAAAAACAATCTTATGTTCATTTAAGGAAATATTAATAGGAGGAACTGATTTTGAGCATATAAAAGATGACAATATTTCTTTAAAAAATCTTAAAGACTATCCATTAATTAGTTTGGGGCAGGAAACTACTACATACGATTTTTATAATAAGATATTTTTAAAATATGGTATTGAACTTAATCCTGACACTGAGGTGGCAACTACAGACCAGATTATTCCTTTGGTAAAGTCAGATTTAGGAATGGCATTTGTTCCTGAACCTATGGCAAGAGAAAGTATTGAGAAAAACGAAATTGTTGAGATTTCTTTAAAAGAAAAAATTCCTAATAGAGAAGTATGTATTGTACATGATTGCCAGCATCCACTTAATTCTGCAGCACGAAAATTAAAAAATGAAATATGTTCCTGTTAGAGTTTCTCTTCTGCAGAACCGGCTTTGTCATTGCTTGCATAGGCTCAGCCGTAGGTATGGGAATTGTTTCAGGTTGGATGGATGCAGTGTCAATTTACATCTGTCCATTGGGAGCCATGCTTGCAGCAATAATGTTTTTCTGTGCTTTTTTTATTTTATTTGCTATAATAATTACGGATATATTTAATAAAAAATATAAGAAGAAATGTTATATGACAGCAAAGGAGAATATAAATGAACATTAGATTAGCAGAAGAAAAAGATATAGATTCAGTAATTAAATTACTAACACAGGTTTTAAATATACATGCAAAAATCAGACCGGACATTTTTATTGGTGGAACAACAAAATATACAAAAGAGGAATTAATGGAAATTTTTAATGATGCTAACAGACCTGTGTATGTGGCAGTAGATGAGAATGACAGTGTTATGGGATATGCTTTTTGTATAAAGAAGAAACAGCCATTTTCAACTAATATGGTGCCGTTTGATTCTTTATTTATTGATGATTTGTGTGTGGATCAAAATATTAGAGGAAAACATGTAGGGCAGAAGATTTTTGAGCATGTTAAGGAAGAAGCAAAGAAAATGGGCTGTTATGAAGTTACACTTAACGTTTGGGAAGGCAACGATACAGCCCGCAGATTTTATGAAAAAATGGGTATGGTTCCAAAAGAAACACAGATGGAATTTATTTTAAAATAGAGAATTAATTATGATTTGAAAGTAGTGGTTCATGTAGGTTCTATTGTCTATACTAAAAATAGGGTATGTTTAAAAGGAGCAGTTCAATGTGAATCTGCTCCTTTATTAAATGTAATTAAATTTCTTTTATTCCTGTTATGTCAGGAGATATGTTCATTGAGTAGTTGGTGTGATAGATTACAAATCCGGGCATTGCACCGGCAACTTTTTTGATGTGTTTCTTTTGAATGTAATCTATTTCAACCTTGTCCTGAGCCTGTCCCTTTGAAAAATGAGCGGCAAGTCTTGCAGCTTCCTCGAAAGTTTTGTCAGGTAATTCACTATTGTTAGCTTTTACAATAACGTGTGAACCGGGGAAAGTTTTGCTATGGAACCACCAATCGTTTCCTGTGGCAACTTTAAATGTAAGTTCTTCATTTTGAATATTGTTTTTGCCAACAAATATATCAAAGCCGTCTGAGGAGACGAAGTGAAGTGGCTTACTAAGGTTCTTTTCTTTTTTGTTATTTGTTTTCTTATGTTTAATGTAGCCTGTCTGAACAAGTTCCTGCTGAATTGCCTTTAAGTCATGCTCGCTTGTTGCCATATCAATTGATACGTTGATTGTTTCAAGATAATCAATTGATGCTTTAGTTGTCTTAATAATATCAATTAATGCATCCCCTGTACGCTTTAACTTGGCATACTTGTCATAGAACTTTTTGGCATTATCTATAGGAGATAATGTTTCATCTAATGGAATTGTAATAGGCTCTCCTGTGTAGAAATTCTCGGTTTCAAATTTCTTGGTACCAGGTTCAATTGAATATCCGTAGGCAGTGAGAATTTCGCCATATACTTTGTATTTATCTTTTTTCTCAGTGTCCTTCATCTGCTTAAGCTGAATATTGTATTTCTTTCTGTCTCTTTCAAGAGCAGTGGAAACAATACGTCTTAAGTCGGAAGATTTCTGGCGCATTCTTGTGTACAGATTCTTTTTGGAATAAAAGTCTTCCAATAATAAACTAATACTTTCGTAATTAG
The DNA here is from genome assembly GCF_025150745.1 of Eubacterium ventriosum. NCBI lineage: Bacteria > Bacillati > Bacillota > Clostridia > Eubacteriales > Eubacteriaceae > Eubacterium > Eubacterium ventriosum. The sequence continues at coordinate 1,803,844 of NZ_CP102282.1, forward strand.
TTACAGTGCAATCACCATATATTGAAAGTGGAACAGCACCAAAGTCTTCAGGCTTGCCATTTTTCTCATATATTAAAGGAGTGAAGTTTCCATCTTTAATTCGGTTAATTAACTGATAAAAACTCATCCAAATAAGATTCTGGTCACCGTGTGCCAAAACATTGGCGGGCATTGAAGAATCAAGTTTGTTCTCAAAGCAAAGACTTTCAGCTATGGCAGGACTAATTCCTGTATAAGATGTAAAGATTGCTTTTGAAACAGGCATAGCATTTGAAAAAACAGTTTCCATAAAAGATTCTCTTGTAGCTTCCATTGGATTGTGTTTATCCATGGTGTCCGGAATAAAATAAGGTTTACCCGGCAATACCTGTCTTACGGAACTCATTACAGAAGTAATATGTTTAATACTGTCGATTATCATATTGTTGTCGTCCGTAAAAATAATATTGCTGTGTTTACCCATCAATTCAATTATAAGATGCTTGATTTTTATGTCGCCAAGTTCATCAAGATGTTGAATTTCAAAATCAACGATTCGCTCAAGTCCAGGCTGTGTTATACTGACAATTCTTCCATTATTAATATGTTTTCTAAGTAACATACAGAAATTAGGTGCTGTCATTGGACTTGGTTTGTTATTATTTGTAAAATATATTAAAGGAAGGCTTGCGTTAGCACTAAGAAGCATTCTATACTGAGACTTGTCAGCTTTAAATGTAAGCATAAGCTCATCTGATTCTGTCTGTGCGATTTTATATATCCTTCCATCTTTTAAAGTGGTGTTGAATTCTTTAACAAGAGCAGCCACTGTAACGCCGTCAAAAGCCATAATATTTCTCCTTATTTAAAATGCTAGTTGAATTTTATTATTATTTCTTTATTAAGTCAACCTTGACGGTACGGCTTTCATGAATTATAATAAAGTGAATTATGACTAGGACTAGGTCATAAATTATTAAAGACTTTAGGTATACAGCGTTTAATGGCTTGTATTTGTCATATGTATACCAAGGCTGGGAGATGAAAATGTTAAAAAGTATGACGGGATTTGGCAGATTTGAAGTTTCTGAAGGCGACAGAAAGGTTACTGTAGAGATTAAGTCTGTTAATCACAGATATTTAGAGTTAGGCATTAAATTACCTAAGAAGCTTAATTTTCTTGAAGGTGAAATAAGAAATGAGTTAAAGAAGTATGTTGAAAGAGGAAAAGTTGACGTATTCATTACTTATGAAAATCAGGGAGAGGGCAATGAATGTGTAAGATATAATCCTACACTTGCAAGGGAATACTTTGAATGTTATGCAAGAATAAGTGAGGATCTTGGCATTGAGAATGATGTAAGAACAAGTTACATTATGAGAAGCCCTGATGTTATAACCATTGAGAATGAAGCTGATGACGAAGAGATTATTAAGTCTTTAGTTATTAAGGCTATTGACGGAGCAACAGAGAGACTTGTTGAAACAAGAATTGCTGAAGGTGAAAGACTGAAAACAGATTTAATTAAGAAATTAGACGGTATGGTTTTAAATGTTCAGTTTATTACTGAAAAGTCACCGATTATTGTTGAAGAATACAAGGAGAAAATCACAACAAGGATTCATGAATTGTTAGAAGAAACTCAGATTGATGAAGCAAGAATTGCTCAGGAAGTTACAATGTTTGCTGACAAGGTTTGTGTTGATGAAGAACTTGTAAGACTTGACAGTCATATTAAGGCTATGAAGGAAGCGTTAATTAATGGCGGAACAATCGGAAGAAGATTGGACTTTATAGCACAGGAAATGAACAGGGAAGCTAATACTACATTATCTAAAACATCTGACCAGGAGATTTCTGATAAGGCTATTGAACTTAAGACGGATATCGAGAAGGTTAGGGAACAAATTCAAAATATAGAGTAGGTCATATTATGAAAAAAGGTAAGTTATTAATTATTTCAGGTTTTTCCGGAGTTGGAAAAGGAACAGTTGTAAAATATATTCTTGATAATTATTCAGATTACAAGATTTCAATTTCAGCCACAACAAGAAGTCCTAGAGAGGGCGAGGTTGACGGCACACATTATCATTTCCTTACAACTGAAAAGTTTGAAGATATGATTAAGAATAATCAGCTTTTGGAGTATGCTAATTATGTAGGTAATTATTACGGAACTCCAAGAGATTTTGTTGAAAAGAACATAAATGAAGGTAATAACGTTATTCTTGAGATTGAAACTCAGGGTGCTCTTCAGGTTAAGAAGATGATGCCTGAGGCAGTTATGATTTTCGTTTTACCGCCTAATGCAGATACACTTAAAGAAAGACTTGTTGGAAGGCAGACAGAGACTATGGAAGTTATTAACAAGCGTTTAAGCAAGGCTGCAGAAGAAACAGGTGTTATTGATAAATATGATTATTTTGTAATAAATGATGAGATTGCAGATTGTGCAGCACGTATTAATGACATTGTAACAGACAATAATCCGGAACTTATAGGTTCTGATTGTGTTAATAAGATTAAAAATGATATTTTAAAGTTTTCGAAAGGAGAATAAATATGTTACATCCATCATATTCAGATTTAATGGCAGTAGCTAACAGTGAGGTTGAAGATGGCGAACAGCCGGTAGTACAGAGCAGATATTCTATCGTTATGGCTACATCAAAGAGAGCCAGACAGATTATTGCAGGTGATGCACCTTTAGTTGAAAAAGCAGAGGGAAAGAAGCCTTTATCAATAGCTGTAGAAGAGCTTTATAATTCTAAAATTAAGATTTTAGGAGATGATGAGGAAGAATAAGTGTCAGTAGTGACACTTTTTTTCTATAATCTTATAGAGGAGTGTGTATTTGAAGATTTTATTTGTATCTCTTGGCTGTGACAAGAACTTAGTAGATTCTGAACATATGTCAGGACTTTTGTCTAAGGCAGGCTATGAATTTACTGATGATGAGACACAGGCAGATATTATCATTATAAATAGTTGTTGTTTCATAAAGGATGCTAAGGAAGAAAGCATTGAGACTATTTTTGAAATGGCAAGATATAAAGAAGAAGGACAGTGTAAAGCTTTAGTTTTGGCAGGATGTCTTGCACAGAGATATCATGAAGAAATTAAAACAGAAATTCCGGAAGTGGATATTTGCATTGGAACAACAGCAATTGACAGCATTGTAAGTGCCCTTGATGATTATTTTAAAGAACATAAGAAGAAAGAATATTTAAAGGACGTTGATTTCCTTGCGGCCGCTAATGCACCACGTAATCTTTCAACTATGGGCAGTTATGCATATCTTAAGATTGCAGAAGGTTGCGACAAGCATTGTACTTACTGTATTATTCCAAAGGTACGTGGAAATTACAGAAGCGTAAAGATGGAATACTTGATAGATGAAGCAAAGAAACTTGCCGAGCAGGGAGTTAAGGAGCTTATTCTTGTAGCACAGGAAACTACAATGTATGGAAAAGATATTTACGGAAAGAAGTCACTTCATATTCTTTTAAAAGAATTAGCTAAGATTTCAGGTATTTACTGGATTAGAATTTTGTATTGCTATCCGGAAGAAATATATGATGAATTAATTGATGTTATAGCATCAGAAAAGAAGATTTGTAATTATCTGGATTTACCAATTCAGCATGCAAGCGATACTATCTTAAAGAAGATGGGAAGAAGAACAACAAATAAAGACTTGCGTGACATAATTGGAAAGCTTAGAAAGAGAATCCCTGATATTGTTCTTAGAACAACATTAATAACAGGATTCCCGGGTGAAACAGAAGAAGATCACCAGATTAATCTTGATTTTGTAAATGAGATGGAATTTGAACGTCTGGGAGTGTTTACTTATTCAGCAGAGGAGAATACTCCGGCAGCTAACATGCCTAATCAGATTGATGAGGAAGTAAAAGAAGACAGACGTAATGACATTATGGAATTACAGCAGGATATTGTGTTTGACAATTCAGAAAAACACATTGGAAAAACATACATAGCTATGATTGAAGGAAGAATATCCGGTGAAAATGCTTATATGGGACGTACTTATATGGATGTTCCGGGCATTGACAGTAATATTTTCATAATTACAGACGAAGAACTTATGACAGGTGATTTTGTCAAAGTTAAAGTTACAGGTATTAATGACTATGATCTTATTGGTCAGTTAGATGAATAGAATGGAGGAATTTATGAATTTACCTAACAAATTAACAATATTTAGAATTCTATGTATTCCTGTTTTTGTTGTATTAATGTTAGTTAATACTATACCTTACAACAATTATATTGCAGTTGGAGTTTTTATTATTGCAAGTTTAACAGATATGCTTGATGGAAAGATTGCAAGAAAATATAATCTTGTAACTAATTTTGGAAAGTTTATGGATCCTTTAGCAGATAAACTTTTGGTTAGTGCAGCACTTATCTGTCTTTGCGGAAGCAAGATTCCGGTATGGATTGTTATTATAATTATAAGCAGAGAGTTGTTTATAAGTGGTTTTAGAACATTAGCTGCAGATCAGGGAATTGTTCTTGCCGCAGGATGGTGGGGAAAATTTAAAACAACATTCCAGATGATAATGATTATTGTCCTAATCCTTGATATCCCTCTTAAATCATTTGATATCATTGGTTGGATTTTAATATGGATATCTCTTGCACTTACAATTATTTCTATGATTGATTATGTGGCAAAGAATATTCAGGTTTTGAAAAATTAATTCTATGAAAAATAACGGAGGAAAGTTATGTTGGCGTACAGAGATTTGACTAAAGAACAGTTAGAGGAAGAGTTATTAAAGCAGAAGGAAGCTTACAAGGAGATATGTGCAAAAAATATTAGCCTTGACATGTCCAGAGGAAAACCGGGACCTGACCAGTTAGATTTATCAATGGATATGCTTGATGTATTTAACAGCAAGTCAGAATTAAAGAGTGAAAACGGTTTTGATTGTAGAAACTATGGTGTTATGGATGGTATTCCTGAAGCAAAGAAGTTAATGGCTGATATAATGGGTACTAAGCCTGAAAACGTTATTGTTTATGGAAATGCAAGTTTAAATATTATGTATGACACAGTTTCACGTTCATACACACATGGAGTTAACGGTTCTACACCTTGGTGTAAACTTGAAAAAGTCAAATGGTTATGCCCTGTTCCGGGATATGACAGACATTTTGCTGTTACAGAGCAGTTTGGCATTGAAATGATTAATGTTCCATTGTTAGAAGATGGCCCTGACATGGATATGGTAGAAGAATTAGTAAGTAAGGATGCTGCAATAAAAGGCATTTGGTGTGTTCCAAAATATGCTAACCCTACAGGAACATCTTATTCAGATGAAGTAGTAAAGAGAATGGCTGCATTAAAGCCGGCAGCAGAAGACTTTAGAATATATTGGGATAATGCTTATGGAATTCATCATTTATACGATGACGAGGCTAATCAGGATCAGATTCTAGATATTCTTTCAGAATGTGAAAAGGCAGGAAATCCTGATATGGTTTATGAATTTGCATCAACATCTAAGGTAACATTCCCTGGTTCCGGTGTGGCTGCACTTGCAACTTCAAAGAATAATATTGAATTTATTAAGAAGCAGATGACTATTCAGACAATTGGTCATGACAAAATCAATCAGTTAAGACACGTAAGATACTTCAAAGATATTAATGGAGTTAAAAAGCATATGATGAAACATGCTGAAAAACTCAGACCTAAATTTCAGGCTGTTATTACAATGCTTGACAAGGAATTAAAAGAGGCTGACATTGCAACATGGACAAACCCTAAGGGTGGATATTTCATTTCTTTTGATGTAATGGAAGGCTGTGCTAAGAAGGTTGTTCAGATGTGTAAGGAAGCAGGAATGGTACTTACAGGAGCAGGAGCAACATATCCTTATGGAAAAGATCCTGAAGATAAAAATATTAGAATCGCTCCATCATTCCCTTCACCTGAAGAATTGGTTGAAGCTAGCAAGATTTTAATTGTTTGCACTAAGATTGCAACAATTGAAAAAATGCTTGATAAATAATGTCAAAAATATTGAACAATATAGAAAATAGGTTACATTGATTTTGTGTAACCTATTTTTTATTTCATATGTAGTAAATCTAAATGAAACTTTGTTATACTTATATGAAAGATTAACTATTATTGTAGGTCTTTTATTATTTTGAGTATTTTTTCTTTTAAAACAGTATCACATTTTTTTAGCTCTAAAATTATCTGTTGGTCAAGTGATTCGTTGTCGGAAGAATATTCTTCGCTGACAACATAGTCAAGGGTTGTGTTCATGGCTTTACATATGTAAACTAACGTGTTAAGTGATACTTTGCTATGGCAGTTTTCGATATTGCTTATATGGCTTACATTTACATCTGCGGCAGTTGCAAGATATTCCTGGGTAAGTCCCATTGAAACTCGTTTCCTTCTGATTTTGTTGCTTATAGCTTTGTAATTAATCTCTTTCATTTTCGCTACCTCATCTTTCTGTTTCATTAAATTTTATTATGAATGAAAATGTTACTTAATAAGCCGTAACTATAAAATGTTTACCCACAGGAAAAATATGGAAAAAGATTAATCAATATTTTTAAAAAATCACATTAAATCCCCAAGAATTATAAAAATGTATGATAAAAATTCAATTATTATGTTGCTTATTGAATGAACAAGTAGTAAGATGTACTTATGGTTAAAGCAATGTACGATAAATGCTAATTTACACAGAAAGTTCTATAAAAAATTTTCCGTTGGTATTGACAGGACTAAAATATTATATTAATATTATTACGAACACAAGTTCGAAAAGAGAGGAAGACGACGAGATGAATAAAGAAGATAAATTAAAAGCATTGGATGCAGCCATTGCGCAGATTGAAAGACAGCATGGTAAAGGTTCAATTATGAAGTTAGGAGATTCAGGTAAGTCTATGAATGTGGAAACTATTCCTACAGGTTCTTTAAGCTTGGATCTTGCTTTGGGTATGGGAGGAATACCTAAGGGCAGAGTAGTTGAAATCTATGGACCTGAATCAAGTGGTAAGACTACTGTAGCTCTTCATATGATTGCGGAAGTTCAGAAGAGAGGCGGAGTTGCAGGTTTTATTGATGCAGAACATGCACTTGATCCTGTATATGCTAAGGCTATAGGTGTTGATATTGATAATTTATATATTTCACAGCCTGACTATGGAGAACAGGCGCTTGAAATTACTGAAACAATGGTAAGATCAGGTGCAGTTGACATTATAGTAGTTGACTCTGTTGCAGCATTAGTTCCTAAGGCCGAAATTGACGGCGAAATGGGTGAATCTCATATGGGACAGCATGCACGTCTCATGTCACAGGCATTACGTAAATTAACAGGTATTATGAACAAGACAGGATGTACTGTAATTTTTATTAACCAGTTAAGAGAGAAGATTGGTGTAATGTTTGGTAACCCTGAAACAACTACAGGTGGTAGAGCGTTAAAATTCTACGCTTCTGTTAGAATGGATGTTAGAAGAGTTGAAACACTTAAGACAGGTGGCGAGATGGTAGGTAACCGCGCAAGAGTTAAGGTTGTTAAGAATAAGATTGCACCACCATTTAAGGAAGCTGAATTTGATATTATGTTTGGTAAGGGTATATCAAGAGAAGGAGATATTCTTGACTTGGCAGCTAACTGTGGTGTTGTTATTAAGAGTGGTTCATGGTATGCATATAATAATGAGAAGATTGGTCAGGGACGTGAGAATGCCAAGAAGTACTTTATGGAGAATCCTGCAGTAATGGAAGAAGTTGAACAGAAAGTTAGAGATTTCTATAACATTGACGGAACACAGCAGGAAGAAGCAGAACAGCCTGTAGGTGAAGAATAATATAGAATTGCAATAAGGGATTATGATTAGGGTTGTGCGGATAGAGCCTTATAAGAACAGAAACAAAGTTGTATTGGATAATGAAGAGAAGTTTCTACTGTATAAGGGTGATATTAGAAAGTTTAAATTAGAAAGTAATCAGGAAATTTCTAAAGTAACATATAATGAGATTAAACAGCTATTATATGAGCGTGGAAAAGAAAGAGCTTTATATATTCTTGATAAGACTTTCAAGACTGAAAAGCAGATTAAGGATAAACTAATTCAGGGAATGTACCCTGAGGATGTTATCAAGAGGATTCTTGAATTCCTTAAGAAGTACGACATTATTAATGACAAGAGATATGCTTCAATGTACATTGAGTATAAGGGTAAAACCAGAAGCGGAAGACAGATATCTCAGGATTTAATGATTAAGGGAATATCTAAGGATATAATTAGCGAAAGCTTTGAATCAACTGATTATTCAGATGTTGACTCTTTAAAGAAGATTATTGATAAGAGAGCTAAAAGATATAATCTGGATGACAGGAAGGATTTGCAGAAGTTGTATCAATATCTAATGGGAAAAGGCTATAAATATTCAGATATAAAGAATGAATTATCAGAGTATTTTGAACATTTGGAAAGTCAATTTGATGATGAAATTTAAGTCGTTATAGTGATTGAGTAATCTTTGACTTAAATGGTTTCAGTGAGAAGAATTATTGCTACAATATGTATTAGTTTTCTCATTATTTTACACGACATATTGTTGGAATCTATTCAAAATCTATTAGTGGTTTACTTGACATAAGTATACTAATAAAGTAAAATAGATTTGTTGTATTGTACAATGAAAACTAAATAAGGAGGTGCTCCTGTGAATACTACTACTTGGATTATTGTATTGATTGTAGTGGCTATAGTAGTTGCACTGATTTCCGCTTTTATCGCAACACAGGTTAGAAAGAATGTTGTAGAGAAGAAGATAGGTTCAGCAGAGGGGAAGGCTAGAGAGATTATTGATGAAGCAATAAAGTCAGCTGAAGCTAAGAAGAAGGAAGCTCTTTTGGAAGCTAAGGAAGAGAACCTTAAAGCAAAGAACGAACTTGATAAGGAAATCAAAGAACGAAGAGCTGAAGTACAACGATATGAAAAGAGAGTTCTCAACAAGGAAGAGGCTATTGAAAGAAAGTCAGAGTCTCTTGAAAAGAAAGAGAACAGTCTGAAGAATAAGGAAGAAAAGTTAGCCGAAGCTCAGACTAAAGTAGACGAATTAAGCGAAAAACGCGTACAGGAACTTGAAAGAATCTCTGGATTAACCTCCGAACAGGCAAAAGAATATTTGTTGAAAACTGTTGAAGAAGAAGTTAAAATTGAAACTGCAAAATTAGTGAAAGAATTAGAATCTCAAGCTAAGGAAGAAGCTGATAAGAAAGCTAAGGAGATAGTAGTAAATGCTATCCAGAAATGTGCTACTGATCATGTTTCAGAAACAACTATTTCTGTAGTTTCACTACCTAATGATGAAATGAAAGGTAGAATTATTGGTAGAGAGGGAAGAAATATTAGAACTCTTGAATCACTTACAGGTGTTGATTTGATTATCGATGATACACCGGAAGCTGTTGTTTTATCAGGATTTGATCCAATCAGAAGAGAGATTGCAAGAATTGCACTTGAAAAGCTGATTGTAGACGGACGAATCCAGCCAACAAGAATAGAAGAAATGGTAAATAAGGCTCGAAAAGAAGTAGAGACTATGATTCGTGAAGAAGGTGAAGCAGCAACATTAGAGGTAGGTGTACATGGAATACATCCTGAACTTGTAAAACTTCTTGGTAAGATGAAGTTTAGAACAAGTTATGGACAAAATGCTTTGAAACACTCAATTGAAGTTGCACATCTTTCAGGATTGTTAGCGGCTGAGATGGGATTAGATGTAAGAATTGCTAAGAGAGCAGGTTTATTACATGATATAGGTAAAGCAGTTGACCATGAAATGGAAGGCACACATATTCAGCTTGGTGTAGACTTATGTAGAAAATACAAAGAGTCAGCAGTTGTTATTAATGCTGTTGAAGCACACCATGGTGACGTTGAACCTGAAAATCTTATTGCATGTATCGTTCAGGCTGCAGATGCTATTTCTGCTGCAAGACCAGGTGCAAGAAGAGAAACACTTGAGACATACACAAATAGACTTAAACAGTTAGAAGATATTACAAATTCATTCGAGGGAGTGGACAAATCTTTTGCCATTCAGGCAGGTAGAGAGATTCGAGTTATGGTTATTCCTGAAAAGGTTACAGATGCCGATATGGTGTTAATGGCTAGAGATATTTCTAAACAGATTGAAGCTGAGTTAGAATATCCGGGACAGATTAAGGTTAACGTTGTTAGGGAATCCAGAGCAATAGATTACGCAAAATAAATCTACAAATAATAGGTGTTATATATTACTTAGTGTTATATATAACACCTTTTCTTTTTTTCTATAATGGGATATACTTTAATATATTACAGTGTCAAAAGATTTTTTGATAACTTAATCTTTATGATAAATGTGTGAAAATATGGAGGTATACAAAATGGATATGATTGGTTTTATTGGTATGGGAAATATGGGAACGGCTATGCTAAAGGGAGCAAAAAGAACATTTGATGGTTCCCAGATTATATTTCATAGAAAATCAGTGGATAAAATGAAAAAATTGGCAGAAGAAGAAAAGGTGAATTATGCCATGTCTAATTCAGAAGTGGTTGAAAAGTCAAAGTACATAATTTTGGCAATAAAGCCTCAAATGTTTGAAAAAGTTATAGATGAAATAAATGACAGTTTAGACAATGATAAAGTTATTATTTCTCTTGCACCGGGATTTACAATTACTCAGTTAAAAGAAAAATTAAAAGCCGGCAGAATTGTAAGAAGCATGCCTAATACTCCAGCTATGATTGGAGAAGGAATGACGGGAGTATGTTTTGATGAAAATGAATTTGATGAAAATGAAATAGATGTTATTAATAAGATTTTTGAGGCAACAGGAAAAGCAAAGAAGGTTGACGAAAAACTTATGAATAGTGTTGTCTGTGCTAGCGGAAGTTCACCGGCGTATGTGTTTATGTTCATTGAAGCATTGGCAGACAGTGCCGTAAAATGCGGATTGCCTAGAAAGGATGCTTATGAATTTGTTGCACAGACAGTTTTAGGTTCTGCTAAGTTGATGCTTGAAACAGGAAAGCATCCGGGAGAATTAAAGGATATGGTATGTTCACCTGGCGGAACAACTATTGCAGGAGTTGCCGAATTAGAAAAGAATGGATTTAGAAAAGCAATTTTTGAGGCAACAGATGCATGCTTTAATAAATGTAATAACATTAAATAAGCATATTAAAAAATATAGAAAGTGAGGCTAATATAAATATGAGCAATATTGGCAATTTTAAAAGAGTAGGACGTGAAGTTGTTTATAAGGGAAAGATTCTTGAGTTTTGTCAGGATGAAATCCAAACATCTAAAGGTCATCATGTAACATGGGATTTTCTTAACCACAAGGGTGCGGCAGCTATTGTGCCTGTAATGGATGATGGAAAGATTCTTATGGTTAAGCAGTGGAGAAATGTTGTGAACAGAGTTTCTCTTGAAATTCCTGCGGGAGCAAAGGACACTGTGGAAGAACCAACTCTTGAATGTGCAACAAGAGAGTTGGAAGAAGAGACTGGTTACAAACCGGGAAGAATGGAATTTCTCCACACAATAGTTCCGGCTGTTGCTTATTCAGGAGAAATAATAGATATTTATGTGGCATTTGATTTACAAAAATCGCATCAGAATTTTGACGAGGACGAAGATATTGAATTGGTTGCATACACTATTGAAGAATTAATTGAAAAAGTTATGTCAAATGAAATTCAGGATGTAAAGACAATGGCTGCTATTTTGGCATATTATTATAAATACTGTAATAAATAATAAAATAAAACATAGAATTTATAAAAAATATGTGTGACTTACATTGAATATATTTATGAAGAATTTTAAAATCTACACTTTTCTGCTTGGAATAATTGTTGGAACAATTGTTTTTAATGTAATAAGTGTAGATTTTTCTTTTGAAGATATTTATAACATAAAAATAAATAATTTTATTGGAAATTTCATATTTGTAATCTTATATTTGATAAAGTATATAATTTTCTATTCAATACTTATGATTATAAAAGATAAGAATGTAGTGGCGGCATTTCTCCTATTTGCTCAGGGGTTATATTTTTCAGGTTTAATTACAATAATAGTTTATACCCAAAATTATATTTGTATATGTGGAATAATAATTCTAATAACAAAAATAGCCATAATTTTAACACTCTTTAATGAAATGCAGCTTAGAAAAAAGGTGCTGTATGTTTTTGTTACAGTGATAATGGGAGGCTTTTTAGAAAATATTTTGATTTTTTTATTATGAAAAATAACTACATATGGTATTGAAAAAGCAAAAAATAATACATATATTGTATTACTTAAAAATAACAAGTTTTTTAAGAGAAAAATGTGTTTGATTTTCCCTTTAAAGCCTTATATAATAGGTATATCACGCTAAAAGCAGAGGATAGTGAGAAAAGATGCAGAATATAATTGAAGAATTCATTTTACAATTGCATACTAAAAAGGATACTTCAAGCAATACTGAAATTTCATACAAAAGAGATCTTACAAAATTTTTTGAATATTTAAATATTGGCAGTATAGAAGAAATTAAAAATATTACTAAGCATGATTTAGAAGGATACATAAAACATTTAAGTGACATTGGAAGAGCCACAACAACTATATCACGTAATGTCGCATCAATTAAGGCATTTTTTGCTTATTTATATGATGAAGAAATTATGAAGAGCAATCCTTCAGTGGGGTTAAAGGCGCCTAAAATTATTAAGAAGGTACCTGAAATTTTAACTGTAAGTCAGGTAGATGCATTGTTAGAACAGCCATCTAAAAATTCGCCTAAGGAATTAAGAGATAAGGCTATGTTGGAACTTTTATATGCAACAGGAATGAGAGTTACTGAATTAATAACTCTGAAAATGGATGATGTAAATCTGGCACAGGAATATGTGGTTTGCCACGATAGAAAGAAGGAGAGAATTGTTCCTTTTGGTTCGGATGCAAAGAAGGCTTTAGTAAGATATATAACAGATGGAAGAGAGTATTTGTTGGGAGATAACGAAGACAGCGTTATAATGTTCCCTAATTGTCAGGGTGGAGCAATGAGTCGCCAGGGCTTTTGGAAATTAATCAAGATGTATGGCAAAAAAGCGGGCATAGAGACAGAATTGACACCACATACATTAAGACATTCGTTTGCTTCCCATTTAGTTGAAAATGGGGCAGATTTAAAGTCTGTACAAGAAATGCTTGGACATTCTGATATATCAACAACACAGATTTATATGACATCCGGAAATAAAAGAGTGCGAGAAGTATATGCCAAGGCACATCCGAAGGCATAAGATTTACTTTAAAAGAAAAGTTAAAGTAATGTGATATGATTGAAAACAATATTGAATATTATAAGTAGTGAGAAAGGAACAGCGTAGACTGTTCCTTTTTTAGTGTGGTATGTAGATTTATATAAGTGTAATTTGATTACACATTTCACACCATCTTTAAGCTTCTTCAGCAATGATGTGTAATAATTTTTCAGTGTCATCCCATCCTAAGCATGGATCAGTAATTGATTTACCATAAATATGTTCATCAACTTTTTGGTTGCCACCTTCGATATAGCTTTCAATCATTAAGCCTTTTACAAAGCCCTTTAAGTCATTTGAATGTTTACGGTTATGCATGATTTCCTTAGCAATACGAATCTGCTCCATATATTTTTTGTTTGAATTTGAATGGTTACAGTCAATAACTAAAGCAGGATTAGCAAATCCCTTATCTTTGTACATTTCGTATAAGTTAACCATATCTTCATAATGGTAGTTAGGAATGCACTGTCCGTACTGATTAACGGCACCACGTAAAATTGCATGTGCCAAATCGTTACCTGTTGTCTGAACATCCCATCCTCTGTAAAGGAATGAATGAGATGACTGCGCTGCTTCAATAGAGTTAAGCATGATTGACAAGTCTCCGCTTGTAGGATTCTTCATGCCTACAGGAATATCCATACCGCTGGCTGTAAGTCTGTGCTGCTGATCTTCAACTGATCTTGCACCAACTGCCACATATGAAAGACAATCTGAAAAATATCTTGCATTCTCAGGATAAAGCATTTCATCTGCAAGAGGGAATCCTGTATCTTCCATAATCTTTAAGAACATCTGTCTTATAGTAATTAAACCCTGAAGTAAGTCAGGTTTCTTTTCAGGATCAGGCTGATGAAGCATACCTTTGTAACCCTTACCTGTTGTACGAGGCTTGTTAGTGTAAACACGAGGAATAATAAAAAGCTTATCTTTAACTTCTTCCTGAACTCTTGCAAGTCTTCCAACATAATCTTCAACAGCTTCCTGATTATCTGCTGAACACGGTCCGATTATTACAGCAAATTTATCACTTTCACCTGTAAAAATCTTTCTGATTTCTTCGTCATTGAGTTGTTTCTGTTTTTCAACTGCCTCTGGAACAGGGTACATAGTTTTAATTTCCAAAGGTGTGGGTAATTTTCTAAAAAATGTGCTACTCATAGTTGGTCTCCTTTTTCCCTATTAGAAATATATATTTGTTCAATAAATTTCTATAGGACAGTATAACATAAATGCCTTATTTTTCAATAAAAAGGACATAAATGCAGAAGAAAAAGGTCAGAAAATGTGGTATAAATATGATAAAACATAGTAGAAAATGAAAAAATATAGTATAATGCATTTTAACAGAAATATTTTATGGGATTATAGTTCAGCAAGATTCTATTAATCTGTAATTATACAATAATGAAAAATAAAAGTAGAAAGGGGAAGTGGTATGTTTAAAAGAGTGATTTGGATTATACTTGACAGTGTTGGCATTGGGGAATTGCCTGATGCAGATTTGTTTGGAGATGTGGGAGCGGACACATTAGGACACATTTTCGAAACAATTAAAGATTATAATCTACCTAATATGGGAAAATTAGGACTTGGAAACATTGATGGAATAGCAGAATCTATTAAGAAATCAGATGCTACAGACCATGACATAATATCCGGTTCTGCCAAGAAATTGGAGCCTGTAGGTATATATGGAAAGGCTAAGGAAGTATCTGCCGGAAAGGATACAACAGTTGGTCATTTTGAAATGACAGGCATTTGGACTAAACAGAAGTTTCCAACTTATCCTAATGGTTTTCCTAAAGAGATAATAGACAGATTTATTGAAGAGTCAGGAATACCGGGAGTGTTGTACAATGGAGTGGCTTCAGGAACAGAAGTTATAAAACAGTATGGAGTTGAACATGAAAAGACTAAGAAACCTATTGTTTATACTTCAGCGGACAGCGTATTTCAAATTGCCTGCAACGAAGATGTGTACTCACCTGAAGAATTGTACAGAATATGTATGGTTGCACGAAAGATTCTTGTTGGGAAAAATCAGGTTGCGAGAGTAATTGCAAGACCTTTTGTGGACAAAAATGGAGTTTATACAAGAACATCTAATAGAAAGGATTTTTCAGTTGAACCGGAAGATGGTAACCTTTTAGATGTTTTAAACAAGAATAATATTAATGTATGGGCTGTTGGAAAAATAAATGATATTTTCTGCGGAAAAGGAATAAATAAGGCAGTTCACATTGACGACAATATGGACGGAGTTGATAAGACTTTAATGTTTATGAATGAAATGGACAAGGGACTTATTTTTACAAATCTTGTAGAATTTGACTCTAAATGGGGCCACAGAAGAGATGTGGACGGGTACAGCAGGGGACTCGTGGATTTTGATAACCGATTACCTGAAATTATCAGTAATCTTAGAGATGACGACTTGCTTATAATAAATGCAGACCATGGATGTGATCCGACTTTTAAGGGAACAGATCACACAAGAGAATACATTCCGGTTCTTATGTATGGAAAAAAAGCAAACAGTGGAGTGAATCTTCACGTGTTGAATACTTTTGCAGACATAGGTCAGACAATTGCAGACAATTTTGGGTGCAAGATTGCTATGGGAACAAGCAGATTGGAGGAAATATGGAAAAACAATATCATATAAAACTTTCAAGTGAAGATATAGGAAAATATGTTATTTTGCCGGGAGACCCGGGAAGATGTAAAGAGATTGCTAAATATTTTGATGAACCTAAATTTGTTACATCAAATAGAGAATATACAACATATACGGGTACTATTTTAGGAGAAAAAGTTTCAGTAACATCTACAGGAATAGGAGGCCCGTCAGCAGCAATTGCAATGGAAGAATTAGTGGCCTGTGGCGCACATACTTTTGTAAGAATAGGAACTTGCGGAGGGATTAATACTAAAGTTAAGTCAGGTGATATGGTTATAGCAACAGGCGCAATAAGAATGGAGGGTACAAGTAGGGAGTATGCTCCAATAGAATATCCTGCAGTACCTGATTTTCAGGTTGCTACAGCGTTGGTCCAGGCGTGCAAAGAGTTAAATAAACCATATCATTGTGGAGTTGTTCAGTGTAAGGATTCTTTTTATGGACAGCATAATCCTAACAGAATGCCAGTTTCTTATGAACTACTTAACAAATGGGAAGCCTGGAAAAGGTTAGGTGTACTTGCAAGTGAAATGGAATCAGCAGCTTTGTTTACTGTTGCAGATTCTTTGGGGGTAAGATGTGGTTCTGTTTTCAATGTTATTTGGAATCAGGAAAGAAAAGCATTAGGGTATGAGGAACCGGACTGTCTAGATACTGACATTGCTGTCAGAGCAGCGGTTTTGGCAATAAAACTATTAATAGAGGAAAGTAAAAATGACAGATAATGAAAAAATAAGGTCTACGCTAAGTAAAAAAGTAAAAAAAACAAAAGATTCTTTTCATACAGCATATAATAAACATACAATTTATATGTATATTGTAGTTGCCTTAGTGTTAACCTTTATAGTTGAAATGATTGCAGGTATTGCAGCTTTTGATCACTCAAAGATGTATGGAGTTTATTTTCTTATAGGTTCTCCATATGTGTTCATATGTAATGCATTTATAGTTATGATGACGTTATCTTTTACACTTTTGTTGAGAAAACGTATTTTTTGGATTAGTGTAATTTCAGTAATGTGGATAATACTTGGAGTTACCAACGGTGTGCTTGTGGCAACAAGGGTAACACCACTTACTGCATCAGATTTCAGATTAATTGACAGTGCTTTTTCAATTATGGACAAGTATTTTTCTATTTGGCAGATTATTCTTGTTATAATTGGAGTAATAGCAGCTTTGGCAGTTCTTGTGTTACTGTTTTTCAGGGCACCAAAAGTAGACCATAAGATTAAGTATGGACGAAACATAGTTGCAATTGTTTTAATATGGGTTATTGGAATGGGTGCAATTAATTTGGGAATTGCTTCAGGTCTTATTAATAAGAAATTTGGAAACTTAAGAGATAGTTATTTTAAATATGGCTTTGCATACTGTTTTACTAACAGCGTTTTAAATACGGGAATACAGAAGCCTAAAAATTATTCAGCAAGCTCAATTAAAAAGATTGTTGATGAAGAAGAAAGTCAGGCAACGGAGGCAACAGAGAAGACACCTAATATTATTTTTCTTCAGTTAGAGTCATTCTTTGACCTTAATAATATGACAAATATTAAGCTTTCAGATAATCCTGTACCTAATTTCGAAAAATTATACAATGAGTGTCCAAGTGGATATTTAACTGTTCCGGTAGTTGGAGCAGGAACTGTAAATACTGAATTTGAAATAATGACAGGAATGAACCTTGACGATTTTGGCTCAGGAGAACTTCCATTTAAGACTGTTTTAACAAATCATACAAGTGAAAGCATTTGCTATAACTTAAAAGAATACGGTTACAAATGTCACGCAATTCATAATAATACAGCAACATTTTATGGAAGAAACAAGGTATTTTCTAACCTTGGTTATGATACATTTTCATCTATAGAAACTATGAATGTTACAGAATTTACTCCAACAGGATGGGCGAAAGATAAGTTCTTAAAAGATGAAATTTTGGATACACTTGATCTTACAACTGAGCAGGATTTTATTTATGCAATTTCAGTTCAGGGACATGGGTCATATAGTGTTGACGACAGCTACGAATCAAAAATCAAAGTTACAGGTTTAGATGACGAAAGCTTAACAAAGGAATATGAATATTATGCCGACCAGACCAGGGAAATGGATAAGTTTATAGGAAGTCTTGTTAAGGCTTTAAAGAAACGTAAAGAGGAAACCATACTTGTTATGTACGGAGACCATTTACCTTCTCTCGGTATAACTGCCGAAAATCTAAAGAATAAGAACGTATATCAGACTCAGTATGTTATTTGGAGTAATTTTGACAATGATTATTACAAAAACAAAAAGGTTAAGGCTTATCAGTTAGAGTCAAGAATTTTAAAGCCGCTTAAGATGACAGCCGGAGTTATTAATAACTATACACAGTTCCATAGAAAGGACAGTGATTATAAGGAGAACCTTAAAAATTTGGCATATGATATGCTTTATGGTGATAATTATGCCAGTGGCGAGGAAAATCCTTATGTTGCAACAGATTTGCAACTAGGAATACATCCGGCAAGGTTAACAAACATACAGCAGGTATATGAAGATGATGTTATAGACGGATTTTTCTATGGTGAAAATTTTAATACTTACAGTAAGGTTTACATTAACGATGAAGAAATGGAAACAGACTTTATTGATAACAATACGTTAATGGTAAGAGACTGTAACATTAAATATGGCGACAAAGTAGTTGTATGCCAGCAGGACGCAGATGGAGTAATTTTAACTCAAACAGATGAGTTTACTTATAGTGAAGATGAAATTAAACCACCTAATTATACGCCACCTGAAACAAAAAAGGCGAAAGCAACTAAAAAGTCAAAGAAATCTAAAAAGTCAAAGAAGAATAAGGAAGCAGAAACAACTTCTAAATAAAAGAATTTTAAACTTAAAAAATATGAATATATATGTTTTTTCTCCATTACAATATAATAAATGTAGTGGAGTTTTTTTGTTATGAAAAAAATGATAGCAATAGTAATGGTAATTGTAATAATATCGCAGGTTCCTGTTTTTGGCGAAGAAAGTCATGAACTTAATATTGATTCAAAATCATGCGTATTAATGGAAAGCAGTACAGGAATGGTTTTGTATGAAAACAATCAGAATGAAAAACTTAGTCCTGCAAGCATAACCAAAATAATGACTTTGGTACTTATTTTTGATGCAATACATAGTGGAAAAATAAAGCTTACGGATGTGGCAACAACAAGTGCTTATGCCAAAAGTATGGGAGGCTCTCAGGTTTTTCTGGAAGAGGGAGAAACCCAGACTGTGGAAACACTTATAAAGTGTATTATTATTGCTTCCGGAAATGATGCTTCTGTTGTAATGGCAGAAATGATTGCAGGTTCGGAAGAAGCATTTGTTAAGAAAATGAACGAAAGAGCAAAAAGTCTTGGAATGAACAACACTCATTTTATTGACTGCTGCGGGCTTACGGATTCTGATGACCATTATACAACTGCAAAGGATGTGGCTTTAATGTCCAGAGAGTTAATTGAAAAATATCCTGAAATATTTAAGTATTCGACAATATGGATGGAGTCAATAACCCATAAGACAAAGGCGGGAGAGAAAGAATTTGTACTGTCTAATACCAATAAGCTTTTAAAAACCAATCAGTATGTAAAAGGTCTTAAAACAGGAAGCACCTCAAAAGCAAAATATTGTGTGTCAACGGTGGCAGAAAAGGATGGCGTTCAGTTAATTGCCGTGGTTATGGCTGCACCTGATTATAAAATAAGATTTAAGGAATCAGAAAAACTGATTAACTACGGATTTTCCAATTGTAAGGTTTACACTGACAATGACGGATATAAAACGAAAATAAAAGTAACCAATGGAAAGAAAGACAAAGTTGACATTTCAACTAACAGGTTTTCTTACGTAGATACAAAAGGAAGGGACCTTTCAAAAGTAACAAAAAAGGTATTTGTAAATAAAAAAGTGAAGGCTCCTGTTAAGAAAAATCAAAAAGTAGGCTATATTGAATATTATTTTAATGACAAATCAATTGGAAAAAGTGACATAGTAAGTGTTACAAATGTGGAAAAAGCGGACTATTTTCATACAATAAAATCTTTTGGCTTACGATTACTACAATTACAGTATTCTTAAAAACTATTGAAAAAAACAGGTTTTTTTTGTAAAATCATAAATTGTACTAAAAGAAGAGAGAAAATTATGGAATTAGAAGTTAAGTTACAGGTTTTTGAAGGACCTTTAGATTTATTATTACATTTAATTGAAAAGAATAAAGTAGATATATATGACATTCCAATTGTTGAAATTACGGAACAGTATCTTGATTATGTAAGCAAGATGCCTAAAGATGATTTGGATTTGGCAAGTGAGTTTCTTGTAATGGCAGCAACTCTTATTGATATTAAGAGTAAGATGCTTCTTCCTAAAGAAGTTGATGAGAATGGTGAAGAGATTGATCCAAGAGCAGAACTTGTTGAAAAGCTGATTGAGTATAAGGTATACAAGTATGCGGCTGTGGAACTGCGCGACATGCAGGTTTATGCAGGAAAGTCATTATATAAAGAACCTACAATTCCTGACGAGGTGGCAAAATATGCACCTCCGGTAGATTTAGATAATCTTCTTAAGGACGTGGACCTTGAAAAATTAAATGAGATTTTTAAGATGGTGTTAAAAAGACAGATGGATAAAATTGATCCGGTTAGAAGCACCTTTGGAAAAATCGAAATGGAAGAAGTAAGTCTTCCTGAAAAAATAGATTATGTGGCAAACAAGGTTAAGAAAAAGAAGAGATGCAGTTTTAAGCAGTTGCTTGAAGAACAAAGTTCAAAGATGGAAGTTATTGTTTCATTTTTGGCGGTGCTTGAATTAATTAAAATAGGTCAGATTGAGGTTCATCAGGAAAGAACATTTGACGATATTTATATTGATTCAATAGAATAATATACTAGGCAGGTTTAATATATGGAAATAAATTACGAAGCACAGATTGAGGCCATTCTTTTTACAATGGGTGAATCTGTTGAAATTACAAAAATAGCTAAGGCTTTAGAATTAAAGCCCGGCGAAGTTAAGAAGATTGTAAAATCAATGCAGGAGAAAATGAACGACAGTTCAAGAGGAATAAAAATCATAGAATTAGACGGTGCGTACCAAATGTGTACTAAGCCTGAAATGTATGAGGCGTTAATCAGAGTTGCAAAGCAGCCTAGAAAGCAGGTTTTAACAGATGTTTTAATGGAAACTTTGTCGATTATTGCATATAAGCAGCCTATAACAAAATCTGAAATTGAAAGAATCAGAGGTGTAAAATCTGATTTTGCTGTAAATAAGCTTGTTGAATACGAATTGGTTCAGGAAGTGGGAAGAATGGATACACCGGGAAGACCCTTATTGTTCGGTACAACAGAGGAATTCTTAAGAAGATTTGGTGTTGAATCAGCCGATAGCCTTCCAATGGTTAATCCTGATGTAATCGAAGAATTTAAGCAGGAAGCTGAGGAAGAAGTAACATTAAAATCTAACGATTAAGATTAGTGTATAATTTGATTTAATAACAAAGGAGTTATTTTAAGACCAATTTGAAAGAATATGGTTTTGAGATAGCTCTTTTTTGCATATATTTTATAGATTACATAAAATGGTAATAACATAAATTGAGAATTGGAAGTAAATTAAAAAATTATTTAAAGAATAGTTCTTTAAATTATTCAGGAAAAATATTTATATGCGTTTGTTTAATAATATGCATTACAATAAATTTTTTAAAGGTCAATAGTTTTGGAAAAGATTTAGACCTTAAATCAAAATCAGCAGTTTTGATAGATGGAAATACGGGAAGAATTCTTTATGGCAAAAATGAAAATGAAAAAATGCCAATGGCAAGCACAACTAAGATTATGACTTGTATAGTGGCACTTGAAAGTGGAAAGATGAATCAGATTATTAAAGCTTCTTCTAAGGCTGTATCAATGCCAAAGGTAAAAATGTATGCAAAGAAGGGGGAACAGTACTATCTAAAGGATTTGCTATATGCAATGATGCTTGAAAGTTTTAATGATGCGGCAATGATTGTGGCAGAAGGGATTGGTGGCAGTCAGGAAGAATTTGCAAAAATGATGAATAAAAAAGCAAAAGAAATAGGGGCAAAGAATACTAATTTCGTCACTCCTAACGGACTTGACGCTGATAATCATTATTCCACGGCATATGATATGGCATTAATTGGTGCATATGCCACAAAGAATAAACAATTCAATGAAATTACTAATACTAAATCTTATTCTTTTACTGATGTTTCCGCAAAGAGAAGTATTACAGTAAATAATAAAGATATGTTTTTGGCTATGGATAATGAGGCGATAGGAATAAAAACAGGTTTTACGGGAAAGGCAGGATATTGCTTTGTTGGAGCTGTAAAAAGTAATGGCAGACATTTTGTAAGCTGTGTTCTTGCCTGTGGCTGGCCCCCTAATAAAAGCTACAAGTGGAAAGATACAACAGCATTAATGAATCATGGGAAGAGGGAATATAACGAGAAAAAAATAATAGCTTCCGGAACAAAGTTTCAAATAGAAATTCCTAATGGAACAAAAAAGAAAATCAATGTAGGTGTAAGTGAAGGTTATACGACACTTATTTCAGAAGATGACAATGTTAAATCGGAAACAAATTTTAATTATAAACTGCCAATAAAAAAAAGGGATGTTGTTGGAAATATTATAATAACCATTAATGGGAAAAAGACGAAAAAGATTATGCTGTACGCTTTTGAAAATGTGGAAAAATATGATTATAGATTTGTACTTAAAAAAATAATGAAAAAATTTTTCCTGTTTTACTTATGAATTTATATGTGGTATATTTATACCAAAAATGTATTTAGGTTTTTGAACGTAAAAAACTCAAGCAAACTTGAAATGGAGGAACTATGAAATTTACAAAGATGGAAGGCTGTGGCAATGACTATGTATATGTTAATGGCTTTGACACAAAAATAGAAGATCCAAATAAATTATCAGAAATAGTAAGTAACAGACATTTTGGAATCGGTTCAGATGGACTTATCGTTATTAATCCGTCAGATGTTGCAGATTTTAAAATGAGTATGTATAATGCAGATGGTTCAGAAGGCAAGATGTGTGGTAATGGCATACGTTGTGTTGCAAAATATGTATATGACAATAAGATGACTGACAAAACTACAATTACAGTAGAAACTTTATCAGGAATTAAAACATTAGTTTTAAATGTTGAAGATGACAAGGTTAAAACTGTTAGGGTTAATATGGGAAGTCCAATTTTGGAATCTGCTAAAGTACCTGTAGTTTCAGAAAAGGATAAGGTTATAGATGAACCTGTTATGGTCAACAATAAAGAATACAGAATCACATGCGTTTCAATGGGAAATCCTCATGCAATTACTTTTGTCGATGATATAGATTCTTTAGATATTGAACATATTGGACCAATGTTTGAAAAGAAAGAAATTTTTCCTGAGCAGGTTAATACTGAATTTATTCAGGTTGTAAGCAGAGATGTTATAAAAATGCGTGTCTGGGAAAGAGGTTCAGGAGAAACATTAGCCTGTGGTACAGGTGCATGTGCCAGCGTTGTGGCATGTGTTTTAAATGGCTTAACAGAAGACAAGGTTACTGTTAAACTTTTAGGCGGTGACTTATTTATTGAGTATAACAGGGATGAAAATACTGTTTATATGACAGGTCCTGCAAGAATAACTTTTACAGGGGAGTTTAATTACTAATTTTGGAGTTACTTTAAAATTATGATACAAAGGTTTGGTGAAAAAAATGAAATTAAAAGATTTATTAACTAAATTAGAATATAAGGTTGTTAAGGGCAGCGATACTATTGAAGTATCACATTTACAGAATGACTCAAGAAAAGTAAGTGATGGAGATGCTTTTGTTTGTATTAAAGGTGCAGGTTTTGACGGTCACGAATTTATAAGAGATGTTGTTTCTAAGGGAGCAGTAGCAGTTGTTGTTATGGAGGATGTGGAAGTTGATGAAGATGTAACAGTTGTTAAAGTAGACGATACACGATTAGCTTTGGCATGTATGTCTGCAGACTATTTTGGAAATCCTGCTGAAAAACTTATTACTGTTGGTATTACAGGAACTAAGGGAAAAACAACAACTACATATATGGTTCGTTCAGTACTTGAAAGCGTTGGCATTAAGACAGGACTTATTGGAACAATTGAAACAATAATAGGCGATGAAGTCACTCCTGCGAAGAATACAACACCTGAATCATATGTTGTTCAGGAAACTTTTGCAAAAATGGTTGAACAAGGATGCAAGTGTGTAGTTATGGAAGTTTCATCTCAGGGACTTATGCTTCACAGAGTTTCAGGCTTTACATTTGATTATGGTATTTTTACAAATATTGAGCCTGATCATATCGGACCTAACGAGCATAAAGATTTTGACGATTACCTTCATTGCAAGAGCATGCTTTTAAAGCAATGTAAACATGGGATTGTAAATATGGATGCTGATTTTATAGACAGAGTTTTGGAAGGTCATACCTGTGACATTGAAACATATGGTGTAAACGGTGATTATGATTTTAAGGCACAGGATATTAAATTATTTACAAAGCCGGGATGCTTATGCGTATCTTATGACTTAAAGGGTAAGATGGACTTTCCTGTTGAAATTCATGTTCCGGGAATGTTTAGTGTATACAATTCATTGTGTGCCATTGCTATTTGCAGTCACTTTACAGAAGATGTTGAAAAGATACAGACAGCCCTTGAAAATGTAAAAGTTAAGGGCAGAGTGGAAATCATTCCTATATCAAAGCGATTCACTCTTATGATCGACTATGCTCATAATGCAATGAGCCTTGAGAGCCTTCTTACAAGTCTTAAACAGTACAATCCAAAGAGACTTGTAACAGTCTTTGGCTGTGGTGGAAACCGCTCAAAAGAAAGAAGATTTGAAATGGGGGAAGTTTCATCAAGATTATCAGACTTTACAATAGTTACTTCTGATAATCCAAGATTTGAGGAACCTATGGATATTATTAATGATATATTAGTAGGGGTTAAAAAAGCTGACGGTGAATATGTTACTGTTCCTGACAGAAAGGATGCCATCAGATATGCAATTCTTAATGCAAAAGATGGAGACGTAATTATTCTTGCCGGAAAGGGTCATGAAGATTATCAGGAAATCAAAGGCGTAAAACATCCGATGGATGAAAGAGTTTTAATTAAAGAAATTATGGAAGAAGATCAGGTTAAGGCTATTTTATAAGCTTTAATATTTAATATAGTATATTAACTAATGAAAGAGAGAAAAGAGTTATGTGTGGAATTTGTGGATTTATAGGTGAAGTTGATGACAGCAAAAAAGTCCTAAAACAGATGATGGATAAAATTGCTCACAGAGGACCAGATGATGAAGGTATGTATGTGGACAAGCATGCTGCAATCGGACATAGAAGACTTAGTATTATTGATTTAAGTCACGGTGCCCAGCCAATGTACAATGAAACAGGAGATGTGGCAATTGTATTTAACGGTGAGATTTATAATCATTTGGAAATAAGAAAGGAACTTATAGCAAAAGGTCACAAGTTTGCCAATGATTCAGATACAGAATGTCTTATTCACGGATATGAAGAATATGGAACAGATTTGTTATCTAAGTTAAGAGGTATGTTCGCGTTTGTAATATGGGATACAAGAACTAATACAATGTTTGGTGCAAGAGACCATTTTGGAATTAAGCCTTTTTATTACTCATTATTTAATAAGACTTTAATTTTTGCATCAGAAACAAAGTCTATTTTGGAATTTCCGGGATTTAAGAAAGAATTAAATGAAGAAGCTTTAGAACAGTATTTAAGCTTCCAGTATTCAGTATTACCTGAAACATTCTTTAAGGGGATATTCAGACTTCCTGCAGGACATTATATGATTTTTAAAGACGGGAAATTAGATGTTCAGAGATATTTTGATCCAATGATGGAACCTGCTATGGATGGCGACCTTGAGAAAACAGTAAGCGAGATTGAAGAAGTTGTACATGATACAGTTGATGCTCATATGATAGCTGATGTTGAAGTTGGTTCATTGCTTTCAAGTGGTGTTGACTCAAGTTATGTTGTTTCAGAATTTCCAGGTGATAAAACATTTACAGTAGGATTCTTAGATAAACAGAGTAAATATAATGAAATCAGATATGCTGAAGGTCTTGTAAGAGAATTAGGCAAGAAGAATTATAACAAGAACATTGACAGTGAAGAATATTTTAAGTCTATTCCAACTGTTATGTATTATATGGATGAGCCATTGGCTGATCCATCATGTATTGCACTTTATTTTGTTGACAAGCTGGCAGCGGAGCAGATTAAGGTTGTTTTGTCAGGTGAAGGTGCCGATGAATTTTTCGGTGGATATAATATTTACCATGAACCTATTTCTCTTAAAGGATATCAGAAGATTCCTAAGTGTGTAAGAAAGGGACTGGCAGCAGTTGCAAAGAAGATGCCTGATATTAAGGGAAGAGATTTTATAATCAGAGGAAGCAAAACAGTAGAAGAAAGATTTATTGGAAATGCTAATATGTTCTCGGTAGAAGATAGAGAAAAGCTATTAAAAACTAAACTTACGCATAAGACACCACAGGAAATTGTGGCTGATGCTTATAAGAAAGTTTCGCATTTAAATGATATTGCAAAAATGCAGTACATCGATACTAACTTCTGGCTTCAGGGAGATATTTTGTTAAAGGCTGATAAGATGAGTATGGCTCATTGCCTTGAATCAAGAGTTCCATTCCTTGATGTTAAGGTATTTGATTACGCAAAGAAGCTTCCAATTGACTTTAGATGCAATGATGAAGCAACAAAGAGAGCTTTCCGTATTGCGGCAAAGAGACATATTCCGGAAGCTACAGCTAACA
The DNA here is from genome assembly GCF_025150745.1 of Eubacterium ventriosum. Classification (NCBI taxonomy): domain Bacteria; kingdom Bacillati; phylum Bacillota; class Clostridia; order Eubacteriales; family Eubacteriaceae; genus Eubacterium; species Eubacterium ventriosum. The sequence goes on from NZ_CP102282.1 coordinate 1,830,827, forward strand.
AGAAGAAACTTGGTTTCCCTGTTCCTATCCGTGTTTGGTTAAAGGAAGATGATTATTACAACAAGGTTATGGAAACGTTAACAGGAGAAGCTGCACAGAAGTTCTTTAACACAGATATTTTAGTGAAATTAATGGAAGATCACAGAGCAGGAAAGGCTGATAACAGCAGAAGAATCTGGACTGTTTATGTATTCCTTGTATGGTATAAGGTTTATTTTGAAGATGAAGACTTTAGACCAATTAATCAGGATTGGATTGATAATAGAGTTAGAACTGCATAGTAGATTCTGTGGTGGCTTGAAACAATATTACAAAGTGAAAAGTTTGTATAAAAAAACTAAAAAATTAATTTTTTTATTGCCTCGAAATATTGTTTTTCGGGGCAATATGTAAATATCAGGTAAAAAATGAAAAAATAAGTAAAAAAGTATCTTCTTTTACTTGATATTTGACAAGAAAAAGGTTAAACTTTAATAGGCAAAAAATTGGTTGTTTGCTACGCATGATTTATTTCATGTAACAATATATATAATGGAGGACTGACTTATGAGTACATCAGCTAAAGTTACAGCAAGACAGAGAATTGAAAATCTTCTTGATGATAACAGTTTTGTTGAAATCGGTGCTTATGTAAAAGCAAGAAATACTGATTTTAACATTCAGGCCAAGGATACTCCATCTGACGGCGTTATTACCGGATATGGTGTTATCAATGGTGGTTTAGTGTATGTTTACAGCCAGGATGCGTCAGTACTTGGCGGTTCTGTAGGCGAAATGCACGCTAAAAAAATTGCAAGTCTTTACGATATGGCAATGAAAACAGGTTCACCTGTTATCGGTCTTATCGACAGCACAGGACTTAGACTTCAGGAATCTGTAGACGGCTTAAATGCTTTCGGACAGATTTATATGAAGCAGTCACTTGCATCAGGAGTAATCCCAACAGTTACAGCTATTTTCGGTAATTGTGGTGGCGGATTAAGTATTGTTGCAGGACTTTCAGATTTTACTTTCATGGAAGTTGAAAATGCACAGTTATTCGTTAACTCACCTAATGCAATTACAGAAAACAGAAAAGAAATCTGTGACAATGCATCAGCTAAGTTCCAGAGTGAAGAAGCAGGAAATGTTGATTTCGTAGGAACAGAAGCTGAAGTAATCGAAGGAATCAGAAACTTAGTTTCTGTATTACCATCAAATAATGAGGATGAAGCTTCAGATTTAGAATGCTATGATGATTTAAACAGAGCAGCAGAAGGAATTGAAAACTGTGGTGAAGATACATTATTGGCATTAGAAAATATTTCTGATGACGGCTTTATTATTGAAGCAAAGAGAAACTATGCACCTGAAATGGTTACAGCTTTCATTAAGCTTAATGGAGCTACAGTAGGTGCGGTTGCAAATAGAACAAAGGTTTATGATGATGACATGAACGTTGCAGCAGAATTCGATGCTAAGCTTACAGCTAAGGGATGCAACAAAGCTGCTGAATTTGTAAATTTCTGTGATGCATTTAATATTCCTGTTCTTACACTTACAAACGTAAACGGATTTGCAGCAACAATGTGTCAGGAAAAAAATGGCGCTAAGGCTTCATCAAAACTTGTTTATGCATTTGCTAATGCAACAGTACCAAAGGTTAACTTAATCATTGGTGATGCAATCGGAAGTGCTTACGTAACAATGAACAGCAAGGCTACAGGAGCTGACATCGTTTATGCATGGCCAACAGCTAAGGTTGGTATGATGGAAGCAAAGAGCGCTGTTGAAATTATGTATGCAGACGAAATTGCTAATGGAGATGCAAATCAGGTTATTAATGAAAAGGTTGCTGAATACCAGAACTTACAGGGTAGCGTAATGGCTGCTGCTGCAAGAGGATATGTTGACAGCATTGTTGAACCGGTTGACACAAGAAAGTATTTAATCGGTGCATTTGAAATGTTATACACAAAATTTGAAGAAAGACCTGGTAAAAAACACGGAACAGTGTAAGTGAGGTGCAAATATGAAATTAACAAAAAAATTACGTTTTTTATTTAGCCTGACTGCTTTACTTGTTTGCATGTGTATGAGTACAGTGGCAGTTAATGCCGACACTTTAGGTGATTATGCCGTTGAAACAACAACATCAGCAGACTCACTTAAAACATACGCAGATGGAAAGATTTCTTTGGCAGATGCAAAGACACTTGTTCAGAACTATGTATCATTAGTTCAGCAGTTATCAACAATGACTGAAAGTGAAAGAGAATATGTTGAAGAAAACTATTCAAGCCAGCCACAGACAGTTGCAATTATTCAAGCATATAACAAAAGTGTTGATACAGAAAAATATGGAGCTTTCGTTTCATCAAAGGACGATGTAAAAGTTGTTGAAAATAAAGATGAGGACGGTACAGATGCAGTAGATGTTACAGTAACATTGGCATTTGAAAAGAAAGATTATATTTTAACATTACATGTTGATTGCTTTGATACAATTGGAGCATCAGTAAATACAGTTACAATTAAAGCTAAAGGTGAAGGCGAAGAGTCATTGGGAGAAAAGATGGCTGACGCTGCCGGAAATACTTTAATGGGTATGGGAACAGTATTCTTGGTTCTTATATTTATCTCATTACTTATTTCATGCTTTAAGTTTATTCCGCAGATTATGGATAAATTATCTAAGAAATCTTCAGTTGTAGAAAAACCTGAAGTTGTGGAAGAAATTAGTGAAACAGTTACAGCTAATGAAGAAGATGATTCAGAATTAATAGCAGTAATCGCAGCAGCCATAGCTGCAAGCGAACAGACATCAACTGATAGCTTTGTAGTAAGATCTATCAGAAGACGTTAGTACACTTATGTATATTTAGGAGGAATTAATAATGAAAAGTTATACAATTACAGTAAACGGAAATGTATATGATGTTACTGTTGAAGAAACAGGAAGCACAGCAAGCGCACCTGTAAGACCTGCTGCAAAGGCAGCTCCTGCAGCTAAGGCTGCTCCAACTCCTGCACCTGCTGCATCAGGAGCAGAAGGAAGCATTAAGGTTACAGCTCCAATGCCAGGTAAAGTTTTATCAATTAGTGCTAACCCTGGACAGGCAGTAAAGAAGGGCGAAACAATTTTAGTATTTGAAGCAATGAAAATGGAAAATTCAGTAGTTGCTCCTGAAGATGGAACAGTTGCAAGCATCGTAGTTGCAGTTGGTGATTCTTTTGAAGCAGGCGCTACATTAGCCTCATTGAACTAATCAATATTTTTATTGAACTTAGGAGGTAACTTATGAACTTTTTAGATACACTGGAAAACTTGGTTAATCAGACAGCATTTATGAGCCTTACAGTAGGCAACTATATAATGATCGTCGTTGCTTGTGTTTTCCTATATTTAGCAATAAAAAAAGGATATGAACCTTTACTTTTGGTTCCTATCGCTTTTGGTATGCTTTTGGTAAATATGTATCCTGATATTATGAAAGTACCTGCTGATGGTGAAGCAGGCGGTTTACTTCATTACTTCTATTTGTTAGATGAATGGAGTATTTTACCATCACTTATTTTCATGGGTGTAGGAGCTATGACTGACTTTGGACCGCTTATTGCAAATCCAAAGAGTTTCCTTTTAGGAGCTGCAGCACAGTTTGGCATTTACTCAGCATACTTCTTGGCTATTTTAATGGGATTCAACGGTATGGCAGCTGCATCAATTTCAATTATTGGTGGAGCCGACGGACCTACATCAATCATCCTTGCAGGTAAGCTTGGACAGACTGAGTTACTAGGACCTATTGCTGTTGCGGCATATTCATATATGTCATTGGTTCCTATTATTCAGCCACCTATTATGAAGTTGTTTACAACTGAAAAAGAAAGAAAGATTAAGATGGAACAGCTTAGACCTGTTTCACAGCTTGAAAAAATCTTATTCCCTATTATAGTTACAATCGTTGTAGTTATGATTTTACCAACAACAGCACCATTGGTTGGTATGCTTATGTTAGGTAACTTATTCAGAGAATCAGGTGTTGTAAAACAGTTACAGGAAACAGCATCAAACGCACTTATGTACATCGTAGTAATCCTGCTTGGTACAAGTGTTGGTGCAACAACTAGTGCAGAAGCATTCTTAAATGTTGATACATTGAAGATTGTAGTATTAGGTTTAGTTGCATTCGCAGTTGGTACAGCGGCAGGTGTATTATTTGGAAAACTTATGTGTGTAGTTACACACGGAAAAGTAAATCCATTAATTGGTTCAGCAGGTGTTTCTGCCGTACCAATGGCAGCCAGAGTTTCACAGAAAGTCGGAGCAGAGGCTGATCCTACAAACTTCCTTTTAATGCATGCTATGGGACCTAACGTTGCCGGAGTTATTGGTACAGCGGTAGCTGCAGGTACATTTATGGCTATATTTGGCGTTTAATATTGATAACGGAGGAAAATAAAATGGCAGAAAAAAGACCAGTAAAAATTACTGAAACAATATTACGTGATGCTCATCAGTCATTGATTGCCACAAGAATGCCTACTGAAGAAATGCTTCCAATTATCGACAAGATGGATAAAGTTGGATATCATGCAGTAGAATGCTGGGGCGGTGCAACATTTGATGCTTCACTTAGATTTTTAAAAGAAGATCCATGGGAAAGACTTAGAAAGTTAAGAGATGGATTTAAGAACACAAAATTACAGATGCTTTTCAGAGGACAGAACATTTTAGGATATAGCCACTATTCAGATGATGTTGTTGAATACTTTGTTCAGAAGTCATTAGCAAACGGAATTGATATTATCAGAATTTTCGACTGCTTAAATGATTTAAGAAACCTTGAAACAGCAGTTAAAGCAGCTAATAAAGAAGGCGGACATGCACAGATAGCTCTTTCATACACATTAGGTGATGCTTACACACTTGATTATTGGAAAGAAACAGCTAAGAGAATCGAAGATATGGGTGCTAACTCACTTTGTATCAAAGATATGGCAGGTCTTCTTACACCTTACAAGGCTACAGAATTAGTACAGGCTTTAAGAGAAGGTACAGACATTCCAATCGACCTTCATACACATTACACATCAGGTGTAGCAGCTATGACATACTTAAAGGCTGTTGAAGCAGGATGTGATATTATTGATACAGCTATTTCACCATTCTCAATGGGAACATCTCAGCCTGCAACAGAAGTTATGGTTGAAACATTTAAGGGAACACCATATGACACAGGCTTAGATCAGAAATTATTAAAGGAAATCGCTGATTACTTCAAACCATATAGAGAAGAATGCTTAGCTAACGGATTATTAAATCCAAAGGTTATGGGTGTTAATATTAATACACTTCTTTATCAGGTACCGGGTGGTATGCTTTCAAACCTTGTTTCTCAGTTAGATGAAATGGGTGCATCAGATAAGTTTGAACAGGTATTAGAAGAAGTTCCTAGAGTACGTAAAGACTTTGGTGAACCACCTCTTGTAACACCTTCAAGCCAGATTGTAGGTACACAGGCAGTTCTTAACGTAGTTATGGGCGAAAGATATAAGATGATTAACCAGCAGGCTAAGGATTTACTTGCAGGTAAATATGGTCAGACTGTTAAGCCTTTCAATCCTGAAGTACAGAAGAAGGCTATCGGTGATGCAGAACCTATTACATGCAGACCTGCAGATTTGTTAGAGCCATCACTTGAAAAATATGAAAAAGAATGTGCACAGTGGAAACAGCAGGATGAAGATGTATTATCATATGCGTTATTCCCACAGGTTGCAAAAGAATTCTTTGAATATAGAGAAGCTCAGCAGACTAAGGTTGATCAGTCTATAGCAGACAAAGAAAACGGAGCTTATCCGGTTTAATATTTAGAATAAATTTTGTAATATTGAATTAGATTATTCATTAAGAAAAGGGGCAGTTAATGCCCCTTTTACTTTAATGAAAAAGATTGTGGAGAATAATGAGTAAAGTAATAGTAATTGGTGGCGGAGCTGCAGGCATGATGGCTGCAATTGGTGCTGCCTATAATGGAAATACAGTAGAATTATTAGAAAAAAATGACAGATTAGGCAAAAAAATATTTATTACAGGAAAGGGCAGATGTAATATTACAAATGCTTCAGATATTCAGAACCATTTTGCTAACATTATGAGAAATTCTAAGTTTTTATACAGTGCATACAATAATTTTTCTTACGAAGATATTTGCAATATGATTGAAAGTGCTGGTGTAAAAACAAAAATTGAAAGAGGAAATAGAGTTTTTCCTGAAAGTGATAAGTCATCAGATGTAATTTGGGCATTAAGCAAAATGATGAAAGACGTTGGTGTAAATGTTCATTTGAATAAAAATGTAACAGATGTGTTGTCTGATGCATCAGGAGTGATAGTTAAGTGCTTTGATGGAAAAGACTTTATGGGAGACAAATGTATAATTGCCACAGGTGGTTTGTCTTATCCGTCTACAGGTTCAACCGGTGACGGTTACAAGTTTGCAAAAAATATGGGGCACACAATAGAGGAAACATATCCTTCATTAGTTCCATTTAACATAAAAGAAGAATATTGTAAAAGATTGCAGGGATTATCTCTTAAAAATGTGACTTTAACAATTAAGGATGAAAATGGAAAGGTACCTTATAGCGAAATGGGCGAAATGTTATTTACACATTTTGGCATAAGTGGTCCTTTAGTTTTATCAGCCAGTGCATATTTAAGTGATACATTAAAAAAGCATCAATATGTAGGATATATTGACTTAAAACCAGCATTGGATGAAGAAATGCTTGACAAGCGAATTTTGAAAGATTTTCAGGATGGAATTAATAAGAACTTTAATAATGCCATTGAAAAACTTTTGCCTAAGAAAATGATACCTGTAATTATAGAGCTTGCAAAAATTAATCCTTATAAGAAAGTTCACGAGATAACAAAGGAAGAACGAGAAAATCTTGTGAAAATCATCAAGAATCTTCCGGTTCACATTTCAGGAACAAGAGGATATAATGAGGCAATAATTACAAAGGGAGGAATTTCAATCAAAGAAATTAATCCTAAAACAATGGAATCAAAAATTATGCCTAATATATACTTTGTAGGCGAGGTTCTTGACCTTGATGCAATGACAGGAGGATATAATCTTCAGATTGCATGGAGTACAGGATATCTTGCAGGAAACAGTATTTATTAATTAGCAAAAAAATGGTATAGTAATAAAGTAATTGTCAGACTGCAAAAGCAGCCGGTGAAAAAGGAGTAGTTATGTATAATATAGCAATTGATGGACCTGCAGGAGCAGGAAAAAGCACAATAGCAAAAATAGTTGCAAAAGAATTAGGTTATATTTATGTTGATACAGGTGCAATGTACAGAACAATGGCACTTGCATGTTACAGAGCAGGAATTAAAGCTGACCAGAAGGAAGAAGTTATTGAAAAATGCAAGAGTGTGGATGTATCTTTAGGATATGAAAACGGCACACAGAAGGTTTATCTTAATGGAGAAGATGTAAGCATTGAAATCAGACAGGAAGTTATAGGAAATATGACTAGTGCAATAGCTGTTTATGGACCTGTAAGAGAGATTTTAGTTAAAATGCAACAGGAACTTGCAGCAAAGAATAACGTTGTAATGGATGGACGTGATATTGGAACGGCAGTACTTCCAAATGCTGATTTAAAGATATATTTAACAGCAAGTTCAAGAACAAGAGCTGAAAGAAGATATAAGGAACTTGTTGAAAAGGGACAGGAATGTAATATTGATGATATTGAAAAGGATATCATCGACAGAGATTACAGAGATATGCACAGAGAGGTTTCTCCTTTGGTACAGGCAGAAGATGCTGTTCTTGTGGAATCATCAGATATGACTATTGAACAGGTAGTTGAAGCAATTACAAAATTAGTAAAATAATTTTGTACATTCAAATGAATGTAGAGTAATGGAGAGAAATATGGAAATTACGGTGGCAAAAAGTGCCGGATTCTGCTTTGGAGTTCAAAGAGCAGTTGACAGTGTTTATAAAGAATTGGAGGAGAATTCAGGAAAAATATACACATTTGGTCCAATAATTCATAATGAACAGGTAGTTGAAGACCTTAATAAAAGAGGCATCGAAGTTATAGATACTGTGGAACAGCTTAAGAAAATTAAAGAAGGAACAGTTGTTATACGTTCCCACGGCGTTGCAAAAGAAATATATGATATTTTGGAACAACAGAAATTAAAAATGGTTGATGCAACATGTCCTTTTGTAAAGAAAATTCACAATATTGTTTTGGATGAAAGTAATAACGGCAAGACCATAATTATTATTGGAAATGACAATCATCCTGAAGTTGAAGGTATAAAAGGATGGGTAAATGGAGAAGTTATTGTTATAAATAAAGAAGAACAGATTGAAAAACTGAGTTTACCGGAACAAACTAAAGCGTGTATTGTGTCCCAGACGACATTTAACCACAATAAATTTAAATATTTAGTTGAAATTATAAGAAAAAAGGGGTATGATATTACTGTTGTAAATACGATTTGCAATGCTACACATGTAAGACAGGTTGAGGCCCAGAAAATTTCATCCAAAGTTGATGGGATGATTGTAATTGGTGGAAAGAACAGTTCCAATACTCAGAAGCTTTATGACATATGTCGAAATGAGTGTGAGAATACTTTCTATGTACAGACGGTGAAAGACTTAAATTTACATGAATTGAAATCATTGAAGTCTATAGGTATTACAGCAGGGGCATCCACCCCAAAGAATATTATTGAGGAGGTTCGTACTGAATGTCAGAAATGAGTTTTGAACAAATGCTTGATGAAACATTTAAGACTATCCATAATGGAGAAGTTCTTGAAGGAAAGGTGATTAGTGTAAGACCTGATGAGGCAGTCCTTAACATTGGTTATAAGGCTGATGGTATTCTTACTAGCAATGAATACTCTAACACACCGGTAGATCTGACAACTGTAATTTCAGTAGGCGATGAACTGACAGTTAAGGTTCTTAAAGTTAACGATGGTGAAGGACAGGTTGCATTATCATACAAGAAGCTTGCTGCAGAGAAGGCAAATAAAAGAATTGAAGAAGCTTTTGAAAATAAAGAAGTTCTCAAAGCACCAGTTGTACAGATTTTAAAAGGTGGTTTGAGTGTTGATGTTGAAGGTGGCAGAGTATTTATTCCAGCCAGCTTAGTATCAGATGCATTTGAAAGAGATTTAGATAAGTATCTTAATCAGGAAATTGAATTTGTAGTTACAGAATTTAATCCTAAGAAGAGAAGAATTATCGGTGACAGAAAGCAGTTAATCGTAGCTGAAAAAGAAGCAGCTAAGAAAGCTTTATTCGAAAAAATCGAAGTTGGTCAGACAGTAACAGGTGTTGTTAAGAGTGTAGTTGATTTTGGTGCATTTATCGATATCGGTGGTGCAGATGGTCTGTTACATATTTCAGAAATGTCATGGGGAAGAGTTGGAAATCCTAGAAAACTCTTTAAACCAGGCGATGAAGTAACAGCATTCATTAAAGAAATCAATGGCGATAAGATTGCTTTAAGTCTTAAGTTTGAAGATACAAACCCATGGGCTAATGCAAGTGAAAAATTTGCAGTTGGCGTTGTTGTAACTGGTAAAGTTGCAAGAATGACAGATTTTGGTGCTTTTGTTGAAATTGAACCAGGCGTTGATGCATTATTACATGTATCACAGATTGCAAATCATCACGTTGATAAGCCATCTGATGAATTAACAATCGGTCAGGAAATCGAAGCTAAGATTGTTGATTTTAACGAAGAAGAAAAGAAGATTAGCTTAAGCATGAAAGCTTTACTTCCGCAGGAAGATGAAACTGATGCAGAAGAAGTTGAAGAAACAACTGAGGAATAATATTATTGAGTTAGATTGACTCGTCATAATAACAAAAAGCAGGCACTTAGTTGCTTGCTTTTTGTCTTAAAAGATTATTTTGTTAATTAGGGAGTTTAAATGAGAGTTATAGCAGGCAAGGCGAGAAGATTACAACTGAAAACAATTGACGGTATGGGAACACGCCCAACAACAGACAGAATTAAGGAAACATTATTTAACATGATAAATAACGATATGCCGCAGGCAGTTTTTCTTGATTTGTTTAGTGGAAGCGGAGCCATTGGCATTGAAGCGTTAAGTCGTGGAGCTTCCAAAGCTTATTTTGTTGAGAGTAATAAGAAGGCTGTACAATGCATTAAGGATAATTTGAATTTTACAAAATTACAGGATGATGCAGTTGTTATGGCAATGCCTGTGGAAAGCGCATTGAAAGACTTAGAACATAAAGTTAAGTTTGATTTTATATTTATGGATCCACCTTATGATAAACTTTATGAAAAAGATGTATTGATTTTTCTTAGCAAATCTGATTTAATAAATAAAAGTTCAAGGATAATCGTTGAAGCATCTTTGGATACAGATTTTTCATATGCCAGTGAATTAGGATATGAAATAATAAAAGAAAAGAAATATAAGACTAACAAACATGTATTTCTTAAACTTATAGGAGAGTGATATGAGAAGAGCAATTTATCCGGGAAGTTTTGACCCGGTAACCTTTGGTCATCTTGATATTATTAGGAGAGCTTCTAAGATTGTAGATGAGCTGGTAGTTGGTGTTTTGAATAATAATTCTAAAACGCCGTTGTTTTCAGTAGAAAATCGTGTTAAAATGTTGGAGGAAGTGGTCAGGGATATCCCTAATGTGAAGGTTATGTCATTTGAGGGGCTGTTGGTTGACTTTGCTAAGAAGATTGATGCACAGATTATCGTCAGAGGTCTTAGAGCTGTAACGGATTTTGAATATGAGTTACAGATGTCTCAGACTAATTCTATATTGGATGATAATATAGATACTATATTTTTTACAACAAGTCTGGAGTATGCTTACCTTAGTTCAAGTACTGTAAGGGAGGCTGCGTTTTATGGAGCTGATATTAGCAGATTTGTTCCGGAAAGTGTTGTTAATCAGGTATATGAAAGATTAAAGGATAAAGGAGAAAAAAATGAGTAAGATTGAACAGATTATTACAGAGATAGAGGAATATATTGATAATTGTAAATTTCAGCCATTATCAACATCAAAGATTATTGTAAATAAAGATGAAATTGATGAATTGTTGGCAGAACTTAGGCTTAGAACACCGGATGAAATTAAGAAGTATCAGAAGATTATTGCTAATAAGGACGCTATCTTAAATGATGCCAAAGAACGAGCAGAAGCTATGGTTTCAGAAGCTACAGCTCATATTAATCAACTTGTAAGCGAACATGAAATTATGCAGAAAGCTTACGAAGAGGCAAACCAGATTATTGAACAGGCTCAGGCAGAAGCTCAGGGAATTTTAGATTCAGCTACAACAGAAGCTAACGATTTAAGAACAAGAGCTATGCAGTATACAGACGATATTCTTGCAAATGTTCAGAGCATTTTATCAACAGGTATGGATAGCTTTGAAAGTGCTCAGAACACAATGATGACATCACTTAACAGCTCATTAAACGTTGTTGTTGAAAGCAGAAAAGAACTTGGCGGAGCTGAGGACGAAGAATCTGTAGAAAACGGTGAAGATGACAATTTATCAGTAGATTTATTATAGCTTTAAACTATAAGAAGGCAAAAGTACCAGTGTACTTTTGCCTTCTTGTAGTTTATGGAACAATTAATAGAAATTCTATTAATTACAAGACATCCATATGAAAAATATTATATTGAAAATAAGAAAGTGCTCTATTTTTCCAAGAACATAATATCTCTTTAAAGTAGAGTTATTAAGAAAACTAAAGGATTGGAACATAATACTTAAACCACCTAATATAATGGAAGAACATGTTAAATATATTTTAAGGTACAAATTACTTTCAGTCGATATGTATAATGAAGCGGTGGTTATTTCTGTTAGTCCAACAATTATATATTTTTGCAGTACCGGTATCTTATTAATGCTAATTATAAAATTAACTAGGATGTTAAAGCAGATAATATATATGCTAAGCCTAGCAAGGGAATAAAAAGTTGCATGTATTGAATTGAAAGTAGATTCTGTGTGTACAGTGTTGTTATTATTTGTAAATTTTATAAAGCGACTATTAAATAAGCCTGTTAGTAATGGAGGCAAATAAACAAAAAGAATTATTAACCACGGTGGAATGCAGTTATTAAGGCATTTGTTTAATACATAATTTATCAGAAAAGAAATGCTTGAAATATTACAAAAGGTTATTAAAAGTTTTGCTTCTTTAAAAGAAATGTTGTTGGCAGAATACAAATCACCGATTATTTTTGCACCCATAGGATAACCACTTGTAAAACCGATTATTAAGGCAAAGGTTCCATATTCCGACAAGCTCATCAATTTGTTGAAAATGGGGTAAAATATGGCAGAAACTGTAGTACAAAGATTGTGAGCCTGCATATAGTTAGTAATAAGCATAAAAGGAAGTAGTGAAGGAATAACTGAATACAAGCATATTTTTATTCCTAAAATTACATAATTTGTAATATTGACAGAATAAATAATACAGCATGCCATGATAAAAAGACATACAAAAGAATACACATATTTTTTTGAGCGTACTGATTTAGAGAGGATTAACATTAAATTTATCACTGTTTTTTATATATAATATTATTAAAAATTTTTTTTATTACTGCTATAGGTTGAAAATAATCACAAAATACAATAAAATGTATGGGAAAGTTTAGAGGTGCACAAATGAAATTATCGTCAATATCAAGTAGCAGTAAAGGTAACTGTATTCTTGTGGAAAATAATAATTCATCAATATTAGTTGATGTGGGAATAAGCAGAAAAAAGGCAGAAGAAGGCTTGGAGTTTTTCGGGAAAAAGCCTGAAAACATAGATGGTATAGTAATTACTCATGAGCATAGTGACCATATTAAGGGACTTGGAGTTTTTCTTAGAAAATATCAAGTGCCTGTTTATGCTACTGAAGGCACCATTAACTGTATTCTTAACAATAAAACAGTTGGAAAGGTTGACAGTGATCTTTTTAATGTAATTAAGCCTGATAGAGATTTTTCCATTAAGGACATTGAATTGTTACCGTTACATATTAGCCACGATGCGGCGGATCCTGTGTGCTACAGATTTTTTGAAAAAGAAAAATCTTGTGCAGTTGTTACAGATTTAGGCGAGTACGATGACAAGCTGGTATCAAGTCTTCAAAATCTTGACGCGGCATTAATTGAGTCAAACCACGATGTTAACATGCTTCAGACAGGACCTTATCCATATAGCTTAAAACAGCGAATTTGGGGAAACAAGGGACATTTGTCCAACGAGGCTTGTGGAAGATTGTTGAACCGACTTCTAAGTGACAGATTAAAGCATATACTTTTAGGTCATTTAAGCGAAGAAAACAACTATCCTGAACTTGCCTATCAGGCAGTCAGAAATGAAATAAATTTTAGCCCTGATAAATATCAGGCAGATAATCTTGATATTAGAGTCGCAAGCAGAGTAAAACCATCCTGTCTTGTTGAATTTTAATAAAAACCAACATTCTTTGTGTAAAAAAGTCACACAGAGAAGTTTTTAAAAGGAGGACTTTATGAAGAAAACAATTATTACAGTAGTAGGCAAAGACACAGTAGGAATTATTGCAGGGGTATGTTCATATCTTGCAGAAAACAATGTAAATATCCTTGATATTTCACAGACTATTGTGCAGGAATATTTTAACATGATGATGATCGTAGATTGTAATAAGGCTTCTAAGCCGATTAATGAACTTTCAGATGACCTTGATAAATTAGGTGAGAAGATTGGTGTTAGTATTAAAATGCAACATGAAGATATTTTTAACAGCATGCACAGAATTTAATCGGAGGGCTTTATGATTAACAGATTTGAAGTAACAGAAACAAATAAGATGATTGAAAATTACAATTTAGACGTAAGAACTATTACTTTAGGTATTAGTTTGCTGGATTGTATAAGTGACGACCTTGAAACATTAAATAATAATATTTATAACAAAATCAAAAGATTGGCAAGCAATCTTGTGCAGACAGGTGAAGATATTTCAAAGGAATATGGTATTCCGATTGTAAATAAGCGTATTTCAGTAACACCTATTGCTTTGGTAGGTGGCAGTGCGTGTAAGAAACCTGAAGATTTTGTTACAATTGCAAAAACATTGGACAAAGTAGCTAAGGAAGTTGGCGTAAATTTCTTAGGCGGTTATTCAGCTCTTGTTAATAAGGGAATGACACCTGCAGAAGAAAATCTTATTCGTTCAATTCCTGAAGCATTAGCTGTAACAGAAAGAGTTTGTAGCTCAGTTAATGTTGGCTCATCAAAAACAGGAATTAACATGGACGCAGTTCGTCTAATGGGTGAAATAGTACATAAAACAGCAGAAAAAACTGCTAATCAGGATTCATTAGGCTGTGCTAAACTTGTTGTATTCTGTAACGCACCGGATGATAACCCATTTATGGCAGGTGCTTTCCATGGTGTAACAGAAGCTGATGCAATTATTAACGTAGGTGTATCAGGACCTGGCGTTGTAAGACACGCATTAAAGAAAGTAAGAGGAGAAAACTTCGAAGTTCTCTGTGACACGATTAAAAAGACCGCATTTAAGGTTACAAGAGTTGGTCAGCTTGTTGCTGAAGAAGCAAGCAGAAGATTAAATGTTCCTTTTGGTATAGTTGACTTATCATTGGCACCAACACCTGCAATTGGTGACAGCGTAGCTGATATTTTGCAGGAAATCGGTCTTGAAAGAACAGGTGCACCGGGAACAACAGCAGCACTTGCACTATTAAATGATCAGGTTAAGAAAGGTGGAGTAATGGCTTCATCATATGTTGGTGGTTTAAGTGGTGCATTTATTCCTGTAAGTGAAGATCAGGGAATGATTGATGCAGTAAAAGAAGGTGCTTTATGCATTGAAAAGTTAGAAGCAATGACTTGTGTATGTTCAGTAGGACTTGATATGATAGCAATTCCCGGGGACACAAAACCAACAACTATTGCAGGTATTATTGCTGACGAATCAGCCATTGGTATGATTAATCAGAAAACAACAGCAGTAAGAGTAATCCCTGTAATTGGAAAGGGAGTTGGAGAAATGGTAGAATTTGGTGGCTTATTAGGTTATGCACCAATTATGCCGGTTAACAATTTCTCATGTGATGCTTTTGTTAACAGAACAGGTAGAATACCTGCACCAATTCATAGTTTTAAAAATTAATATTTGTTTATATATTGTCAAAAAAGAGGATGTTTTGCAAACAATAGGCAACTTTTCAAAATTTTGTGTGTATAGTGTAAAGCGTAAAACTTACTGTTTGAGCAGTAGGCGAGTTTAAGTTTTAGCTTTACAATAGACGACGGAGCAAAATGATATACGTAGCGTGTTTGCATGCATCCTCTTTTTGACAATATTCAAATAAATGGAGACGGGAGATTTGAATTTCCAGATTTTTGGGGGAGATTAAATGACTAAGTTAGAGGACATTGATATTGCAGATTATGTACCCAGAAATTTAAGAAAAATTATTATATCTGGGTACAGGATGCAAAAAAGAATATAAAAGATAAAGTGATAGTTATTTTATTATTATTTGTCGCTGAAATTCGGTTGGCAATGTTTCACTGGTTTTGTTCATATATATCATTCTGTATAGGTTGTCGGCTTTTAAGTTTATGTCTAACATTTTTCTCTGATTGTTATCAGCCTCTTTATAAAAGGTTGCAAATTTGCTTACCAGTGGTATTTTTGTGCTTTTGCTTATTTCTGATAAGACGCCGGTGTTTTTGTTAAAGCCCAGTATCATTGCATAGTTGACATAGTTGTTGCTTATGAATTCTTTTAGGCCGTCTGTTTTTATATCAAGAATTATATGTAGTAATGCTCTTGATATAGCTGAGTATGTGTAGTTCTTTGACTGCAGCATTGGCATAAAAGTTTCTATGTCTGTAAAATTGTATTTGTTGTTTGCTATTCTGTTTGATAAGTCCTGATTTATTCCTTCTATATGGTCTAATGTATCCATTGATAAAAGTTTGCTTCCCAGAACAGTTGAAAAGTCATTATATTCTATGGTTGTGTGGTTTTTTATAATGTTTAGGCAATTATCAGGCAGAAGACCTGAAATGTTGTCTTTGTTAGCCATGGCTGTTCGTATTCCTGTTGCAGAAGCAAGTTTTGTTCTTGTATCAAGAGAATGATAGCCAGCACCAAGTCTTTTAAGAGGCACAGGATTTATTTTGGAGTTAAATCGCATAAGTGCTTTTATATATTCTATTCCAAGAATATTGTTTGGTTGATTTATAAAAGTATTAATATCTAAATTGCTATTTGAAGTAATATCGGAAGGGTATTTTGCATATTTTTTAGAATTAATATCTAGACTATAATCTAAGTTGTATTTCTTAAAGTATTCATCTAACGCCTTTGCACGGGCTTTCGGAAATGAAATGCCTGTTTTTAAATTTATGGTAAGTAAATCTTTATATTCTTTTGGCTCATTTATTAATATTTCTGCAACTGTGTTTAAAAGGTCTATTGAATCTGTTTCACAACCAAAACATAGATAATCAACACAGTTAAGAGAATCTAATAATGCAATTGAAGCTGTTGCAAATAATTCAGCAGATGCAGTGGAGTAAACGACAGGTAGTTCGATTACCAAATCAGCTCCGTTTAGCATTGCCATTTCGCATCTTGAAGTTTTATTAATAATGGCAGGCATACCGCGTTGAACATAGTTTCCACTACAGACAATAACGGCGGCATCTGCATTACATACTTCCTTAGCCTTTGATATTAAATACTTATGTCCATTATGAAATGGATTAAATTCTGCTATAATTCCAACAATTTTCATATAATTTACCTCGTAGGAATTGATTCTATCATTATTGCACTAAACTTTCAATTGATTAGGGAACAAATAGGTGTTGTTTATTGAAAAATCTTATATTATAATAGTTATGATTGGTGAATATAAGGATTTAAGGAGAATAGAAATGGGTTTTATTGAGCAACTAAAGATCAAGGCAAAATCTAACAAGAAAACTATTGTGCTTCCTGAAGGAATGGATAGACGTACATATGAGGCAGCACAACAGATTGTTGAAGAAGATTTCGCAAACATTATTATTTTGGCCAGTCCCGAAGAGGCGGAGAAATATGGGAAAGGTTATGACATAGAAAATGTAACAATCATAGATCCTAAGGATTGTGTTAAGACTAAAGAATATGCTGAAGAGTTTTATATGCTTAGAAAGGCTAAGGGAATGACAGAAACTCAGGCTTATGCAATGCTCGTAAGCGATTATATGTATTTTGCATGTATGATGGTTAGAGCGGGAGATGCAGACGGCGTTGTTTCAGGTGCCTGTCACTCATCTGCCAATACACTTAGACCATCATTGCAGATTATTAAGACTAAGCCGGGAAGCAAGCTTGTTTCGGCTTTCTTTGTAATGTGTGTACAGAACAAAGAATTAGGCGCTGATGGGGTATTTGTTATGGGAGATTGTGGACTTAACCAGAATCCTAATCCGGTGCAGTTGGCAGATATAGCTGCAAGTAGTGCAGAGTCATTTGAATATTTGGTAGGGGAGAAGGCAAGAGTAGCAATGCTTTCACATTCAACACATGGAAGTGCAGCACATCCGGATGTAGACAAGGTTGTTGAAGCAACAAAGATTGCACAGAAGGAATATCCTCAGTTTTTGATTGACGGAGAACTTCAGACTGATGCTGCAGTTGTTCCAGAGGTGGCAGCACTTAAAGCACCGGACAGCCCGGTAGCAGGAAAGGCTAATGTACTTATTTTCCCTGATTTGGATGCAGGCAATATTGGTTACAAGTTAATTCAGAGACTTGGAAATGCAGAGGCATACGGTCCACTTTGCCAGGGAATTGCAAAGCCGGTTAATGACTTATCAAGAGGATGTAGTGCAAAAGATATTGTAGGTGTTGTGGCAATAACAGCAGTTCAGGCGCAGATTAATTAAAAAACATAAAATTATTAGCAGAAATTAGGAGTTTAGAAATGGAAGTTTTAGTAATAAATTGTGGAAGTTCATCATTAAAGTTTCAGTTGATTGATTCTGACAGCGAAAAAGTACTTGCAAAAGGTATTTGCGAAAGAATCGGAATTAAAGGCAGTGTAATAACATATCAGCCAACAGGTGGTGAAAAAGAACTAAGCAACATTGATATGCCAACGCATCATGAAGCTATTGATGCAGTTATCAAAGCACTTACAAATAAAGAAACAGGTGTTATTAATGATATGAGTGAAGTTAAAGCTGTTGGACACAGAGTTGTTCATGGTGGAGAATATTTCTCAAAGGCAACTTTAGTAGATGATGATGTTATTAAGAAGATTGAAGAATGCAATTATTTGGCACCACTTCATAATCCGGCTAACATTATTGGAATTAAGGCATGCATGAAGTTAATGTCTGACACACCTAATGTAGTTGTTTTTGATACAGCTTTCCATCAGACAATGCCTGAAAGTGCTTATTTATATGCAATTCCAAGAAAGTATTATGATGAAAATAAGATTAGAAGATATGGCTTCCACGGAACTTCTCACAGTTTTGTTTCAAAGAGAGTAGCCGAGATTATGAACAAGCCATACGATGAACTAAAGACTATTGTTTGTCATTTAGGAAATGGCGCAAGTATTTGCGCAGTTGATGGTGGCAAGTCTGTAGATACAAGTATGGGACTTACTCCACTTGCAGGTGTTATTATGGGAACACGTTCAGGTGATATTGATCCAAGTATTATTGAAGTTATTGCAAAACAGGATGGTCTTAGTATTGACCAGGTTATCAATATGTTGAATAAGGAATCAGGTGTTGCAGGACTTTCAGAAGTTTCAAGTGACTTTAGAGATATAACTCAGGCAATTGAAGATGGAAATGCAAAGGCTAAGTCAGCATTTGATGCTTATATCAGACAGGTTGTAAGATTTGTTGGAGCTTACATTGCAGTTATGAACGGTGTTGATGCCATTGCTTTTACAGCAGGTGTAGGAGAAAATAACAAGTTTGTAAGAGCTGCAGTAATGGAACATTTAGGATATATGGGAGTTAAAATCAATCATGAAGCTAATGATAGCAGAGGTGAAGAGGTAATGATTTCGACAGAAGATTCTAAGGTTAAAGTATTTGTTGTTCCTACAAATGAAGAACTTGCAATAGCAAGAGAGACAGTAGAAATAGTAAATAAATAAAAAGTATTTGACAAATAAGGCACTGATATGTATAATTGTTAAGGTGTCTTTGAAAAGAGGATATTATGATAATTGATTTACATGAGCTTTTACAGGAAGATAATGGCAATAGAAGCTATCATCTACAGTTGGAAGCAGACGTGTTTGAAACATCAACAGCTTCATATAAAATTAAGGATTATGACTTGCAACTTTCTTTTCATAATGAAGGAAAGAAACATATATCCTCCAGATGTGAAGGGTTTGTTGTTTTAGAGATACCTTGCGACAGATGTTTAGAGCCGGTAGATTACAAGATTGATATTGATTATTTCAAAGACTTGGATATGAATAAAACAGCAGAAGAGAAGATTGCTGAACTGGACGAAG
Source organism: Eubacterium ventriosum (assembly GCF_025150745.1). NCBI lineage: Bacteria > Bacillati > Bacillota > Clostridia > Eubacteriales > Eubacteriaceae > Eubacterium > Eubacterium ventriosum. The sequence continues at coordinate 1,850,449 of NZ_CP102282.1, forward strand.
ATTATTATTTGGAAGGTACAAGCTTCGATACTGAAGTTTTAATTCATAACGAGGTTCTGGTTAATTTACCTATGAAAGTTCTTTGCCGTGAAAACTGCAAAGGAATTTGCAATAGATGCGGCGCTAATCTCAATTTGGGATCTTGTAAGTGCGATGACGCAGAACTCGATCCGAGAATGTCGAAAATATTAGATATTTTTAATCAGTTTAAGGAGGTGTAAACCATGTCTATCTGTCCAAAGAACAAATCTTCTAAAGGAAGAAGAGATAAGAGAAGAGCTAACTGGAAGATGTCAGCTCCAAACCTTGTTAAATGTAGCAAATGTGGAGAGTTAATGATGCCACATAGAGTATGCAAGGCATGCGGTAGCTACAACAAGAAAGAAATCGTTTCAGTTGACTAATTATTAAACGAAAGATTTCGTCAATAAGGAATTAATTATAAAAATAAGACTTTGTGAATTTTCACAGAGTCTTATTTTTGTTATACACAATGATCCACATAATTCCTTTTATACTTGTATAAGAAAGGAATTATGTGGCGAATGTATAATCACTGAGAAGTAGCGGAGCAAATTCGAAGTGTTATGCATGACGAAGTCATGTGTATAACAAATAAAGTTATACACAAAACCTCAAACCTTGATTTTGCACCGTTTTTTTAGTATAGTAATTCTATATGCGAAAAAAGGAGGCATTATATGTCAAAGACAATAGTTGCATTAGATTGTATGGGCGGAGATAACGCACCTTTTGAGATTGTAAAGGGCGCTGTTGAAGCTACAAATGAAAATAAAGATATATTAGTTAAACTTGTAGGTGTTGAAGAACAGATTAAGGAAGAATTGAGCAAGTATAAGTATAACAGTGATCAGTTAGAGATTGTTAATGCTACTGAAATTATTGAAACAGGAGAACCGCCTGTTGCAGCAATAAGAGAGAAAACAGATTCTTCGCTTGTAAAGTGCTTGTATATGGTTAAGAAAGGTGAAGCTGATGGAATGGTTTCAGCAGGAAGTACAGGAGCTAACCTTGTTGGTGGTCACGTTATCATAGGAAGACTTAAGGGTGTTCAAAGACCACCTCTTGCGCCGCTTATTCCAACTAAGAATGGAGCTGCACTTTTAATTGATTGTGGAGCTAATGTGGATTCAAGACCATCACATCTTGTACAGTTTGCGAAGATTGGTGCTACTTATATGGAGAATATTGTAGGAGTAAAGAATCCAAGAGTTGGACTTGTTAATATAGGTGCGGAAGAAGAAAAAGGAAATGCTCTTACAAAAGAAGCTTATCAGTTATTAAAAGAAACAAAAGGAATTAACTTTATCGGAAATGTTGAGGCAAGAGAGATTCCTGAAGGTGCTGCAGATGTTGTAGTTTGTGACGCTTTTGTAGGTAATGTTATTCTTAAACTTTACGAAGGTGTCGGCGGAGTACTTTTATCGAAGATTAAGGGAACTATTACTAATGGTATCAAGAATAAACTTGGAGCTTTACTTATAAAGAAGGATTTAAAGAAGACTTTAAAGACTTTCCAAATAGAAGAATACGGCGGAGCACCATTACTTGGACTTAAGGGATTGCTTGTTAAGACACACGGTAATTCAAAAGCTGTAGAAATAAAAAATTCTATTTTCCAGTGTGCAACTTTTAAGAAAATGGATTTAAATAACAAAATTAAAGAAAAATTAACAATGGAGGATTAATTATGGAATTTGAAAGATTAGCAAATGCAATTGCAGAGGTTTTGGATATTGATGCATCAAAGATTACACCGGATAGCAAGTTCGTTGAAGATTTGGGAGCAGACTCCCTTGACGTACTTGAAATCGTAATGGGAATCGAGAGTGAATTTGGAATTAAGATTCCAACAGAAGCTACAGAAAATATTGTAACAGCAGGAGATGCTTTTGAAGCTATAAAGAAAGAATTATAAAGACTAAAATTATTAAAGAATATAATTTTAGAAGAGATTATGAAAGCTAAAAGCCCTATTACCGGGGCTTTTGCTCTCTTATTGGAAATTGTTTAAAATTTTCCGTAAGAGAACAAAAGCAAAAGGGCATTATTAATAAAGTTTGATTCTTTTTTTTATAAAAGAATCAAGAGAAAGGAAAAAACGTGAATACTGATTACGAGAAATTAGAGAGTAATATAGGATATTGCTTTAAAGACAAAGATTTATTAATTAATGCACTAACGCATACATCTTATGCCAACGAGCATAAGCATAAGGGAATGAAGGATAATGAAAGACTGGAATTTCTTGGAGATGCGGTGTTAGAACTTTTATCAAGTGAATATTTGTACAAGAATATGAAAGATATGCCGGAAGGAAAAATGACAAAGCTTAGAGCAAGCCTTGTTTGTGAGCCTACTTTGGCAATGGATGCAAGAGAGATTGATTTGGAAGATTTTATTTATCTTGGAAAAGGTGAAGATGAAACTGGTGGTAGAAAGAGAGATTCCATAGTTTCGGATGCTTTTGAGGCACTTATCGGAGCCATATTCCTTGATGGTGGAATAGAGGAAGCAAAATATTTTATATTAAAGTTTGCTTTAAATGACATAGAGAAGAAGAAACTGTTTTATGATAGCAAAACTGTGTTACAGGAAAGAGTTAATTCTGTAAAGAACGGAAACCTTGTTTATGAAATAATTAAGGAATGGGGACCGGATCATAATAAGACATATGAAGCTGCTGCAAAGCTTAACGGCAAGATTATCGGTAAAGGTCAGGGACATACAAAGAAAGCGGCAGAACAGCAGGCAGCATTTGATGCCTTAAAAACTTTAGATAAGAGGAATTAGAATGTATTTAAAAAATATAGAGATACACGGATTTAAATCATTTGCAAATAAAATAAACTTCCAGTTTCACAACGGAATAACGGGCATTGTAGGTCCTAACGGTTCAGGAAAAAGTAATGTTGCAGATGCTGTAAGATGGGTTTTGGGAGAGCAGAAAACTAAACAACTTCGTAGTTCAAAGATGGAAGATGTTATTTTTGCAGGAACAGAAAACAGAAAACCTATGGGATATGCGTATGTGGCAATTACTTTTGATAATGCAGACCACAAGCTTAACATTGACTATGATGAAGTTACTGTTTCAAGACGTTTATTCCGTTCGGGCGAAAGCGAATACATGATTAACGGAACTCAGGTAAGGCTTAAGGATGTAAATGAGCTTTTCTACGATACAGGTATTGGGAAGGAAGGTTATTCAATTATCGGTCAGGGACAGATTGACAGAATCCTTAGTGGCAAGCCGGAAGAGAGAAGAGAACTGTTTGACGAAGCGGCAGGAATTGTAAAATTTAAGAGACGTAAAAATGATGCCATGAAAAAGTTAGACGACCAGAATCAGAATCTGGTTCGTGTTTCAGATATTTTGGGCGAATTGGAACGTCAGGTGGTTCCACTTGAAAAACAGTGCGAAAAAGCAAAGAAATATTTAGTTCTTAAAGAGGACTTAAGAGTAAATGACGTTAATATGTTTCTTATTGAAATTAATGAAATCAGAAACAGACTTTCCCAAATAGATGAAAAAATAAAAATTGCTTCATCAGATATGGAAAGCGCTAATGCAGAATTTGAAAAAATAAAAGCTGACTACACAAAGTTGGAGCAGATAATTGAAGAAATTAATGCTTCTATTGAAAATAAAAAAGCAACATTAAATGAAACAATAATTAATGTTGAAAAATTAGAAGGTCAGATTAATGTTATTAAGGAACAGATTAATTCTGCAAAAAATAACGAATCATATATTAATCAGAGAATACAGTCAATTACAGGGGAGATAGATACTCAGAGTAAAGAGTTGGCTAAGTCTGAAGAAGAAAAAAGAGAAAATGAAAAGTCTTTAAATGAAATTGTTGTAAATCAGACTGAAATAGGTGAAGAAATGGCTTCAGTAAACGAGGAGCATGTTGAACTTGAAAAAGAAATTGAAAGAAATAAGGCTGAAATCATTGAATTACTTAATGCAAAGTCTTTGATTAAGACTAAAATCCAGAGATGTGATACTTTACTTGAACAGATTAATATTAGAAAGTCTCAGCTTAATCAGAAACTGATTGAATTTCAGAGTCAGAAAGATTCTCAGGATACTATGATTGCTGAATTGGAAGAACAGTTAAAAGGTATTGAAGAAGAAATCAAGCAGGTAACTGAACAGTTAAGCGATTACAGACAACATTTGGCAGAACTTAGAACAAAAAATTCTGAAATAACTGCTGCTTTGGCAAAAAATCAGGAAAAATATCACAAGACTAAGTCTAATCTTGAAGCTTTAAAGAACATTACTGAAAGATATGAAGGATATGGAAACAGTATTAAGAAGGTAATGGAACTTAAAGATACAAAGAAAGGTATTATCGGTGTAGTTGCTGATATTATTAAAGTAGACAAGAAGTATGAAGTTGCCATTGAAACTGCTTTAGGTGGAAATATTCAGAATATTGTAACTGATACTGAAACAACAGCTAAGGACACAATTGAATATCTTAAAAAACATAGATTTGGTCGTGCAACATTTTTGCCTTTAAGCAGTATGAGCAACAAGACGAACTTTAATGCTCCGGATGCTTTGGAAGAAAAAGGTGTAATTGGTCTTGCCAGTGATTTGGTTGATATTAAGAAAGAATACGAAGGCGTGGCAAAATATTTACTTGGAAGAGTAATGGTTGTTGACACAGTTGATAATGCCATTTCCATTGAGCGTAAATACAGATATACAGTAAGAATTGTAACACTTGAAGGCGAATACCTTAATGTTGGTGGTTCGATTTCCGGTGGTGCATTTAAGAATAACAGCAATCTTTTGGGAAGACGTAGAGAGATTGATGAACTTGAAAAGTATATTTCTAAATTAAGAGAAGAAAAGAGTGCCTTAGACAAGGAATTACTTGATAACAGAAGTAATACAAGTGCTGTTAATGAAGAAATAAACAAGATTAATGCAGGACTTCAGGAACAGCAGATTATTAAAAATACTGTTGAAATTAATTTAAAACAGGCAAAAACCCAGAAAGACAATATTATTACACAGTGTCAGGGATTTACTCTTGAAAGTAACAATATTGCTTCTGAAATTCAGGATATTAACAAAAATAATAACAAGTTAAGTGATGAACTTAGTGATACGGAGGACAGAAATTCAGAACTTGAAAAACAGGTTGTTGAAAAAACTAAAAAACTTACTGAATTAAAAGAAGTTCTTAACAGCAAAAACGGAATACTTGAAGAGGTTAACATTGAAATAGCCAACTTAAAGCAGAAACACGAATTTATTGTTGAAAGAATAAATAAGTCAACAGAAATAATTGAAAATCTTAACAGAGAACTTCAGCAGATTAAAGTTAATTCTAACGAGAATAATGAAGAAATCAGTGCACGAGTGGACGCAATTGACCGCTTTGTAAAAGAAGTTGAGAAGAGCAGACAGGACATTGAAAGATTAAACAAAGAAATCGAAGAAGAAAAAGAAAAGAAAGAAAAGCAAAGTGCTGATCATAAAGACTTCTTTGAAAAACGTGAAAATCTTTCTAAGCATATTTCTGAACTTGATAAGGAAGTTTACAGATTAAATTCACAGAAAAAAGCTTTGGAAGAAAAGGCAGAAAATAAAGAAAGCTATATGTGGAATGAATATGAAATTACGTATAGAAAAGCTTTTGAATTGAAGAGTGATGATTTTAATGATAAGTCATCCATAAGAGAAAACATAGCAAGAATACGTCGAGAAATGAAGTCTCTTGGTGATGTTAACATTAATGCCATTGAAGAATTTAAGGAGATTAATGAAAGATATCAGTTTATGAAAGGGCAGCATGATGATCTTATGGAAGCAAGAGAAAATCTTCTTAAAATAATTGATGAACTTGAAGTGGGCATGAGAAAACAGTTTAAGGAGAAATTCGAAGAAATTAAGGTTGAATTTGATACTGTATTTAAAGAACTTTTCGGAGGTGGAAAAGGTACTATTGAACTTACGGAAGCCGATGATATTCTTGATGCAGGAATTAACATTATTTCCCAGCCACCAGGAAAGAAGCTTCAGAATATGATGCAGTTATCCGGTGGAGAAAAAGCCTTGACAGCCATAAGCTTGTTATTTGCAATTCAGAACCTTAAACCGTCACCGTTCTGTCTTTTAGACGAAATTGAAGCGGCACTTGATGGTTCAAACGTTGTAAGATTTGCAGAATACCTTCATAAGCTTACTAAGAACACACAGTTCATTGTTATTACACATAGACGTGGTACTATGAATTGTGCAGACAGACTTTATGGTATAACGATGCAGGAAAAAGGTATTTCAGCATTAGTTTCAGTTGATTTATTAGAAAATAGTTTAACCAAATAATTAAGCTGAAAACAAATTATGATTTTAAATTAATTAAAAAAGGAGACATAAATGGCTAATTTTTTTAAAAAGCTTGTCAGCGGATTAACCAAGACAAGAAATAATATTGTTTCTAATTTGAACTCAATATTTAACGGCTTTTCAAGTATTGATGATGATTTTTATGAAGAACTTGAAGAGATTCTTATAATGAGTGACATAGGCGTTAATACAACAGAAGAAATTCTTGATAACTTAAAAGAACAGGTTAAAGAGAACAAGATTAAAGAGCCTATTGAATGTAAGGAATTACTTATTAAGAACATTGAAGAACAGATGGACTTAGGAGAAAATGCTTACGACTTTGAAAATGAAAAATCAGTTATTCTTATGATTGGTGTAAATGGTGTTGGAAAAACAACATCAATTGGAAAACTTGCCAGTCAGTTTAAAAATAATGGAAAGAAAGTTGTACTTGCAGCAGCAGATACGTTTAGAGCAGCAGCGACTGACCAACTTAAAGAGTGGGCTAACAGAGCGAATGTTGATATTGTAATGGGAGCGGAAGGTTCTGATCCCGGTTCAGTATTGTATGATGCCATTAGTTCTGCAAAGAATAAAAACGCTGACATATTATTATGTGACACTGCAGGAAGACTTCACAATAAGAAAAATCTTATGGAAGAATTAAAAAAGTTAGACAGAATCATTGAAAAGGAATATAATGGCTGTCGAAGAGAGAATTTTATTGTCTTAGATGCAACAACAGGTCAGAATGCATTGGCTCAGGCAAGACAGTTTAAGGAATGTACAGATATTACAGGCGTAATCCTTACAAAAATGGACGGTTCAGCCAAAGGTGGTATTGCCATAGCAATCCAGTCAGAGCTTGGAATACCTGTTAAGTATATTGGTGTAGGTGAACAGATTGATGATTTACAGAAGTTTGATTCACATCAGTTTGTTGAAGCGTTATTTGAAGAAAATGGCGAAGACATAACAAGCAACATTGAATTGGGAGAGTAGATTCAGAAATAAAAAGCAAAAGGAAGTGGCATAATGGAAGAGAAACTTACTTTAAAGAAATTTGAGGAAGCTAGTGAAATAGTAAAAAAAGTAACATTAAATACAAATCTTATTTATAGTGATTATTTTAGTGAACAGACAGGAAATCAGGTTTATATAAAGCCTGAAAATATGCAGTTTACAGGAGCATACAAAGTTCGTGGCTCATATTACAAAATAAGCACTCTTTCGGATGAAGAAAGAGAAAGAGGTCTTATTACAGCATCAGCAGGAAACCATGCTCAGGGTGTTGCATATGCAGCAAAGATTTTTGGGGTAAAGGCTACAGTAGTAATGCCTACAGTTACTCCACTTATGAAAGTTAACAGAACAAAGAGCTATGGTGCAGATGTTATTTTATATGGTGATGTTTATGATGATGCATGTAATTATGCATTAAATCTTGCACAGAAAGAAGGATATACATTTATTCATCCTTTTGATGACCTTGATGTTGCGACAGGTCAGGGAACAATTGCAATGGAAATTTTTAAGGAACTTCCAACAGTTGATTATATTCTTGTACCAATCGGAGGTGGCGGACTTGCTACAGGTGTAAGTACACTTGCAAAGATGTTAAATCCAAGAATTAAGGTAATCGGTGTTGAACCTGAAAATGCAGCCTGCATGAAAGCTTCATTAAAAGCAGGAGAAGTTATAACACTTCCAAGTGCAAATACTATTGCTGATGGTACAGCAGTTAAGACTCCGGGAACAAAGATTTTCCCATACATAAAAGAAAACATTGATGATATTATTACAATCAAGGATGAAGAACTTATTGATGCATTTCTTGATATGGTTGAAAATCATAAACTTGTGGCAGAAAACTCAGGTTTACTTACAATTGCTGCATTAAAACATTTGAAATGCACAGATAAGAAGATTGTATCAATTATCAGTGGTGGTAATATGGATATTATTACAATGTCTTCTACATTACAGCATGGACTTATCCAGAGGGGCCGTGTATTTACAGTATCTGTTTTACTTCCTGATAAGCCAGGTGAACTCGTAAAGGTCGCAAACAAGATTGCAGAGCAGCAGGGTAACGTTATAAAGCTTGAACATAACCAGTTTGTATCAGTTAACAGAAATGCTGCAGTGGAATTGAAAGTGACTTTAGAGTGTTTTGGCCACAATCACAAAGAGCAGATTCTTAAGGCTTTAAATAAAGCAGGATATAATCCAAAGGAAATTGCTCCAAGTCTTTAAAAATAAAAAAGTTGAGGGTGTCAAGAAAAAATACTTGACACTCTATTTTTTTTAGTGTATTATACCAAAGGTAAGAGAAAAGGTGTGGCTATGAAAGATATTTTTAAAAGCTCTCTTTTATATGATTTTTACGGAGAGTTATTAACAGAACATCAAAAAGAAATATATGAAGATTTTATTCTTAACGATTTAAGTCTTGGTGAGATAGCACAGGACAGAGGAATTTCCAGGCAGGGAGTTCACGATTTAGTTAAGCGTTGCGACAAGATACTTAACGGATATGAAGAGAAGCTTCACTTAGTGGAAAGATTTACTAAGACTAAGGAAGATGTTGCTGAGATATGTAAGTTAGCTGACGAACCTGATAATCAGTGCAATGTCAACAGAATTAAACAGATTGCACAGCATATTTTAGAGAATTACTAGGAGGTATGGGCTTGGCATTTGAAAGCTTATCCGATAAATTACAGAATATATTTAAGAATCTTAGAGGAAAAGGACGCTTAACAGAAGAAGATGTTAAGGCAGCACTGAAAGAAGTAAAGATTGCACTTCTTGAAGCTGATGTTAACTTTAAGGTAGTAAAGGATTTCGTTAAGAAAGTTAACGAGAGAGCCGTTGGTCAGGATGTAATGAACAGTCTTACACCGGGACAGATGGTAATTAAGATAGTTAATGAAGAGTTAACTAATCTTATGGGGTCAGAAACTACTGAATTAAAGATTTTGCCTGATAACCAGATCACTGTCATTATGATGATGGGACTTCAGGGCGCAGGTAAGACAACCACAACAGCAAAGATTGCCGGAAAGCTTAAGGCTAAGGGCAAGAGACCTCTTCTTGTGGCATGTGATGTTTACAGACCGGCGGCTATTGAACAGTTAAAGATTAACGGTGAGAAACAGCAGGTTCCTGTATTCTCAATGGGAGACAAGCAGAAACCATTAAATATCGCAAAGGCTGCAATTGAACATGCAAAAAAGAATAACAACAATGTGGTTATTTTGGATACAGCAGGTCGTTTACATGTTGATGAAGATATGATGAACGAACTTGTGGAAATCAGAGATAACATTGAACTTACACAGACAGTTTTGGTTGTAGATGCCATGACAGGTCAGGATGCAGTAAATGTTGCAAAAGAATTTAATGAAAAAATAGGAATTGATGGTATTATCGTTACTAAGTTAGATGGTGATACAAGAGGTGGGGCGGCTTTATCAATTAAGGCTATCACAGGCAAACCTATTTTATATATAGGTATGGGTGAGAAACTTTCAGATTTGGAACAGTTTCATCCAGACAGAATGGCTTCAAGAATCCTTGGTATGGGTGATGTCCTTTCACTTATTGAAAAAGCAGAACAGTCAATTGACCAGGATAAAGCTAAGGAAATGGAACAGCGTTTAAAGAAGGCTCAGTTTACGTTTGATGATTATTTGGAATATATGGGTCAGATTAAGAACATGGGTGGCTTGTCTTCATTACTTAGTATGATGCCGGGAGTTGGTGGAAAGATTAACGACGATATGTTACCTGATGAAAAACAGTTAGGTAAGATTGAGGCAATTATTTATTCAATGACTAAGGAAGAAAGAAGCAATCCTGATGTTATTAATCCTTCACGTAAGCAGAGAATTGCCAAGGGTGCAGGAGTTGACATTAGTCAGGTAAACAAGCTTGTTAAACAGTTTGAACAGGCAAGAAAGATGATGAAAAGCATGCCCGGACTTATGGGTGGCAAAGGAAAGAAAAAAAGAGGCGGATTTAAGATGCCTTTTGGATTTTAGTGGGTTCATGAAAACAATGTTTTCTTGATTATATATTTATTATTTACAATTTACGGAGGTAAGAAAAAATGGCAGTAAAGATGAGATTAAAGAGAATGGGTAAAAAGAGAAATCCTATCTACAGAATCGTTGTTGCTGATTCAAGAGCACCAAGAGATGGTAGATTTATCGAAGAAGTAGGAACATATGATCCTAACCAGGACCCAAGTATATTCGATCTTAAAGAAGAATCTGTTAAGAAGTGGTTAGCTAATGGAGCTCAGCCAACAGAGACTGTTGGAAAACTTTTGAAAATCGCTGGCATTGAAAAATAGTGTTAGGAGGGCGAATTCATGAAAGAATTGGTTGAAACAATTGCAAAAGCACTTGTTGATTCTCCTGACGAAGTTGTTGTAACAGAAAGTGAAACAGAAAGAGAAATCGTTTTACAGTTACATGTTGCCCAGGAAGATATGGGAAAAGTAATTGGAAAGCAGGGAAGAATTGCAAAAGCAATCCGTTCTGTTGTTAAGGCAGCAGCTTCAAAATGCGATAAGAAAGTAAAAGTAGAAATTCAGTAACGGATATAAATCTGTTCAGTGGCGTAAGCTATTCGAATACAAGTGCAACAAGGCTGGTTAATCCAGCCTTGTTTATTATATGGAAGGAATATTGAATGGAAGAATTGTTCAGAGTGGGGGTAATCAGCAATACTCACGGAATTAGAGGCGAGGTTAAGGTTTATCCAACAACAGATAACGTAAGACGTTTTGACGATTTAAAAGAAGTAATACTTGATACAGGAAAGGAACAACTTAACCTTCATGTGACAAGCGTAAAATATTTCAAAAACATGGTTATTTTAAAATTTAAAGAATTTGATAATATTAATGACATTATCCCGTACAAGGGAATGGATTTACTTGTTACAAGAGAGAATGCAATTCCTTTGGAAGAGGGAGAATATTACATAGCTGACATTATAGGAAGCAAAGTAATAACAGATGAGGACAAAATATTAGGAACGCTTACAGATGTTTTGCAGACAGGCGCAAATGATGTATATGTTGTAAAAACAAAAGATGGAAAAGAAGTATTATTACCATCCATTGAAGAATGTATACTTGATAGAGATATAGAAAATAAAATTGTTAAAGTACATATAATGAAAGGACTTTTGGATTAATGAATTTTCACGTACTTACACTATTTCCGAAAATGATTGAGCAGGGCATAAATACAAGTATTACAGGTCGTGCCATTGAAAAAGGACTTATAAGTTTAAATGCAATAAATATAAGAGATTATGCAGGAAACAAGCATGGTCAGGTAGATGATTATCCTTATGGTGGTGGGGCAGGCATGGTTATGCAACCGGGACCTGTTTACAGAAGTTATGAATCAGTGACTGAAAAGATTGGATACAAGCCAAGGGTTATATATCTTACACCACAAGGTAAGGTTTTTAATCAGAGTATGGCAGAAGAATTTTCCGAGGAAGAAGATTTGGTATTTCTCTGTGGACATTATGAGGGAATAGATGAGAGAGTTCTTGAAATGATAGTTACAGACAATGTTTCTATCGGTGATTATGTTTTAACAGGTGGAGAATTACCTTCAATGGTTATGATAGATGCCATATCAAGACTGGTACCTGGTGTACTTAATAATGATGTGTCAGCAGAATTTGAATCTTTTAATGATAATCTGTTGGAATATCCACAGTATACCAGACCGGCAAGTTTTATGGAAAGGGAAGTTCCGCCTATATTGTTATCAGGAAATCATCCGAAAGTTGAGGAATGGCGCAGACAGCAGTCTATCCTTAGAACTATGGAAAGACGACCTGATTTAATGAAAAAGGCAGAATTAACAAAGCAGGACATTAAATTTATAAAAAGTCTTGATAAATAATAAAAGTTATGTTACTATAACAAATGCTGTAATAAGATTGGCTTTAGAATTATGCCAATTTTTAAGAAAATAAAAGATGGTCCTCTGTTACGGAATATTGTATTAAGAACATCGGAATAAATAAGGAGGCTATTATGCAGGAATTAATTAAGGAAATTGAAGCAGCTCAGATTAAAGAAGTTACAGATTTTAACGTAGGTGATACAATTAAGGTTCACGCTAAGATTGTAGAAGGAAACCGTGAAAGAATCCAGGTTTTTGAAGGTCTTGTAATTAAGAAACAGGGTGGAAGCAACAGAGCTACTTTTACAGTAAGAAAGCAGTCAAGTGGAATCGGCGTTGAAAGAACATGGCCATTATACTCACCATCAATCGCTAACATCGAAGTTGTTAGAAGAGGTAAAGTAAGAAGAGCTAAACTTAACTACATCAGAAACAGAGTAGGTAAAGCTGCTAAGGTTAAAGAATTAGTTAAATAATACTATGCAGAAAGCATTGGTATGCTTGATGTATACCTGAGTATAAAAGAAGCGGGTTTTCACTCGCTTCTTTTTTTGAACTGATTAAAAATGGTCAGTTCTTTTTTTATGCCAGAAATGGAATACATAGCTATCTTATTAAATTAAGGTGGCTAAATTAAAAGAAAGGAGGTGAGAATAAAAAAATTATTAAAAGCACCAACACATACTATGCCAATGCAATATAATAATGGAGTTACAATGGAACTTGTTAGTTATGGAGTGATTTCACAAGCCGGATGGAAAAATTGACAAAAACCTAAAAAAATAATATAATCACGTGGACTATTTACATTTTTAAACAAAAAATCTGAAGATAGGAGATTGATAAAATGCTAAAAAATGCTATAGCATATATTTTAAGAAAAAGAAATAGAACAATTATAGTATTTATTATTTTAACAGTAGTTCTCTCTTGTTTATATTCATGTATGAATATAACAAAATCAACAAATAATTTGGAAAAAAACTTATACAAGATTTCAAATACATCATTATCAATAACTAAAAATGATGGTGATACTTTTGAAACTAATCAGTTTAAAGAATTAGATAATATAAAAGAAATACAAGAAATTATCACTAATTATGATGGACTAGCTAGAACTACAAACATCAAAGTTGTAGATGGAACTCAATTAGTAGAACGAGATGATTTATCAGATGAGTTCAAAAATATGCTTTCAGTAGAAGCTACTAATAATAGTGAAAAGAATAATTTATTCAATAGTGGTATTTTTACTATTATAAAAGGCAGACATATTAATAATAATGATAGAGGAAAAATTCTTATTCATAAGGAACTTGCTGAAAAAAATAACCTAAAACTTAATGATAAAATCAAACTTCAATTAATTGATTTTAATAATAGTGAAAAGAAATCAGAATATGAGTTTGAGATAATTGGAATCTTTTCAGGTAAAAAACAAGAAAAATATACTGGCTTATCATCAGACTTTAGTGAAAATATGGTATTTATTGATTATGAATCAAGTCAAAAAGCATTAAATAAACCTGAAAATAACAAAATTGTTAATAAACTTGCAATATTTTCAGACAGTTCAGAAAATACAAAGGTAGCATTAAATAATATTAAAAAAATTAAAATTGATTGGTCAAAATTTAATGTTTCAAGTGATAACCATGTATTTGAAGAAACACTAGAGTCTATAGATGGAATAAAACATATTATTAAGATCATGACATATTCAATTATGATAGGTGGAATAACAGTTTTGTCATTAATATTAATACTATGGTTAAGAGAAAGAATATATGAAATAGGAATATTATTATCAATTGGTATAAGTAAAATAAAAATTGTAACTCAATTTATACTTGAATTATTATTTATATCACTACCCTCTTTTGTATTTTCATTGTTTATAGGAAATGTAATATTAAATATTATAGTCGGTGGATTTATGAATTCTGATGATTCAACAATAATGGTTGATAGCTTACTTAAAAACAATAATTTAATTTCAAATCTTATATCATTTCTACAAAGTTACGGAATATTAATTGGAATTATTGTTCTATCAGTTATTATTGCAAGTTTAATGATATTAATTAAAAAACCAAAAGAAATATTGTCAAAAATAAGTTAGGAGATTAAAAATGAATATATTAGAAATAAAAAATGTAACATATAATTATTCAAATTCAAATGAGAAAGTATTATCTTCAGTAAATCAAAAATTTGAAATTGGAAAATTTTATGCAATAATTGGAAAATCAGGGGCAGGAAAGTCAACATTACTTTCTCTATTAGCAGGTTTAGATAAACCAAAAAAAGGTCAAATCTTATTTAAAGGAAATGATATAGAGAAAGATGGCTATAGTAATCATAGAAAAAATAACATATCGTTAGTTTTTCAAAACTATAATTTAATTGATTATTTAACACCAATAGAAAATGTTAGATTAGTAAATAAAAAAGCATCTGAAACAATCTTATTTGAATTAGGGCTTGATAAAAGTCAAATAAATAGAAATGTAATGAAGTTATCAGGAGGACAACAACAAAGAGTGGCGATTGCAAGAGCATTAGTTTCAGAAGCCCCAATAATTTTAGCAGATGAACCTACTGGAAATCTTGATGTTGATACTGCTGGTGAAATAATTGAAATACTTAAAAAGTTAGCCAAAGAAAGAAATAAGTGTGTAATCGTAGTAACACATAGTAAAGAAGTAGCAAATTCTGCTGACATTATTTTAGAATTAAGAGATAGAAAACTTAAGAAAATAAATAATTAGGAGGTACAATAATGATAAAAAATGCATTTGCGTATGTAACTAGAAAAAGCCTAAAATCAATAATTATATTGTTAGTTATAACAGCTATGTCAACGCTTTGTCTTATTAGTTTATCGATTAAAGATGCTACCAACAGAGCTTCAAAAGAAACTTTTGGAAATATAACAAATAGTTTCTCTATGGAAATAAACCGAAGAGTTAATTTTGGAACACCAAGAGGTGGTGGCAATATAAAAGGACAAGATATTAAAAAAATTGCTGAATCCAAGGACATTGATTCATATGTAAAAAGAATTAATAGTGTTGCCGATTTAGTAGATAATGATATAATAGAAACTCAAAAAACACTTTCAGGACAATCACCGGAAAGAGCAAAAAACTTTAAAAGAACTGTTATGTTAACGGGAGTTAATGATTCATCAAAAGAAAATAAGTTTATCTCAGGAGCTTACAAATTATCTAGTGGGGAACACTTAAATGAAAATGATAAAAACAAGATTTTAATGCATAAAGATTTAGCAGAAAAAAACAATTTAAAAATTGGAGATAAAATAAAAATAAAATCTAATTTATTTGATGCCGATAATGAAAAAGGAGCAAATGAAATAGTAGAAGTTGAAATAAAAGGCCTTTTTGATGGTCATAATGAAGGTGGCGTTACTGCAGCCCAAGAACTTTACGAAAATACTTTGATAACTGATTTAGATACGGCTGCAAAAGTATATGGAAATACAGAGGATACTGCAGTATATCAAGATGCAACATTTTTTGTAAAAGGTGATAAAAATTTAGATAAGGTTATTAAAAATATTGAAAAACTCGATATAGATTGGAAACAATATAATTTGATTAAAAGTTCAAATAATTACCCAGCACTACAACAGTCTATATCAGGTATATATAAAATAGCTGATAAATTATTTGCAGGATCATTATTATTTGCATGTGTTACAGTTTCATTACTATTATTTTTATGGATGAATGCTAGAAAAAAAGAAATTGCAATTTTACTTTCATTAGGAATTTCAAAAGCCAAAATATTCGGACAATTTGTTATTGAACTAGTATTTGTATCAATTCCGGCATTTATAGGATCATACTTTCTAGCTGTTTATACAGCAAGTATGATTGGAAATAACATATTAAGTAAAGTCACTGGTACTATAGCAAAACAAATTGCTAAACAGTCAGCATCTAGCCAACTTGGAGGTGGAGCTGAAGTAGATGGATTTAATAAAACACTAACAAGTTTAGAAATTAATATATCTCCAAAATTAATGATATATGTGGTTTTATTTATGTCAATAGCTCTTATAATTTCTTTACTAGTATCTTCGTTAAGAAATTTAAAGAAAAGTCCAAAAGAATTGTTGATTGACACAAAATAGCAATAAATATTTATAATTTATAAAAGTAAATTAGAAATGGTTTACTTTTTAAATAATTAAAATTTAATTTCTGTAAAAAGTAATAATTTTTCTACAGATTCCAGTAAATGTATGATAGAATTTAAATAATAGGAGGAAAAAGAAATGAAAAAACAAAATATTTTTATAATAGGGTTGATATTATTAGCAGTTATCTCATTTATAATATTCATACTAGTATCAGGTAGTGGTAACAAAGGTAATGGTAACAAAGGTAGTGGTAACAAAGGTAATGGTAACAAAGGTAATGTTGAGACACCAATAGACGTTAATGACATTATTAATACTATAAATAAAAATAACAAAAATGTTTTACCCGAACTTGAAACTTTGAAAGTAGATATAAAGAATATTGATGAAGTTACTAGTTATACCGGATTAAAAACAAATGATGGAATCGAATCAATTGTTGTATCAGAACCATTGATAACATCACAAGCTTATTCAGTTGCTATTGTTAAGGTTAAAGACAATGCTGATGTAGAAAAAATTAAACAAGAGATGTTAGATAATATTGATATGAGACGTTGGATTTGTGTTTCTGCAGAACAATTATATATCACAAATAGTGGTAATGTAATATTTTCTGTAATGGCTGATAAAGATATTGCTAAAGCAGTATATAATGATTTTAAGAAATATGTAAATAATAATATTGGAAAAGAATTAGAAAAATCAAATGACGAAGAAAAATAATGAAGAACCTTTTAAGGTGCCTTTTTAAAGGAGGATAAGATGTTATTTAATAGTATTAGTTTTTTATATTATTTTTTACCAGTATTAATAATTATATATTTTATAACACCTAAAAAATATAAAAATATTATTTTATTAATTGCATCTTTATTATTTTATCTTTACGGAGAACCTAAATATGTTTTTTTAATGATTGCAGAAATTATTATTGCTTATATAGGTGCTATTTTAATTGATAAATATAAAAATCAAAGTAAAAATATATTAATAACAACTTTAACTATACATATATTTTTATTAATAATATTTAAATATACTGATTTTATTATACAATCAATTAATGATATATCTAATGCTAATATTAAATTATTAAATATTGCATTACCAATAGGAATATCATTTTATACATTTCAAATTATAAGTTATCTTATTGATGTATATAATGGTAAAGTTAAAGTTCAAAAAAACATTATAAATTTAGCAACTTATGTGTCTTTATTTCCACAGTTAATCGCAGGACCTATTGTTAGATATCAGACAGTAGAAAAAGAATTGGATGATAGAGTACATAGTTTTAAAAATTTTGCATATGGTATTAGAAGATTTTCTATTGGACTTGCTAAAAAAGTATTAATAGCTAATGCTTTGGGAGAACTTTGCACTAAAGCTTTTGCTCTAAATGAAACAACCGTAATATTTTATTGGATATTTGGTATAAGTTATATGCTACAGTTGTATTTTGATTTTTCAGCTTATAGTGATATGGCTATTGGTCTTGGAAGAATATTTGGATTTAATTTCCCTGAAAACTTTAATTACCCATATATATCAAAAAGTATAACTGAGTTTTGGAGAAGATGGCACATCTCTCTTAGTACATGGTTCAAAGATTATGTTTATATTCCACTTGGAGGCAATAGAGATGGTAAATATAAACAAATAAGAAATATTTTAATAGTATGGTTATTAACCGGAATATGGCATGGTGCTAATTGGACTTTTTTAATATGGGGATTATTGTTTGGAATTCTTCTTATAATAGAAAAAATATTTCTTAATAAATTTATGGAAAAATTACCTTCTTTTATAAGAAGAATATATGTATTATTTATTGTTATGATACTATTTGTTATATTTAATTCTGACAATATGTCAGTGGCTTTGATTAATATTAAAGGGTTATTTGGCATGAATGGAGAAGTTTTTATTAATGATTATACACTTCATTATTTAAAGAGTTATTTACCAATATTAATTATTGCTTTATTTGGGGCTACTCCTTTTATTAAAACATTAATAGTTAAATTAAGAAAAAATAAATATCTAAATAACATAATTAATATTTTAGAACCAATTTTAATAGTTATAATATTATTTGTTGTTACTTCTTATCTGATAGACAATTCATATAATCCATTTTTATATTTTAGATTTTAAGGAGGTTATATATGAACGATAAAATTAAAGATATAGTTGTAACTTTAGTATTTCTTTTTATTATAATTTCATTATTTTTGATTAATGTTATAAAAAAAGATACTGATATTTCTATAGCAGAGAGAAGAGAACTTGCTGCCATGCCAGAATTAACTACTAAAAGCTTGTTTGATGGTACATATTTTAAGAAATTTGATTCCTATGTTACGGATCAATTTATCAAAAGAGATACTTTTAGAAAAATTAAAATAGATATGGAATTATCTACTAAAGGTGAATATAACAATTTATATATGTATGATGATTATATTGTTGAAGAAATATTTCCTTTAAATACTAATTCTATTAATAATTTAACAAATAAGATTAATTATATAAAAAATACATATTTGAATAATAATAGGAATATATATTATACTATTATTCCTGATAAAAATTACTTTGTTAATAAAGGTAATTTAAAACTTGATTATAATAAATTACAAGATATGATGAAAAATAATTTAACAAATCTTAATTATATAAATATATTTGATAAATTAACACTCAATAATTATTATAAGACTGACACCCATTGGAAACAAGAAGATTTATTTAATGTCGCAAACACTATTGCTAATCAAATGAATTTTGAGATAACTGATAATAATGTTGAAAATACAGTTACAACTTTTAAGGGTAGTTATGCTGGTAGACTATCAGTAACTAAAGATATTGATACTATAAAAACTATATCTAATCCATCTATTGATAATAGTAGTGTGTATAATTATGAAACTAAAAAATATACAAAAATATATGATTATGATAAACTAAAATCATTAGATAAATATGATATATATTTATCAGGAGCATCTTCTATTATAGATATTGTTAATCCTACTTCAAATAGTAATAAAGAATTAATTGTTTTTCGTGATTCTTATGGCAGTAGTTTAGTTCCTCTATTAATAGATGGTTATAGGAAGATTACTGTTATTGATATTAGATATGTTTCTTCAAGGATTCTGAATAATTATATAAAATTTGATAATCAAGATGTTATTTTTATGTATAGTATATTAACTATAAATAATAGTTTTTCTATGAGATAAGGAATCTGTTAATTAGATTCCTTTTTTCTCTTGTTAACTAATAAATAAACAATCTATAACTCTTTTTTATAAATTTTTCCGAAAACGGAAATTTTGACTGAATTAAATTAAAAGTTCCTGTTTTAAAAGAAAATGCAATTTCATAAGAAAGTTCCCGCAAATACATTTATCAATACTTGTTTAGATGTATATGAATCTAATGACTTTAGTGGTCTATTTAAAAGTGTTTGATTAACATTTTTTAAATTTTGTTTTTTATAAGTCTCTATTGTTTAACTTTAGGAAAAAAATAATCTTAATTGTTATAGCAAAAAAAAGTTTTTTATTATTGCAGTACTTATATCAAAACCAAGCAATGTAATAAACATTATATACAAGAAAAAGAATTGGCAGAAAGGTATCTGAAAAAACAAAATGATGTGGTATAATATAGAGGAAAAACGCTTGATTTTATTAAAAAAAATTTAGTGTGAAAGGAGTAGATTTATATGAACAATTTAGAAAACCAAGGGGGGGTTAATAAAAGTGTTATCAACTGGTATCCTGGTCATATGACGAAAGCTGTTCGTCAGATGAAAGAAGATATAAAATTAATAGATTTGGTAATAGAATTACTTGATGCAAGAATACCTTTAAGCAGTAGAAATCCCGATATAGATGATTTGGGAAAAAATAAGGCAAGACTTGTTCTTTTGAATAAATCGGATTTGGCTGATGAAACAGACAACAATAAGTGGATTCAGTATTTTAAAGATAAAGGAATTATTGCTTTAAAGATTAATTCAAAAAATAAACAGGGAATTAAAGAAATTAATAATGCAGTTCAGATTGCCTGCAAGGAAAAAATCGAAAGAGACAAAAAAAGAGGTATCATTAACCGCCCTGTAAGAGCAATGGTAGTTGGAATCCCTAATGTTGGTAAATCCACATTTATTAATGCTTACGCAGGACGTGCTGCTGCAAAGACAGGAAACAAGCCGGGAGTTACAAAAGGAAAGCAGTGGATTAAATTAAATAAAAATTTGGAATTACTGGATACACCGGGAATCCTTTGGCCTAAGTTTGATAATCAGACAATTGGAATGCATTTGGCTTTTATAGGTTCAATTAATGACAACATTTTGGACGTTACGGAATTGGCATATCAGCTTGTAAAATTACTTGCAACAACATATCCTAAGGTAGTAGTTGAACGTTACAAAATCGAAGGACATGAAGATCCGTTACAGGTTATGTATCAGGTAGCTGAGGTAAGAGGTTGTAAGCTTAAAGGCAATCAGCCTGACCTTGAAAAAACAAGCAAAATAATAATGGATGATTTCCGAGCAGGAAAACTTGGAAGAATCACATTGGACAAGCTATAAAATACAAAGTCTGATAATTAAATGATTATTATATAAAGATGACATTATTGTTTAATTCAGATAGATAATTTTGATTTAAATCGAAAGCGAAAATTAAAATGGAAAGTATAAACAACATAAAAGACATATTCAATAATACACCTGAGAACAAACTGCAGATGTTTATTGAACAATACAAAGATGATAGCCATCAGGGAGTTGCAAATCTTGTGAAAAGAGCTGCAAAAAAGATTGATGATTATAATAAAGAAATTGAAAGAACATATAAATTAAGCGAATTTGAAAGAAAATACTCAGATTACGAATTTATATGTGGAATAGACGAAGTAGGCCGTGGACCATTGGCAGGACCTGTTGTCGCAGGGGCTGTAATATTACCAAAAAATTGTGACATATTATACATTAATGACTCAAAGAAGCTTTCAGCCAAGAAAAGAGAAGAGTTATATGAAGTGATAATGGAGAAAGCAGTCTGCGCAAAAACAGCAGTTGTAAGTCCTAAAGTAATAGACGAAATAAACATACTTCAGGCAACTTATGAAGCAATGCGTCAGGCAATATCAATGTTAGAGCCACAGCCAACATTGCTTCTAAATGATGCAGTAAACATCCCCGGAGTACCAATGAAACAGGTATCCATAATAAAAGGCGATGCAAAAAGTATCTCAATAGGTGCAGCAAGCATCATTGCGAAAGTAACAAGAGATGCAATGATGGTGGAATACGACAAAATATATCCTGAATATGATTTTGCATCAAACAAAGGATATGGTTCAGCTAAACATATAGAAGCTTTGAAGAAATACGGACCATGTCCAATTCATAGAAAATCGTTTATTCATAACTTTATTTAGTTGTGTATCGGTTGGTTCCTTGTGAGCAGTTATATAATCCTCGAAAGCACGCTCCCGCTGCCTTCAGCTCGTAGCGGTACTAAGAAGCTATGGCAGCTTCGCTCCCCTACCTTCTAAGGACCGACGGCTTCAGAGCACTTTCTTAGGATGATATAACTGCTCACAAGGATAAGCGACAGGGGAAAAAAGATTATGAATGACTGACAATGAATTGGCGGTGGAATTTTTTAGAAAAATTAAGATTTGATTATGAGGGGGAGCTTTTGAACAAAAGAGGAAGAGGAAGTTTTTATGAAGATGTTTGTGTTGAATATCTTATTAAAAACGGATTTGATATTTTACATAGGAATTATAGATGTAAGTTAGGTGAGATTGATATTATAGCTAAGAAGGATGACATTATCCGTTTTATTGAGGTTAAGTTTAGAGGCAGTGACAGTTATGGCTCTGCTTTGGAGGCTGTTGATTTTAGAAAACAGCGCAGGATTATGAGAGCAGCATCATGGTTTTTGAATGAGTATGGATTAAATGATGTTCAGTGCAGTTTTGATGTGATGACTGTTGAAAATAATGAGGCAAGGTATTATTTTAATTGTTATGGAGGAATATAATGGAATATATTCAGTTAAATAAGGAAAGTGGAAGTACCACAAGGATTAATTTTAATAATGGTGTTCCGTATATTAGTTATAGAATTTTAGATGATATTCCATGGCTTAAGAATGCTGTTTCTACCAGATTAGGTGGTGTTAGCAAGGATTACCTTGCCAGTATGAATTTGGGCTTTAACCGAGGGGATTTAGATGAAAATGTCATTAGAAACCATGAAATTTTTGCTAATGCCATTGGTGTCAATCCTAAGAATATTGTTACAGGCAATCAGACTCACACAACTAATGTTAAGGTTGTTACTAAAGACGATTGTGGAAAGGGCATATATAGAGATAGAAATTATACGGATATAGATGGTCTTATTACTAATGAAAAAGGTATTGTCCTTGCAACTTATTATGCAGATTGTGTGCCTCTTCTTATTGTGGATACTAAGAATAAAGCCATTGGGCTTTCTCATTCCGGTTGGCGTGGAACTGTTGGAAAGATTGGAAAAGTTACAATAGAGAAGATGGGAGAACTTTACGGTACAAAACCGGAAGATATCGTGGCATGTATTGGCCCGTCAATTTGTCAGAAATGTTATGAAATAAGTGAAGAAGTTGCAGTTCAGTTTAAGGAAGCATTCCCTGATAATATTAAGGAGATTCTTATTGATAAAGGCAATGGAAAATATCAGCTTGATTTGTGGGAATGCAATAGAATTAATTTTAAAGAAGCAGGTGTTTTACCTGAAAATATAAAGGTGACAGATATATGTACCTGTCATAACACAGATGTGTTGTTTTCACATAGAGGACATAACGGTAAGCGTGGAAACTTAGGTGCATTTTTATCAATTGTATAAATGGGACAATAAAGTTAAAGATATTTGGAAGATGTTTACAAATATGTACTAATATTGTAAAATCTAGTGATAAAGGAGAAAAATATGAGTAAACCAATAGTAGCAATAGTAGGTAGACCAAATGTTGGAAAATCTACTTTATTTAATGCTTTAGCAGGAAAAAAGATTTCCATAGTAAAAGATACTCCGGGTGTTACAAGAGATAGAATACACGCGGATATTGACTGGCTTGACCATAAATTTACAATGATTGACACAGGTGGCATTGAGCCGGACAGTAATGATATTATTCTCTCACAGATGAGAGAACAGGCGCAGATTGCCATTGACACAGCAGATGTTATTATTTTTATGACAGATGTTAAGCAGGGACTTGTAGATTCAGATGCAAAAGTTGCAGATATGTTAAGACGAAGCCATAAGCCTGTTATTCTTGTAGTAAACAAGGTAGACAATTTTAACAAAATGATGGCAGATGTGTATGAGTTCTATAATTTGGGAATAGGTGATCCTGTTCCTATTTCAGCGTCACAGCGTAGTGGTCTTGGTGATATGCTCGATAAGGTTGTAAGTTATTTTGCTGACTTAAATTTAGAGCAAGAAGAAGATGACAGACCAAGAATAGCAATCGTAGGAAAACCTAACGTAGGTAAGTCTTCCATTATCAATAAGATTACAGGAGAAAGCCGTGTTATTGTTTCAAATATTGCAGGAACAACAAGAGATGCCATCGATACTGACGTCAAATGGAACGGCAAGGATTATGTATTTATTGATACAGCCGGACTTAGAAGAAAGTCTAAGGTTAAGGAAGAGATAGAAAAATACAGTATTATCAGAACGGTAACTGCAGTTGAAAGAGCAGATGTTGTTATTATTGTAATAGATGCTGTTGAAGGCGTTACAGAGCAGGATGCCAAGATTGCAGGAATTGCTCACGAAAATGGCAAGGGTATAATTATTGCAGTAAATAAGTGGGATGCAATTGAGAAAAATGATAAGACAGTCTATGAATACACTAATAAGGTTAGAGATATTTTATCATTTATGCCATATGCAGAGATTATGTTTATTTCTGCCAAGACAGGTCAGAGATTGCCTAAACTTTTTGATATGATTGATTTTGTAATTGCTAATCATGCAATGAGAATTGAAACAGGTGTTGTTAACGAAATTATGGCGGAAGCTGTTGCATTACAGCAACCACCTTCAGATAAGGGGAAGAGACTTAAACTTTATTATATTACACAGGTTTCTGTTAAACCGCCTACATTTGTTATTTTTGTAAATGATAAGCAGTTAATGCATTTTTCATATACAAGATACATTGAAAACAAAATAAGAGAAGCTTTCGGATTTAAAGGAACACCTCTCAGATTTATTATACGTGAAAGAAAGGAAGACAAGTAATGATCTGGCAAAAGATAGTATGTGTTTTAATCGGATATGTTTTTGGACTGTTTCAAACAGGGTTTATTATAGGAAAGATGAAACACATTGACATAAGAGATTATGGAAGTGGAAATTCAGGAACAACTAATGCAATGCGTACATTAGGAAAGAAAGATGGATTTATAACATTTTTTGGTGATGCACTAAAGGCTGTTTTTGCCATGATGCTTACATATTTTCTGTTTAGAAATGGTGTATGTAAGGACCATATGTTTATAATAGCTTTATATACGGGAATTGGTGCAATCCTTGGACATAATTTTCCTTTTTATATGAACTTTAAAGGTGGAAAGGGTATTGCAGCATCAGCAGGATTAATTTTTGCACTTGCATTTTTTGACTGGAAGTTTTTAGCATTAGGTTTTTGTACATTTTTTATAGCATTAATAATTACAAAATATGTTTCTTTTAGTTCATTGTGCCTTATGACAGGTTTTTTTATTGAATTTATTGTTTGGGGGCAGCTTGGTATGGTGCATAACCTTGAAAGCCAGGATAAAGTGGAAGCATATATTCTTGTTGGATTTTTGACAGCATTGTCATATATCAGACATAAAGAAAACATAAAGAGACTGATTAACGGAACGGAAAGAAAAATCGGTCAAAAGAAGGAGGCGTAATATGTCTAAAGTAACTGTTTTAGGTGGTGGCGGTTGGGCCATTGCCTTGGCGAAGGTATTAAATGAAAATGGTCACAATGTAACATTATGGTCTGCACTTGAAAGGGAAGTTGAAGCTCTTACAAAAGAAAGAGAAAATAAGGTTGGACTTCCGGGAGTTAAAATTCCTGAGGAAATCAAGATTACGAATGATATTAAAGAAGCTGTAAAGGATTCAAAAATGATAGTTATGGCAGTTGCATCATCTTTTGTAAGAAGTACTTCAGAACTTCTTAAAGATATTGTTCCAGACGGTCAGATTATTGTTGACGTGGCAAAGGGAATTGAAGATGGAACATTCTATACAATGACAGAAGTTATTGAAGATGTAATTCCTACAGTTAATGCTGTAGTTTTATCTGGTCCAAGTCATGCGGAAGAAGTAGGTTTACAGGTTCCTACAGCAGTTGTTGTTGGAGCTAAGACATTTGAAACAGCAAGCTTTGTTCAGAGACTTTTCTCAAATGATTATTTTAGAGCATATACAAGTCCTGACAGAAAGAGCATTGAACTTGGTGGCTCTTTAAAGAATGTTATTGCCCTTGCAGCAGGTATTGCTGACGGTTTAGGATATGGCGATAATACTGAGGCTGCTCTTATGACAAGAGGTATTAAGGAAATAACACAGCTTGGTGTAGCCATGGGTGGTCATTCAAGAACGTTCCATGGTCTTTCTGGAATCGGTGATCTTATTGTTACATGCGGAAGTAAACATTCACGTAACAGAAGAGCAGGTATTCTCATTGGAAAAGGCTATACTTTAGATGAAGCGGTTAAGGAAGTTAATATGGTTGTTGAAGGTGCAGTTTCAGCCAAGGCAGCTCTTGAACTTGCACACAAATATAACGTGGATATGCCTTTGGTAGAAAGTGTTAATCAGGTATTATTTGAAAACAAGCCTGCAAAGGAAGCTATGAGAGATATTATGAAGAGAGATTTAACACATGAATTTCCTGATTTGGTTTGGGAGTAGGATATGAATGATTTAAATGCAAAAAAAGAAGAACTTGTAAAACAGTTTGAAGGTTTGGATTCCACTTTTTCTGAAATAAAAATGCTTATGACTTATTACGAGTGTGCCATTTTGGAAGTAAAAACCAAACTTGATGTTTTAAATAAAGAATTTCAGGCTAACGAGCTTAGAAATCCAATAGAAACAATAAAAACACGTATAAAGTCTCCTGCAAGCATAATGGAGAAATTAGAAAGAAAAGGTTTTGAACTTTCTGTTCAGTCAATAAAGGATAATCTTGATGATGTGGCAGGAATAAGAGTTATCTGTTCTTTTGTAGATGATATATACAAGGTTGCAGATATGCTGACTAATCAGGATGATATTAAGATTTTATCTAAAAAGGATTATATTAGAAATCCAAAGAAGAATGGATATAGAAGTCTTCACCTTGTTGTTGAAATACCTATTTTTCTTTCAAATGAGAAGAAACCAATGCGTGTGGAAGTTCAGATTAGAACAATTGCAATGGACTTTTGGGCAAGTCTTGAGCATGAAATACATTATAAAAAGTTTTCAAATTCAAATGTGGAAGCCGTAAAACAGCTTACGGAATGTGCAGATGTAATTTATGAAACAGATATGAAGATGTTAAAGATTAGAAAAAATCTTTTAGATGAAGAGGATTAGAAAATAAGGAGTTTATTAATGTCAGCCAAGAGAGTTCTTTCACAAAAACATAAAGGCAAAAAAGGATTGGCAGCCTTTTTATTCAGTCGTTTCTTTTTATTCGGCTTAATGGTTGTCCTTCAGGTACTAATGTTTGTATTTTTTGCCTATAATGCGTCTGTAGAAAAAAATCTTAATTATGTAATAATGGTATTACAGTTTGTACTTATTATTTACATTGCAAACGATAAATCGGATCCTACAATGAAACTGGTTTGGATAATGTTTATTATGTTTGTACCGGCTATTGGCTGTATGATGTATCTTTATTTTATGCTTCAACCGGGTTCTCTTATGCTAAAAAAGAGACTTGAACATATTAATCTTAATTCAGGTAAATACTTAGATCCTGACCAGAACATATATAATGAATTACAAATACTGGATAAGCAGGTTTCATCTCTTACAAAATATGTATATGAAAAAACAGGTTGCCCGGTGTACAAAAATACGGATGTTACATATTTAGAAAGTGGAGAGAAAAAATACGGAATCCTTCTTGATGAATTAAAGAAAGCAAAGAATTTTATTTTTCTTGAATACTTTATAATAGAGCAGGGAGAAGTATGGGACTCTGTTCTTGAAGTATTATGTGAAAAGATAAGAGAGGGTGTTGAAGTAAGGGTAATGTATGACGGACTATGTTCCTTGTCTAAACTACCAATAGGATATTTTAAAAAGTTAAGGGAATTAGGTATTAAGTCTAAACCATTTGCGCCTGCAAGACCCTTTTTTACAACACAGCAGAATAACAGAGATCATAGAAAGATTTTGGTTATTGACGGTAAAGTTGCTTTTACAGGTGGAATAAATCTGGCTGATGAGTATATGAACATTGTGGAAAGATTCGGTTACTGGAAAGATACAGGTGTAATGCTTAAGGGAGATGCAGTAAGAAGCTTCACACTTTTGTTCTTACAGATGTGGAATGTTACCGAAAAGAATATTGAAGGTTATAGCAGATATTTAAATATTGCCATACCTACACCTGAAACGTCAGATGGTTATGTAATGGGCTATGGAGATGATCCGTATGGCAAAGAGCGTGTTGGCGAGTCTGTATACTTACATATGATTAATACGGCTACTAAATATCTTCATATAGTATCGCCATATCTGGTTATAGATAATGTTATGATGTCATCATTAAAGTTTGCGGCTAAGCGTGGCGTTGATGTAAAAATTATTATGCCGGGGATCCCCGACAAGGAATATGCTTATTGTCTTGCAAGAACATATTATGCAGAGCTTATAGAGGCAGGAGTTGAAATTTATGAATTTACTCCGGGATTTACTCATGCAAAGATGTTTATTAGTGATGATGAAAAGGCAACAGTAGGAACAATAAATCTAGACTATAGAAGTTTGTTTCTTCATTTTGAGGATGGTTGCTTTATTTACAAAAATAAGGTTATAAATCGAATAGAGGAAGACTATCAGAAGATGCTTAGTGCATCAAAGAGAGTCTCTCTTATGGATTGTAGGAACAGACCTACATATTACAAAATATGTGGAATGCTTTTAAGACTTTTGGCACCGTTAATGTAGGTAATCAAACTTTTAATGTTTAGAAATTTTAATCAATATAAGAAAAACAAAGACAAATATATGGTTTTAGTTAAAAATAAAACTGGTATATTTGTCTTTTTTTCGCATATATATTAATAGTCACATGGGAATAATAAAATATGGGGGTAGGCTATGGACTTTAACGTATACAAAGATATTGAAAAGAGAACTAACGGTGAGATTTACATAGGTGTTGTAGGCCCTGTAAGAACAGGAAAATCTACTTTTATTAAGAATTTTATGGATATTGCAGTTGTGCCTAATATAAAAGATGAGAATGAAGTGAGAAGAACCATGGATGAACTTCCACAATCTTCAGCAGGAAAAACAATTATGACTACTGAGCCTAAATTTATACCTAACAAGGCAGTTAATATTAAATTAGGTGAAAAGGCTGACCTGAAAGTAAGATTAATTGACTGTGTAGGCTTTATGGTTGAGGGCGCAACAGGTCATATGGAAGAGGATAAAGAGAGAATGGTAAAAACCCCTTGGTTTGATTATGATATTCCTTTCTCAAAAGCGGCGGAAATTGGTACTGAAAAAGTAATTTCCGAACATTCAACAATAGGAATTGTTATAACTTCTGATGGTAGTTTTACGGATTTAGATGTGGAAGAATATAACAAGGCACTTGATAAAACAGTAAATGAGCTAAAAAACATAAATAAGCCTTTTATAATTTTGGTAAATTCAATTAATCCTGATTCAATGGAATGCAAAATGCTTCGTGACCAAATAGCAGAAAAATATAATGTGTCAACATTATCTATTAACTGTCTGCGTTTAACGGAGAAAGATGTAACAGATATTTTAGAAAATATTTTGTTTGAATTTCCAATAAGTGAAATAATATTTAATGTGCCTAAATGGTTGGAAATAATAGGCACAGAGCACAAATTAATGAAGTATATTATTGAATATTCCCAGAGAATATTAGAATCTTTCATAAAAATAAAAGATATAAAAACATTAAACTTAAACCCTGACAAAGAATATGTAAAAAGCGTTCAAATGACAGCCATAGAATTGTCAACAGGCAGACTTATATTAAATTATGACATTGATGAAAGTTATTATTATGAAACTTTATCTGAAATGGCAGGCACAAAAATCGAAAATCAGCTTCAATTGATTAAAATGGTAAAAGAATTATCAATGGAGAAAAACACATATATAAAAGTTAATGAGGCAATTAACAAGGTAAAAACCACCGGTTACGGAATAGTAATACCTGATAAGGAAGACATTGTTTTGGAAAATCCTGAGCTGATTAAAAGTGGAAATAAGTTTGGAGTGAAAATTAAGGCAACTGCACCGTCAATTCATTTTGTTAAGGCTAACATTCTTACAGAAATTTCGCCAATAATAGGAAGCGAGGAACAGGCAAGAGATTTAATAGGATTTATTAATGAAAAAGAACAGGACTCTAATGTTTGGGAAACTAATATTTTCGGAAAAACCATTGGGGAAATCGTTGATGAGGGAATAATTAATAAAATAAATAATCTGACTGCCGAAACACAGTCAAGAATGCAGGGAACCATTGAAAAAATCACAAATGACCAAAGCAGAGGTGTAATATGCATCGTTTTATAAAAAACGTTACATTATCTTAGAACATTACATTTATATTTATGCCTTTAATATGGGGCTATAGCCTTGAAAAATAAAAATTACTATGCTAAAATATTTTATTGAGTTTTATTGAAGGAGATATGTTATGAATACTTACGAAGAATTAAAAGCTCGAGGTCTTATAGCCCAGGTTACTGACGAAGAGCGAATTAGTGATTTAATTAATAAAGGAGAAGCAGTATTTTATATTGGGTTCGACCCAACAGCGGATAGTCTTCATGTAGGTCATTTTATGGCGTTATGTTTAATGAAGAGACTTCAGATGGCAGGTAATAAGCCGATTGCCTTAATTGGTGGAGGAACAGCTATGATTGGTGATCCATCAGGTAAGACAGACATGAGAAAGATGATGACTAAGGAAACAATTAACCACAACGTTGAATGTTTCAAGAAGCAGATGAGTAAGTTTATTGATTTCTCAGACGGAAAGGCATTACTTGTAAACAATGCTGACTGGCTTTTAGATTTAAACTATATAGATGTTTTAAGAGAGGTAGGTCCTCATTTTAGTGTTAACAGAATGCTTACGGCAGAATGTTACAAACAGAGAATGGAAAGAGGCTTAAGCTTCCTTGAATTTAATTATATGATTATGCAGAGTTATGACTTCTACAGATTATATAAAGATTACGGATGTAATTTACAGTTTGGTGGTGATGACCAGTGGAGTAACATGCTTGGCGGTACAGAACTTATCAGACGTAAGCTTGGCGAAGATGCTTCAGCTATGACTATTACTTTACTTCTTAACTCAGAAGGCAAGAAGATGGGTAAAACAGTTAGTGGTGCTGTTTGGCTTGATGCTGAAAAGACATCACCATTTGAATTTTACCAGTACTGGAGAAATGTTGATGATGCAGATGTTGTTAAGTGCTTAAAGATGCTTACATTCCTTCCTTTAGAAGAAATCGAGAAGATGGAACAGTGGCAGGGAAGTGAACTTAATAAGGCTAAGGAAATTCTTGCTTATGAACATACTAAACTTGTTCATGGTGAAGAAGAAGCTGAAAAAGCACAGATTGCATCAAGAAACCTTTTTGCAGGAGGTGGAGTTACAGGCGACATTCCTACAACAACATATGCTAAGGCAGATTTAGATGAAGGAAAAGATATCTTGACACTTTTAGTTGATACAAAACTTGCAGCTTCAAGAGGCGAGGCAAGACGTCTTGTTCAGCAGGGTGGTGTTTCTGTTAATGGTGAAAAGGTTGCAGCAATTGATAAAACATTCACAACTGCAGAATTTAACGAAGAAGCAGCATTACTTATCAAAAAAGGTAAAAAATCATACCATCAGATTAAAGCTGACTAAGTTTAATATTGGTTAGATGTATAAATTGGAGGACAAAATGAAACAATACGGATTAAATGAATTAAGAAAAATGTTCTTAGATTTCTTTGAATCAAAGGGACATCTTGTGATGAAGAGTTTTTCTTTAGTTCCACATAATGATAACAGTTTATTACTCATAAACGCAGGTATGGCTCCTTTAAAACCATACTTTACAGGACAGGAAATACCACCAAGAACAAGAGTGGCAACATGTCAGAAGTGCATTAGAACAGGTGATATCGAAAATATCGGAAAAACTGCAAGACACGGTACATTTTTTGAAATGCTTGGTAACTTCTCTTTTGGTGATTATTTTAAAAGAGAAGCAATTCATTGGTCATGGGAGTTTTTGACAGAAGTTGTAGGACTTGAAGCTGACAGATTATATCCATCAGTTTACTTAGAAGATGATGAAGCTTTTGATATTTGGAATAAGGAAATGGGAATCCCTGCTGAAAGAATTTTTAAGTTCGGTAAGGAAGATAATTTCTGGGAGCATGGTGCAGGACCTTGTGGTCCTTGTTCTGAAATTTACTATGACCGTGGTGCAAAATATGGTTGTGGTAAGCCGGGTTGTACTGTAGGATGCGAATGTGACAGATATATTGAAATCTGGAATAACGTATTTACACAGTTTGAAAATGACGGAAACGGCAATTATACAACATTAAAACAGAAGAACATTGATACAGGTATGGGACTTGAAAGACTTGCAACTGTAGTTCAGGATGTGGATTCTATTTTTGATGTTGACACAATTAAAGCTTTAAGAGATAAAGTTTGTGAACTTGCAAACAAGGAATATAAGAAAGAATATAAATGGGATGTTTCAATCAGAATTGTAACAGACCATATCAGATCAGCTACATTTATGATTTCTGACGGTATTATGCCATCAAATGAAGGCAGAGGATATGTATTAAGAAGATTAATCAGACGTGCTGCAAGACATGGCAAACTGCTTGGAATCGATGGAAGGTTCCTTTCAACACTTTCAGAAACAGTTATTGAAAGTTCAAAGGACGGATATCCTGAATTAGAAGAAAAGAAAAGCATGATTTTCAAGGTATTATCTGAAGAAGAAAATAAGTTTAACAAGACTATTGATACAGGTCTTAACATTCTTGCAGATATGGAAGAAGAAATGAAGAAAAATAACCAGACTCAGTTGTCAGGCGAAAATGCATTTAAGCTTTATGACACATATGGTTTCCCTCTTGATTTAACAGAAGAAATTCTTGAAGAAAAAGGATTTGGTGTAGATGAAGACGGTTTTAAGGAAGCTATGGAAGTTCAGAGAAAAAAAGCAAGAAGTGCACGTAAGAAGACTAACTATATGGGTGCAGATGCTACTGTATATGAACAGCTGGACAAAGCTCTTACAACTAAGTTTGTAGGTTATGATAAATTAATTTCAGATACCGTTGTAACAGCGCTTACAACAGAAAAAGAAGTTGTACAGGCTTTAGTTGATGGTGACAAGGGAACAATTGTTACTGAAGAAACACCATTCTACGGCACAATGGGTGGCCAGGTAGGCGATAAAGGTATCATTGTAACAAACGGTGGAGAATTTAAGGTAGAAGAAACAATTCATCTTTTAGGTGGAAAGATTGGACATGTTGGTACAGTTGTAAAGGGTATGATTCAGGTAGGCGACAAGGCTACTATGAAGGTTGACTCAGCATTTCGTGCTGATACATCAAAGAATCATAGCGCAACTCATCTTTTACAGAAAGCATTAAAGACTGTTCTTGGTGAACATGTTGAACAGGCAGGTTCATATGTAGATGCTGACAGATTAAGATTTGACTTTACTCACTTCCAGGCAATGACTAAGGAAGAAATCGAAAAAGTTGAAAATCTTGTTAATGAACAGATTGCTACAGGATTAGATGTTATAACTAAGGAAATGTCTTTGGATGAAGCAAAGGAAACAGGAGCGATGGCTTTATTTGGTGAAAAGTATGGCGAAAAGGTTAGAGTTGTTTCAATGGGAGATTATTCGATTGAACTTTGTGGTGGTACTCACGTATCTAACACAAATGTTATTTCATCATTTAAGATTATTTCAGAATCAGGTGTTGCTGCAGGAGTAAGAAGAATTGAAGCTTTAACTTCTACAGGACTTATGAAACACTATAAAGAATCTGAAAATGTTTTAAATCAGGCTGCAAAACTTGCAAAATCTGAACCTGTTGCTTTAGTTGAAAAGATTCAGGCTCTTTATGATGAAATTAAAGAATTATCTAAAGAAAATGAAAAATTAAAAGCTAAATTGGCAAATGAAGCTGTTGGTGACGTACTTAGTCAGGTAGTTGAAGTTAAGGGAGTTAAGTTACTTGCTACTCATGTTGAAGGAGTTGGAATGAACGAACTTAGAAACCTTGGTGACCAGCTTAAGGAAAAAATGGGCGGAGGCGTTGTTGTTATTGTTTCTACACAGGATGGCAAGGCTAATGTCATTGTTATGGCTGATGAAGATGCTATTAGCAAAGGTGCTCACGCAGGAAATATGATTAAGGAAATTGCTAAGCTTGTTGGCGGTGGCGGCGGTGGCCGTCCAAATATGGCTCAGGCAGGTGGAAAGAATCCTGCAGGAGCAAAGGATGCAGTAGAGGCTGCTAAAACTATTCTTGAAGGTCAGCTTAAATAATAACTGATAATCAGGAGGTTAATAATAAATCGTGAAAAACACGAAAAAGTATCTTAAAACATATTGACGATATAGAAAAATATGTTATAATATTTTAAGTGTTTTAACACAAATACCTACAGTTTTAGGAATCCATAACTGGAGGGAGGTCAGGAAAATGTCAAGCGTTATCGTAAAAGAAAACGAATCAATCGACAGTGCTTTACGTAGATTCAAGAGAAATTGCGCAAAGGCTGGTATCCAGCAGGAAATTCGTAAGAGAGAACACTACGAAAAGCCAAGCGTTAAGCGTAAGAAGAAATCAGAAGCTGCAAGAAAGCGCAAATATAATTAATTTTAATTTTTTAAAATAAAAGTTCGGAACGTAAGTTCCGGACTTTTGTTTTTTTGAAAAGATATATTCTTAAAGTTCTATTCATAAAACATAAAAATATACTATAAAAGCATAAAGAATTTTATAGAGGATTTTTATGTTTAATGTAGACAATGATTTGGATATGCCAAGAGATGTTATTCATGGAGAATGCCTGTGTCAGATAATCGGCAGAAACGAGATTGTAATTGAGAATTATAAATGTATTAAGAGCATTACGGACACCGATATAGAAATTGTATGTAAAAAATATAAAATAATCATTAATGGAACAGGTTTAAACATAAAATATTATAACAATCAATCAATGGCCATAGGTGGATATATTTGTGAAATTTCATTTTTACAGAATTAAAATTAATAGTAAACATATATATAGATTGCTTAACTGCTGCAGAAATAATGAAATAAGAGATGTTGAACTAGACAAAGACTATGCCGGTTTTTCAATAAATTATAATCAATATAGTGATCTTGAAAAAATATTAAAAGAAAATAATATTGAAATAGTAAACAGGCAGGAATTGGGTATATATACAAAGATTACAAACTTACAATTTATAAAAAGTGTTATATATATTTTTGCAATTTTTATTTTATTATTAATTGCAAATTCAGCTTTTATTTGGAAAATAACTATAAAAGGAAACTATTCCTATACAGCTGAACAAATGATTGATTATGTCCATAAAAAAGGCGTTAAAGAGGGGGCTCTAAAAGAAAGCATTGATACGGAAAGCTTGGAAAAATCCATACGAAAGAATTTTGGTGACATAAGCTGGGTATGCGTTGAGGTAAAAGGCACAAATCTGATTATACATATAAAAGAAAATTACATTACGGAAATAAGTGTAAAGGAAGATAAACCATACGACCTGGTGGCAGAATGTGACTGCACAATTGTTTCAGCACTTGTAAGAAGAGGCAAGCTTAACGTCAATCCTAAAGAAAAGGTTAAAAAAGGTCAGGTTTTAATTACCGGTGTTGTGGATGTTACAGATGAATCGGGGCAGTTGCTTTTTAATGAATATTGCAATGCGGACGGAGAAATAATAGGCCAAATAAAAGAAAAATACGAAGAAAAGTTAAACATAAAATATCAGGATAAAAAAACGGAAAAAAGTACTAAAATTATAGTTCCGTCTTTTTTGGAATATAAATGGATTAAAAACAAGGGGAAGAATAGGGAATTAACCTGTGAAGAAACAAAAATGAAATTCTTCGGTGACTATTATTTGCCAATATCAATGCAGAAATACACCATAAAAAAATACAAAATAACAGAGAAAAATTATTCCAAAGAACAGGCAGAAAAAATACTAAATAATAAATTTAATAATAAAATGTTTGTTATGGAACAAAAAGGCTACAAAATAATACAAAAAAATGTTAAAATGAAAAAGACTATGGACTCCTATGCATTATGTGGAAAAATAACATATAACAAACCCATAGGTAAAGTTTCATACATTGACGTAAAAAAAATAGAGGAGGAAACAGTCAGTATAAATGAGCGTAATTGAGAATATTATGAATATACCTGCTGAACATGAAAAAAACGTATTTGGCAGTTTTGATGGAAATATTAAAAAAATAGAGAGGACACTTCATGTAACAGTTATTGCAAGAGATTCTCAGGTAAAGATTATAGGTAGTGATGTTGCAGCAAAAAGAGCCAGAAGTGTTTTTGAGCAGTTGATTGAATTGTCTAAAAGAGGAAATACAATAACAGAGCAGAATGTAGATTATGCACTTTCTCTCTCTTATGATAATAAAGAATCAGCCATTGTGGACTTAGATGATAATATTATATGTCGCACAGTTATGGGAAAACCTGTTAAGCCTAAAACATTGGGTCAGAAGAAATATGTTGACCAAATAAGGGAAAGAATGATTGTTTTTGGTATAGGTCCTGCAGGAACAGGTAAAACATATCTTGCAATGGCAATGGCAATTACAGCACTTAAAAATAACGAAGTAAACAAGATTATTCTTACAAGACCTGCAATTGAGGCGGGAGAGAATCTTGGCTTTTTGCCGGGAGATTTGCAGAGCAAGGTAGATCCTTACTTAAGACCTCTTTATGATGCTTTATATCAGATTATGGGAGCTGAAAGCTTTATATCAAACAGCGAAAAGGGAATTATAGAAGTTGCACCTTTAGCTTACATGCGAGGCAGAACTTTAGATAATGCTTTTATTATTCTTGATGAGGCACAGAACACAACACCTGCACAGATGAAAATGTTCCTTACAAGAATAGGTTTTGGCTCGAAAGTAATTGTAACAGGTGACAGAACTCAGAAAGACCTTCCAAGAGATCAGGTATCAGGCTTGGATGTTGCAATGAAAGTCTTAAAAGATGTTGAAGACATAAGTTTTGTATTCTTAGATAATAACGATGTAGTAAGACATCCTCTTGTACAGAAGATTGTAAAAGCTTATGAAGAATATGACAAGAAAATGAGCAACAGAAATTCTAATAGAAACAAGTCAAGGGAAAAATAAAAGAGTAATTATATTGACGAAACCCATTAAGAAAATATATTGCAAAGGAATAGAAAATGAATATATACATAGAAAATGAATATGACAGGGAAATAGATGTTGATTATACAGATATAATTAATAAAGTAGTTTGCCAGGCAGTTGATTTTATAAAGTGTCCTTATGAATGTGAGGTTAATGTTACAATTGTTGACAATAATACTATTCACGAAATAAACAGGGAACAAAGAAAAATTGACAGACCTACAGATGTTTTGTCATTCCCAATGTTAGATTATGAAGTTGCCGGAGATTTCTCTATGGCAGAGGATGACATAAGTAACTTTAATCCTGATTCGGGAGAACTTATTTTAGGAGATATTGTGATTTCCTATGACAAAGTTATTGAACAGGCAGCTGAATATAATCATTCAAGAAAGAGAGAATTAGCTTTTCTTGTGGCACATAGTATGTTACATTTATTTGGATTTGATCATATGGTTGATGATGAAAGAATCGAAATGGAAGAAAAGCAGAACATTATTTTAAATAATCTGGGGATTACAAGAGAAAACTAGCATGGAAACTTACAAGAAAAAATGCAAAAGAAAGAAAAAAAGGGAGATTAGAAAATGGAAAAAAACAAGAAAATCATTGCCGGCATTGCAGGTGCAGTAGCTCTTATCGCTATTGTAGCAGTATGTATTTTTGCTTTTGGCAGTGGTAAAGAGAAAAAGATAACAGAAAACAAAGAAACAACAACAGTTGCTGAAACAACTACAGTACCTGAAACTACAGCACAGCCTAAAGGTATCAGTATGCTTACAGGAGAGCATATAAGTGAAAAGCTTGCTGAAAAAAGACCTGTTGCAGTTATGTACAATAATATTATTAATGCCATTCCACATTCAGGTATTGATAATGCAGGGATTGTATATGAAGCACCTGTTGAGGGAAGCATAACAAGACTTATGGCTCTTTTTGAGAATTATGGTAAGCTTAAAAAGATTGGCTCAGTTAGAAGCTGCAGACTTTATTATTGCTATTTCGCTTTGGAATGGGATGCAATTTATTGCCATTTCGGACAGTCAAAATATGCTTTAGATTTCTTGAAAAGTGACGCAATTGACAACGTAGGCTCATTTAATGCTGAAAGCGGTTATTACAGAACATCGGACAGAGTTGCTCCACATAACTGTTTTACCAGTGCGAAGGGAATTGACAGTTCAATTAAGAAACTTGGTTACAGAAGAAAATATAAGAATGGATACAAATCACACTTTAGTTTTGCTACTGACAATGAAAAGATTTCTCTTCAGTCAACAAAGCAGGCAAACAAAGTTAAACTTGGATATCCTGTAAATAAACCTTGGTTTGAGTATAATCAGAAAGACGGACAGTATTACAGATTCCAGTATGGAAAAAAACATATTGATGACCAGAACAATAAACAGCTTCACTGCTCAAACATTATAATTCAGTTTGTTAATGCTACTTTATATCCTGATGGAAAAAGCCTTAATATGACTTTAACAGGAAGTGGAAACGGCTGGTTTATTACAAATGGAAAAGCTGAAAAAATCACTTGGAAGAAAGACCAGAAAAAGGGCAGAACAACATACTTAGATAAGTCAGGTAAGGAAATAGTTTTAAATCAGGGAAAAACATGGATTTGTATGGTTCAGAATGAATATTCAAATGATGTAAAAATTTCTAAATAATTATTTGAGTTGTTATCAAAAGGCTATCCGGATTGTTATTTCCAAAGTTATTATGTTAAATACAAATTGGATCTTGAAAAATATTTAGAGGTATGTTAAATGGATAACAGAAAATTGATTGATAAGGCCTTAGAGGCAATGAATTACGCATATGCTCCATATAGTAAATTTAAAGTTGGAGCGGCACTTATTACAGATGGAGTTGTTTATACCGGTTGCAATATTGAAAATAGTTCTTTTGGAGCTACAATTTGTGCAGAAAGATGTGCAATTTCAAAAGCTGTAAGTGAAGGCCATAAAAATATTCAAAAAATAGCCATTGTAAGTTCATCAGGAGATTTCACTCCACCTTGTGGTATTTGCCGTCAGGTTATGGAAGAATTTATGGCTGATGGAACAGTTGTCCTTAGTAATGGCAAAGAAATTAAAGAATATACAGTAAGAGAGCTTCTTCCGGCGGGATTTTCTGCGGAGGATATGAAAGGGTAATAAAATGGGACGAAAATCAAAAAACAGTTTTGTAATTCAGGGAAGTATACTGGCTTTTGCAGGAATATTAGTAAGAATTATAGGCTTAATTTATAGAATACCGTTAACAAGAATTTTAGGAGATGAAGGTAACGGATATTATTCTACAGCATATGACATTTACAATGTTTTAATTTTGCTGTCATCTCAGAGTATGCCTTTGGCAGTATCAAAAATAGTATCAGAAAAGTTAGAGCGAAGACAGTATAAGAACGCTTATAAAATTTTTAAGGGGGCATTGTTTTACGGTGCAGTTTTAGGTGTTTCATTTGGTCTGTTTGCTTTCCTTGGAGCCGACTGGCTTGCAACTTCAGTTTATAAGAGCCAGCCTGCAGCAGTTGCACTTAAAGTTTTGGCACCTACACTTACTGTTGCCTGCATTCTTGGTGTAATGCGTGGATATTTCCAGGGAATGGGAAATATGATTCCAACAGCAATATCACAGGTTTTTGAGCAGATTGTCAATGCGGTTGTCAGCGTAATTGCAGCATATGAACTTACGGTTTACGGTATATCAATTAGCAAAATGTCAAAACTTGGTGAGTCGGCAGGTCCTGCATATGGAGCAGCAGGTGGTACATTAGGTACTTTAACAGGTGCCATTGCGGCATTAATAGTTGTAGTTATTGTATTTTGGAACTCATATGGAAATATAAAGAAACCTGTAAGAAAAGACAAAACAAAGGTAGAGGACAGTTACGCAACAATAACAAAAGTTATTATATTTACAATTACACCTGTATTAATAAGCAGTACAATTTATAACATCAGCAATCTTCTTGACAATCCTATATACGGAAATATTGTCACGGGAATTTTTGATGTTTCATCAAAAACAAGAGCTGAATTATGGGGTGTATACAGTGCTAAATATAGGGTGCTTACAACAATGCCTATAGCAATTGCTTCATCATTATCTACAGCAATTGTTCCTGCAATGGTAAGATCCTATATAGCAAAAGACAAACAGGGAATGGAGAACAAAGTTTCACTGGCATTAAAGTTTTCAATGCTTATAGCTTTCCCTTGTGGTATGGGATTATCAGTTTTAGGTGGACCGATTAACCAGTTATTATTTGGAGATGGAAGCAAGAGAACGGCAACAATTATGATTTTTAGTTTACTTACAGTAGTTGTTTTCTCACTTTCAACTATAAGTAATGCTATTTTACAGGGAATAGACAAGCTTAACATACCAATTAAAAATTCAGCAATATCACTTGTGCTTCATTTGATAATATTGCCTGTTTTATTAATTGTGTTTAGATTGGATATTTACGCAGTTGTTATTGGGGATATTACTTTTGGTCTTACAGTTTCAATATTAAATGCTTTTTCAATTAAGAAACATATGGGTTACAGCCATGATTTAAGGGAAACATTCCTGAGACCTTTTATTTGTTCAGCAGCAATGGGGATTATGTGTTATCTTGCATATTGGTTAACTTCAAAAATTATACCAATTAATGCATTATGTACATTATTTGCCATTATGGTAGCTGTTATTGTGTATGCTGTTGTTCTTATTATTTCGGGAACAGTTACAGAAAATGAACTTATGAGTGTTCCAAAGGGAACAATGTTAATCAGACTTTTGAAAAAAGTTCGTTTATTATAGTATAAAATTACAGAATATGTAAAAAATATATGCAAGGAGTTGAAAAAATGAGTAAACGTGCATATATTTTTTATTTACTGGTATTAATTATAGGTTTTGGAATTGCTTATGTATCAGGAATTAGATTTGGAACAAACAATAATGTAAATAAATACACCGAAAATAAGTCTATTAATACTAATTCATTAACAGATGAAAATTCTGAAGTAGAAGGTTATTGGATTATAGCTGTAGACAATAAATTAAATGTTTACAAAAAAGACAAGAAAACAATCATGGCTGAAACAGATATAGATATTTCAGACTTTTCCTTAAAGGAAAAAAACATGTTACAAAACGGAGTTTATTACGAAAACGCAGAGGAGTTGTTTAAGTATCTTGAGTCAAATACCAGCTGATACTACAATGCCTAACATATAAAGCTTGAAAATGAATATATAAAGATAACAATAAAAAATAAGGATGAAATATGGATGTAATAATAATAGGTGCCGGTGCTTCCGGACTTATGGCTGCGATTACTGCTGCAAATCAGGGAGCAAAGGTTACTGTAATAGAACATGAAAATAAGCCGGGCAAGAAGATTCTTGTTACAGGTAATGGAAAATGTAATATTACAAATACAAAAATGAATGAAGAGTGCTTTTATGGCAACAAAAATTTTATAAAAAATGTATTAGACAACTTTGGATATAAAGACACCATTGAATTTTTTATGTCATTGGGAATGAGAACTAAGGATAAGAACGGATATATTTATCCTGCAGGAGAACAGGCAGCAACAGTTCTTGAAATTTTAAGAATTACCGCTGAAAATCTTGGGGTGAAAATTAAAACAAATAATAATGTTAATTCTGTAAAATATAGGGATAGAAAGTTTTTGGTAGATATAGGAATTGAATTACAGTGTGATAAGCTTATTGTTGCCACTGGAGGAATGGCTGCTCCAAAAACAGGATCCACAGGATTAGGATATCCTTTGGCTGAACAGTTTGG
Source organism: Eubacterium ventriosum (assembly GCF_025150745.1). Taxonomy (NCBI): domain Bacteria; kingdom Bacillati; phylum Bacillota; class Clostridia; order Eubacteriales; family Eubacteriaceae; genus Eubacterium; species Eubacterium ventriosum. The sequence continues at coordinate 1,892,586 of NZ_CP102282.1, forward strand.
TCATACAATTGTTGAAACAAAGCCTGCACTTACAGCTTTAATTACTGAAAAAGACTTACTTAATAAGGCGGCAGGTGTAAGAACAACAGCCAATATATGGTTTGAAAATAGTGCCAGGAAAAAAGACGAAAATTCTAATGAGGCTAATAAATATTCTGAAACAGGGGAATTACAGATTACAGATTATGGCATATCCGGAATACCTGTTTTTAACATAAGCAGAATGGCCACTAAGGGAACATTAATACATATTGATTTTATTCCTGATTATTCAATAAATGACATTGTTGAATATTGGGCAAAAACATCTGATTACAATCCTAAAATTCAGTTAGGCACAGTAATGGATGGAATGTTAAATACAAAGATTACAGCAGTTATGCTTGAAAAAGCATGTATAAAATATAATTGTTTGCTTGGAGAGTTACATTTAGATGAAACCCTTAATTTGCTTAAATTGTTAAAGGATTATCAGATTGTTGTAAATAAGCCAAGAGATTTTAATTTTGCTCAGGTTACGGCTGGCGGAGTAAGCACGGAAGAGGTTAATAGTCTGACTATGGAATCAAAAAAACAGCCGGGATTATATTTTGCAGGAGAAATACTTGATGTAGATGGCATATGCGGAGGCTATAATTTACAGTTTGCCTGGGCAACAGGAGCTACTGCCGGAAGGAATTGTGTAGAATGAAATTTATAAAAGTATCAAATATTAAAATTAACGTGGACGAAAGCGTGGATAAAGCTTTTGAAAAAGCAATTAAGGAAGCAGGAATCAATAACAAAGACATTATTGAGCAAAAAATAGTTAAATATTCAATTGATGCAAGACATAAAGATAGTATTAAAAAGTTATATACAATAGGTTTTAAAATAAAAAAATATAACAAGAATAGGAAAAATGTTGTTGTCCTTGACAGGGAACCTGAATATGAATTTGTGCCAACAGGAACAGAAAAACTAAAAAACAGACCTGTTATTGTAGGCTTTGGCCCTGCAGGAATGTTTTGCGGATATATGCTTGCAATGTATGGTTACAAGCCAATTATTGTTGAAAGAGGAAGTAAGGTTGACCAAAGACTTAAGAAAATAGAAGAATTCTGGTCTACAGGAAAACTTGATGAAAATTCAAATGTTCAGTTTGGAGAAGGCGGTGCAGGAACCTTTTCAGATGGCAAATTAAATACGGGAATAAAGGATAAAGAAAATAGAATAAATTTAGTTTTGAAAACTTTTGTGGAAAATGGAGCAAAAGAAAACATTCTCTATGATGCAAAACCACACGTAGGCACGGACATACTTTCAGTTGTTGTAAAAAATATGCGTAAATATATTGAAAGTAAAGGCGGGACATTTTTTTTTGACACTGAAATGACTGATTTTACAACAGAAAATAATGTTCTAAAGGCTGTTAAACTTAGCAATGGGGAAGAAATAGAAACAAATATTTGTGTACTTGCCATAGGGCATAGTGCAAGAGATACCTTTGAAATGATTTTCAATAAAGGCATAAATATGGAACAGAAACCTTTTGCCATAGGTGTAAGAGTTGAACATCCTCAGGAAAAGATAAACAAAAGTCAGTACGGCTTTAATGATAACCGTTTAGGAGCTGCAAGCTACAAACTTACATATAAAACGGACAACGGACGTGGAGTTTACTCTTTCTGTATGTGCCCCGGAGGATTTGTTGTAAATGCAGCTTCTGAAAAGGAAACATGCGTAGTTAACGGAATGAGTTATAGTAAGCGTGACAGCAGAAATGCCAACAGTGCCATTGTAACAACTGTAACACCACAGGATTATCCATCAAAACATCCTTTGGCAGGAGTGGAATTTCAAAGAAAATTAGAGAGAAAAGCTTTTGCTGAAGGAAATGGAAATATTCCAATTCAAAGACTGGAAGATTTTAGAAATAATAAAAAAACAGAGGCACTTGGAAAAATCACCCCTGAAATAAAAGGAAAATATTCTTTTGGTAATTTAAATAATGTATTGCCTGAATATGTTTGTAAATCCATAAGTGATGCAATGGAATATTTTGAAAGAAAGATAGAGGGCTTTAATGACAATGACACAATAATGTCAGCAGTTGAAAGCAGAACATCATCCCCTGTAAGAATAATAAGAGATGAAAATTACCAGTCAAATGTTAGGGGACTTATTCCTGCAGGCGAGGGTGCAGGATATGCGGGAGGAATAACATCTGCTGCAATAGATGGGATAAAAATATTTGAATTTATTGGCAAAAATTTTCACAAACCGGAAGATTTTTGTTAGGGCATAATAATGACTTTTTCGTGAAAATGTAGTATTATATAAAGATGTATTTTTCTTGTGTAAGGCAAGATATAAATGGAACGCATTAGAGAGAACTTAATTAAGGAGAGTTTAATGAATATACGTTTTTTGGCACAGTCTGAATATTTTAATGGAATCCACATAAAGGATGACATTATTTTAGAAAAAGAATATGAACAGGGACGTTTTACAAATCTTCCAAGAGTCAGATATTATCTGTATTATCTGGAAGAGAACGTAAGAAAGGAGGTTATGCCTCATTCTGAAAAGGTTGATGTATTTGAACTTACTGATTGTCAATATGAACCTGAATATCTTTATTTTACAGAAATAGATGATATGTTAGATGGCAGACAGACTTTCAATATTATTAAATACAATATTACGGATCATACTCATACAAAGATTATTTCACTTAAAGACAATATGGAACTGTATCCTGACCAGAAGCAGATTAAGATTTTTATTTTGGATGACTCTAATTTGATTATTCAGAGAGCAACATTAAAAGAATTTGAATCAGGATATAAGGAATTTTTCAATTATTCTCATCTGCTTTTTAATTTTGTAAAGAACAAGCAGATTCCAATTAGCGATGAAAATATTGCTCATAACGGTATTGATTATATGTTTCCGTTTAATGAAACAAGCTGTGTAATGAAGACGGGAAATTCTTTATTTAAACATAACAGACATGATAGAATTTCAAAGGATGAGGCACCTGTTGAGTCACTTTATGTTATAAATATTCAGCAGTTTATAAGTGACTTACAGCTTGAACAACCGAACCTTGTTTTAAGTGCAATTGACCAGTCTTTTTATGATGCAACACTTATTCGTTCAAAAAAGATTGACAAATACTTAATATATTCAAAATATAATTATGATAAAAATGACGAAACAGTTATTTTTTACAATATTGAAACAAAGGAAAATTTTACTTGCATAAATAAGACAACTAAGGACCATTCCTTGCTGAAAAATGCGACGGTAATAGAGGGCATCCCATATATGATTACTGAAAATTCATCAGGAACCCAGTTCTTTAATCTTATTTCAAATGAAATTGATACAACTTATACGGATGAATATAAGATTCGATACATTAACGATACAACAATTGTATCCACATTTATAGAAAAAAGTTTGTTTGGCAAGGAGAAAGAGTATGTAACAATACATAAGTATCCGTCAAAGAGAGTTATTGTTCAGGAGAAGGGGCAATATATCGGAGCAATTTCTTCGAACAACCAGACAACGTATATTTTCTTAAAATAAATATAATGAAATGGAGAAAGCAATGGATAAGTTAAAGATAGCAAGAATAAATGAATTATACAAAAAATCTAAAACAGAAGGTTTAACAGAGACAGAAAAGGAAGAGCAGAAACAGCTTCGTAATGAATATAGAATGGCCGTTATTAATAATCTTCACTCATCACTTAATAATGTAAGTATTGAAAATGAAGATGGAACAATAACAGAATTAAAAACAAAAGTAATAACAAAAGAGATTAGAAATAATTAAAAGGACACTAAAATGACAGATAAAAAGCAGCTTAGGAAAGAGCTTATTGCAAAAAGAAAAAAAATGACTGATGAAGAATTTTCAAAGAAAAGTCTTCGTATATGTAACAGACTTTTAAATAATAGTCAGTATTTAAAAAGCAAAGTAATATATTGTTATTATAGTGTAAATAAAGAGGTTGATTTATTGCCTTTTATAAAGCAGGCTTTAGAAGATGGAAAGATTATAGCTTTTCCTAAAGTAAAAGGACAAAATATGGACTTTTTTGAAGTCAAATCTTTAGAAGAATTAGAACCGGGATATTTTAATATTCCGGAGCCACCAGAAACCACCCCGGCTCCAAAAGGAGACTTGATTATTGTACCGGGAGTGGCTTTTTCTAAGAAAGGGGAAAGACTTGGATATGGTGGTGGCTTTTATGACCGTTTTTTGGAACATCATAAGGTTTATACTATTGGAGTAGCATATGATTTTCAAATTATGAACAGCCTGCCAACAGAAGAACACGACAGGAAACTTAACGAAATAATAACCAATTAAAATAATTGTATTAGATATAAAAAGAAAAAATAGAAATAGGAGAGAAACATGAGTTTTACCAACGAAACAGACAAGCAGAAATACTATATAGAAAAGTGCAGGGAACTTATTGCAGCCAAGGAACAGAAACTTGGAAGAAAGTTAACTGCCTGTGTTGTAACATTCGGATGTCAGATGAATTTTAAGGATTCAGAGAAATTAATGGGAATTTTAAGCCAGATAGGATATCAGGAAACAGATGATGAACATGCTGATCTTGTTTTATACAACACATGTACAGTAAGAGAAAATGCCAATCTTAAGATTTATGGCAGATTAGGTTATTTATCTAAAATAAAAGAGAAAAATCCTGAAATGATTATTGGTTTATGTGGTTGTATGATGCAGGAACCACAGGTTGTTGAAAAGCTAAATAAAAGTTATAGATTTGTGGATATTATTTTTGGAACACATAATGTTTTCCAGTTAGCTGAACTTTTATATGACAGATTAATTGGAGGACATAGGATTGAGGATATTTGGGATGGAACAACAGAAATAGTTGAAGACCTTCCAACAATAAGAAAATATGACTTTAAATCAGGTGTAAATATTATGTATGGATGTAATAACTTCTGCAGTTACTGTATTGTTCCATATGTAAGAGGAAGGGAAAGAAGCCGTAATCCTGAAGACATTGTTAAAGAAGTTGAAGAACTTGTATCTAACGGTGTTGTTGAAGTAATGCTTTTAGGACAGAATGTTAACTCTTATGGTAAAACTTTGGATAATCCTATTTCATTTGCCAAGCTTCTTGAAATGGTTGAACAGGTAGAAGGTCTTGAAAGAATCAGATTTATGACTTCTCATCCAAAGGATTTGTCAGATGAATTAATAGAAGTTATGGCAAAATCAAAAAAGATTTGTAAACAGATGCATCTTCCTCTTCAGTCAGGAAGCAGCAGATTGTTAAAGATAATGAACAGACATTATGATAAGGAACAGTATCTTACTTTAGTTGACAAATTAAGAGCGGCTATTCCTGACATTGGAATTTCAACAGATATTATTGTTGGTTTTCCGGGAGAAACAGATGAAGACTTTGAGGAAACTCTTGATGTTGTAAGAAAAGCAAGATACGACTCAGCATTTACATTTATTTATTCAAAGCGTTCAGGTACACCTGCGGCTACAATGCCTGATCAGGTTCCTGAAGATGTAGTAAAAGAGAGATTTGACAGACTTTTAAATCTTGTAAATGAGATTTCAAGGGAGAAAACTAAACATTTAGAAGGAACTGTACAATCAGTTCTTGTTGAGGAATTAAATAAGAAGATTCCGGGATATGTAACAGGTAGATTAAGCAACAACAGTGTTGTTCATTTTGAAGGTTGTAAGGAACTTATTGGAAAAATAGTAGACGTTAATTTAAAAGAGGCAAAAGGCTTCTATTATATGGGAGAAATGGTGAAATAAAATGGCTTTACCAAAAATGATGCAGGATGTATGGGATAATCATCTTGATTCCCTTACGCCAATGATGAAAATGTATTTAGAAACGAAGAAACAGCATGATGATTGCATAATTTTCTATAGATTAGGTGATTTCTATGAAATGTTTTTTGATGATGCTACAACTGCTTCTAAGGAAATGGAAATTACATTAACAGGAAAAAGCTGTGGTTTGGAAGAAAGAGCACCAATGTGTGGTGTTCCGTATCATGCAGTTGATTCATATATTAACCGACTTGTAACAAAAGGATATAAGGTTTGTATTGTTGAACAGACCGAGGATCCGGCACAGGCTAAGGGACTTGTAAAACGTGAAGTTGTGAGAATCGTTACACCGGGTACTAATCTTAACACTGCCGCAATGGATGAGGGGAGAAATAATTACATTATGTCCATAGCATATATAGGCGGTAAGTTTGGGATTTCCATAGCAGATGTTACAACAGGTGATTATTATGTTACGGAAGTTACAACTGAAAGAAATGTAGTTGATGAAATTAATAAGTTTATGCCAAGCGAAATAATATGCAATCATTCATTTTTGATGAGTGGTATGGATATAGATGATTTAAAAGACCGACTTTCAATATCAGTTTTTGAATTGGAAGAATGGTATTTTGATGAAGAAATCTGTAGTGATGTTTTAAAAGAACACTTTGGAATGGTTGATTTGGCAGGACTTGGTATTTCAAATATGAGCCTTGGAATCATTGCTTCAGGTTCACTTCTTAAGTATTTATATGAAACACAGAAAAATTCCCTGTCACATATGACTAAGCTTATTCCTTATTCAACAAGTACATTTATGATTCTTGATACTTCAACAAGAAGAAATTTGGAATTATGCGAAACATTAAGAGAGAAGCAAAAGAAAGGTTCTCTGCTTTGGGTTTTGGATAAAACAAAAACGGCGATGGGAGCAAGAACTTTAAGAAATTATATTGAACAGCCTCTTATTTCAAAAGAAGAAATTATAAACAGACAGAAAGTTATTGAAGAATTAAACAAGTCTATGATTACAAGAGATGAGTTAAGAGAATATCTTGCACCAATTTATGACTTGGAAAGACTTTTAAGCAAGATTTCTTACCGTTCAGCCAATCCTAGAGATTTAATTGCTTTTAAAACATCTCTTTCAATGTTGCCACATATTAAGAATATAATAATGGATTTCAAATCTCCATTGTTTAAAGATATATATAACAGATTAGATGTTCTTGAAGATATTACAACGCTTATAAGTGAGTCAATTATGGATGATCCACCAATTAATATTAAGGAAGGTGGAATTATAAGAACAGGCTATAATGAAGAAATTGACAGATTAAGAAATGCAAAAACAGAAGGTAAAACCTGGCTTGCAGAAATGGAAGCGTCTGAGAAAGAAAGTACAGGCATTAAGAACCTTAAAATTAAATATAATAAAGTTTTTGGATATTACATAGAGGTTTCTAATTCCTTTAAGGACCAAGTTCCTGATTATTATGTAAGAAAACAGACTTTAACTAACGCAGAAAGATATACAACTGACAAGTTAAAAGAACTTGAAGATGTTATTATGGGGGCTGAGGATAAGTTATTCTCTTTGGAATACAATATTTTTACTGCAATTAGAGATGAAATATTTAATCAGATTAACAGAATTCAGCAAACAGCAAAAGCTGTTGCACAGATTGATGTTTTTGCATCTCTTGCATTTGTGGCTGACAGAAATCATTATGTTAAGCCTAAAATAAATGAAAAAGGTGTTATAGATATTAAGGACGGCAGACATCCTGTTGTTGAAAAAATGATGCCTGACAATACATTTATTGCTAATAATACATTTCTTGACATGAATAATAACAGACTTGCAATTATAACAGGCCCTAACATGGCAGGAAAGTCTACATATATGCGTCAGACAGCATTAATTGTACTTATGGCCCAGATTGGTTCTTTTGTTCCTGCAAAATATGCAAATATATCAATATGCGATAAGATTTTTACAAGAGTAGGTGCATCAGATGACTTGGCAAGTGGTCAGAGTACATTTATGGTAGAAATGACAGAAGTTGCAAATATACTTAGAAATGCTACAGCCAACAGCCTTCTTATTTTGGATGAAATAGGTCGTGGCACAAGTACTTTTGACGGTTTAAGTATTGCCTGGGCTGTTGTTGAGCATATTTGTGATAAAAAATTATTAGGTGCAAAAACATTATTTGCCACACATTATCACGAACTTACAGAACTTGAAGGAACTTTACCGGGAGTGAACAACTATTGTATAAGTGTTAAGGAACAGGGAGATGATATTGTTTTCTTAAGAAAGATTGTGGCTGGTGGCGCTGATAAGAGTTATGGCATTCAGGTTGCAAAACTTGCAGGTGTGCCTGAGTCTGTTTTAAACAGAGCAAAGGAACTTGTTAATGAATTAAGCAATGCTGACATAACTGTTAAGGCTAAAGAGATTGCAGCAAATCTTCAACCGGGAAATAATGTTCTTCCTACCATGAATGACGATTTAGAAGCTCATCAGATGACGTTGTTTGATACAGTAAGGGAAGATGATATTATAAAGGAATTACAGGAAATAGACCTTGGAACCATGACACCTATTGAGGGGTTGAATTATTTATATAAACTTCAAAACCAGCTAAAAAACAGATGGCAGTAATAATAACTAATCAGGCAGTATAAGAGTAAAGTTGGAACAAGGACAGGATAAAGGCTAAGATTAAGTAGGAGACAAGGTATGAGTAAAATTCATGTTTTAGATCAAAATACAATAAACCAGATAGCAGCAGGCGAGGTGATTGACAGACCTGCATCTATTGTTAAGGAACTTATGGAAAATGCAATAGATGCAGGAGCTACAATGATATCCGTTGAAATTAAAGATGGTGGTACATCATTAATAAGAATTACCGATAACGGTTCAGGCATTGAAAAAGATGATATTAAAGTGGCTTTTTTAAGACATGCCACAAGTAAGATTAAAACAGCTCTTGACCTTATAAGTGTATCATCCCTTGGATTTAGAGGTGAGGCATTATCAAGTATTGCTTCTGTTTGTCAGGTTGAACTTATAACAAAGACTGAAGATGCCATAACAGGTATCAGATACAAAATCGAAGGTGGAAAAGAAGTAACTTTCGAAGAAATAGGTGCACCTGAGGGAACAACTTTTATTGTAAAGAATATATTCTTTAACACTCCTGCCAGAAGAAAATTTTTAAAAACTGCCCAGACAGAAGCAGGTTACATTTCTGAAATAGTAGAAAAGATAGCTTTATCACATCCTGAAATATCAATTAGTTTTATTAATAATAATCAAACTAAGATTCATACATCAGGCAATGGTAATTTAAAAGATGTTATTTATAATATTTACGGAAGAGATATTGCAAACAATCTGTTAGAAATAAACTGCAGTAATGAATTTATTAAGATGACAGGCTATATTGGCAAGGCAATAATCTCAAAAGGTAATAGAAGTTTTGAAAACTATTTTATAAATGGCAGATATATTAAAAATAATATTATTTCAAAGGCAATTGAAGATGGTTACAAGTTTATTCTAATGCAGCATAAGTATCCCTTTACAGCAATTAATTTTGAAATAGACCAGGATTTGTTAGATGTTAATGTGCATCCGGCAAAAATGGAATTGCGTTTTAGAAAAGGTGAGGCGATTTATCCTTTTATTATGGATAGCATTCACGATACTCTTGTTGAAAAGCCTAATATAATTAAGGTTGAGTTAAATGAGGAAAAGCCTAATGAAGAAAAAATAGCCAGAGCACCGGAACCTTTTGAAAAAACAAGAACAGAGATAAATCATATTCTTGGCGATGTACCTGATTACAAAATGGCTGAAAATTTTATAAAAAGTATTAACGATGAAAACATTAAAATCGAAGATATTAAGAAACAAAATATTAGAGAAGAAAATAATTATGCTGTTGATACACGAAAAGAAAAAACAGAACAAAAATCAGATATTCTGACGGAAATCAATGATGTAGTTATAAAAAATAATAATCAGGAAACAAAAAATACACATTTTTCTGATATAAGTAAAAATATTGAAGAAAATTCAAATTTATCAGAAGGTTCGGAAATTAAAAATATAGGAAATGAAATAAAGGAACCTGAAAATATAAAGGAAGAAAAAAAATCAAAGCCTATCCAACAGGAACTTTCAGGAGTATACGATGACTTTCTTACAAATGTGGCAAGACCGTCTCATAGATTGGTAGGTCAGGTTTTTGAAACATATTGGATAGTTGAGTATGATGGCAAGATGTATATTATTGACCAGCATGCAGCCCATGAGAAAGTAATGTTTGAAAAGCTTATGGACAGGCTTTCTAAGAAAGAAGTTTCATCACAGATGATTAATCCGCCTATTATTTTGAATTTGTCTTTAAATGAGGCAAATCTTATAAATAAATATATGGATAACTTTAAAGAGATAGGCTTTGAAATCGAAGCTTTTGGTGGACAGGATTTTGCAGTCAGGGCCGTACCGGCAGATTTATATACTTTGGACAGTTACGATGTTTTAATGCAGATTATTGATAACTTGTCTAATGAAAATGGAAGAATGGTTCCTGATATGATTACCGAAAAAATAGCTTCAATGTCATGTAAGGCAGCAGTAAAGGGAAACAATAAAATGTCTACACAGGAGGCAAATGCATTAATAGACCAGTTGCTTTCATTGGAGAATCCTTATAACTGTCCTCATGGAAGACCTACAATTATATCAATGAGTCATTATGAATTGGACAAAAAATTCAAGAGAATTGTATAGGAGCCTAAAATAAAAATGAACAATTTAGTAATAATAACAGGACCTACCGCTGTTGGAAAAACAGAAATATCAATTGAACTTGCCAAGGCCATAAACGGCGAAATTATAAGTGCAGATTCCATTCAGGTATATAAATATATGGATATAGGTTCTGCCAAAATAAAAAAAGAAGAAATGCATGGCATAAAGCATTATCTTATAGATGAATTTGAGCCTGATGATGAATTTAATGTTAATGTATTCCAAAAGCTTACAAAGAAATACATTAATGAAATTTATGAAAAAGGGAAAACGCCTATTATAGTAGGTGGAACAGGTTTTTATATTCAGTCTGTTTTGTATGACATTGATTTTGACGAAACAGAAGATAATCATGAATATAGAAAGACTTTGGAACAGATTTATAAAGATAAAGGTGTCCAATATCTTTATAATATGCTTAAAGAGGTTGATGAAGAATCAGCCAAGGCAATACATTATAATAATGTTAAAAGAGTAATAAGGGCTCTTGAATATAATCATCAGACAGGAAAGAAGATTTCAGACCATAATAAAGAACAGCGTGAACATGCTTCTCCATATAATTTTAAATATTTTGTTTTAAATGATAAGAGAGAGCTACTTTATTCACGAATAAATAAAAGAGTTGATTTTATGATTAAGGAAGGTCTTGTGGATGAAGTAAAAAGTCTTTTGGATAAAGGCTATGACAGAAATCTTGTATCAATGCAGGGCATTGGTTATAAAGAGATTATTGAATATTTAGACGGAAAGATTTCATTGGATGAGGCAGTGGAATTAATAAAGAAGAACACAAGGCATTTTGCGAAAAGACAGTTGACCTGGTTTAGGCGTGAAAAAACAGTTACCATGGTAAACTGGGATGAATATGATTATGACAAAAATAAGTTATTGGCATGTATGCTTAAAGACTTAAGAGAAATTAATATAATAAAGGATAAATAAAATGATTAATAAGATTAAAGAAATGTATAAGCAGCAGGGAATATCTGAACAGGTTTATGATTTTTCAGAAAAAATTTGTGCTGATTTGGAAGAAAGATTTAAGAAAGTAGACAAGATTGCAGAATATAATCAGTTAAAAGTTATTGGTGCCATGCAGAAAAATAAAGTTGCCGAAGCACATTTTAATACTACAACAGGTTATGGATATAATGATTTAGGAAGAGAAACTTTAGAAAAAGTTTATGCAGATGTTTTTCATACAGAGGATGCATTAGTAAGACCACAGATTACATGTGGAACTCACGCATTGGCACTTGCCCTTTCTGCTAATTTAAGACCAAATGACAAATTAGTATATATTTCAGGAAAGCCTTACGACACACTGGAAGAAGTTATTGGAATCAGACCTTCCAACGGCAGTCTTGCAGAATATGGTGTCAAATATGATCAGGTTGACCTTTTAGAAAATGGTGAATTTGATTTTGAAGGAATTAAAGAGAAAATTACTAACGATGTTAAAGTTGTAGGAATCCAGCGTTCAAAGGGTTATGCCACAAGACCAACATTATCTGTTGAAAAAATAGGTCAGGCAATTAAAGCTGTTAAAGAAATTAATCCAAACATTATTGTTATGGTAGATAACTGTTATGGAGAGTTCGTAGAAGAAATAGAGCCATCAGATGTTGGAGCAGACATGATTGTCGGCTCTCTTATAAAAAATCCGGGTGGCGGGCTTGCTCCTATTGGTGGATATATTTGTGGAACAAAACAGTGTATTGAAAATTGCTCATATAGACTTACAACACCGGGACTTGGAAAAGAAGTTGGAGCAAACCTCGGTGTAATGAGTTCATTTTATCAGGGACTTTTCCTTGCACCAAATGTAGTTGCATCAGCTTTGAAGGGTGCAATATTTGCTGCAAACTTATTTGAAAAGTTTAATTTTAATGTCATTCCTGACGGAAAAGAGTCAAGACACGATATTATTCAGGCAATTGAATTTGGAAATCCTGATTGCGTAATTGCTTTTTGCAAGGGAATTCAGGCAGCGGCCCCTGTTGACAGCTATCTGACTCCTGAACCTTGGGATATGCCGGGATATGATGCACCGGTAATTATGGCAGCAGGTGCTTTTGTGTCAGGTTCATCAATTGAACTTAGTGCAGATGGACCTATTAAACCACCATATGCAGTGTATTTCCAGGGCGGTTTGACATGGCATCATGCAAAACTTGGAATACTAAAAGCTTTCCAGAATATGGTTGATGACGGATTAATTACATTAAAGTAACATTTTTGAATTAACTGTCTTTTATTGTAAAAAACGTATACACAACTTTTTTATTGTGCTAATATATATGGGTGCCTTGTATTTGGAGAGAAGGAATGGAGGCATATGAACAATATAAAAGATTTACCGGTTAATGACAGACCTTATGAGAAGTGTTTTGCAAAAGGTCCTGAATATTTAACTGACGTGGAGTTACTTGCAGTAATTTTGAGAACAGGAACAAATGGCATCAGTTCATTTGAATTATCCAAAGATATTTTGTCACACAAATCTCAAAATGGTAAACAGGATTTGCTGGCAATAATGCATATGACAAAGGAACAACTTCTGAGTATTAAGGGAGTTGGCATGGTTAAGGCAGTTCAGATTATGTGTGTAAGGGAACTTGTAAGACGCATATCATCAGTAAAGGCAAAGGATTCTATCCAATATAATATTCCGTCAACAATTGCAGATTATTATATGGAACAGCTAAGACATTTAGAACAGGAGAATCTTGTTGTAATGTTTTTGGATACTAAATGCCATTTAATTAAGGATATGACAATAACTAAAGGAACAGTTAATCAGTCCCTGATTTCGTCAAGGGAGATTTTTGTTGAGGCTTTAAGATGCGATGCTGTGAATATTATACTTATACATAATCATCCAAGTGGAGACTGTACTCCAAGCAGAGATGACATGGCAAGCACATTAGCAATTAGTAAAGCAGGCAAAATTATAGGAATTAACGTTTTAGATCACATTATAATAGGGGACAGAAGTTATTCAAGTCTAAGAGAATTAAAACTTATGAAATAACTTCTTAAAATGAAAGGACAGATTATGAGTCGTAGTGTTTTTGGAATTGATTTTGGTACAAGCACCATAAAAATTTACAATGGTTTAACCAAAACAGTAATAACAGAAAAAGACATAATAGCTATAAAGAATAAAACACAATTATTTGAGTTTGGTGATGAGGCATTGAAAATGTATGAAAAAACACCACCTAACATTAACATTATTTTTCCAATTAAGTATGGAGTTATAGCAGATTTAAAGAATATGAAGCTTTTGTTTGAAAGCTTTTACAAGAAGATAACTAAGGCAAGCGGTAGCAAGATGGGAAGATTTTGTATTGCAGTACCTACAGACATTACAGAAGTTGAAAAAAGAGCTTTTTACGATGTGGTCGCAAAGTCTGACATTAAAGCACGCGAAATAAAAATTGTTGAAAAACCTATTGCAGATGCAGTAGGATTACAGATAGACATGAACAGCCAGAAGGGAAATCTTATAGTAAACATAGGGGCAGATACAACTGAGATTTCCGTTATTTCAATGGGAGGTATTGTTGTCAGCAGAATAATTAAATTAGGTGGAAACAATATTGACCAGATGATTTGTGATGTTGTAAAAAGAAGATACAATATATATATTGGATTAAGGACAGCAGAAAAGATAAAGATTGCATTGGCTGATGCTATTTATTCAGAAGATGAAAATAACGAAAATGATATTTTATATGTTTTTGGAAGAAATGTTATTACAGGACTTCCATCTGAAAGAGCTGTTGCAAAGGATACAATTTGCGAGGCAATTAAACCGTTTTTTGATGAGATGGTTGATTCCATAAAGACTATATTGGAAAGAACACCACCTGAACTTTCAGCTGATATACTTGAAACAGGAATGTACTTAACAGGAGGCTCAGCATCAATTAGAAATTTAGACAAGCTTATTGCACAGGAAACTGACTTAAAGGTTAATACAGTTAAGAATCCTGAAGCGTCAGTTATAAGAGGAATTTCCTTAATTGTATCAGACTCACAGTATAAGAAGTTAATGTATGAGCCAAAACAGAGTTCATTCTAGAAAGATAAAATATAAAGGATATGATTGATTATGAAAAAACCATCTAACTTTAAAGTAAAACCAAAAATTTTAATATCACTTTTAACATTATTATGTGTTGTATGCTTAATTTTGTCGGCCATTGTTCCGTCATTTTCAAAGCCTTTTAAGTTTGCTACGGGAATTATGGTAGTTCCTTTGCAGGAAGGTGTAAACAGAATCGGCACATGGTTTACTGACAAGGAAGAATTAATGAAGTCAGTAAAGAAACTTAAAAGTGAAAATAAAAAATTAAATGAAAAGGTAGACGAATTAACAGAAGAAAACAGTCTTTTAGCACAGAATAAGTACAAGTTAGACAGATTGGAAGAGTTATACAATCTTGATAATGAATATTCAAAGTATAAAAAAGTGGCTGCTTCTGTTATTGGAAAAGACACAGGTAATTATTTTAATATTTTCACAATTGATAAAGGTTCTTCTGATGGAATACAGGAGGGTATGAATGTTATAAGTGGTGGTGGCCTTGTTGGTATAGTTTCCGATGTAGGGCGTAACTATGCTAAGGTTAGAGCCATAATTGATGATGAAAGTGGTGTTAGTGCTTCATTTGCAAATACTTCTGACTCAGCCATTGTAAGTGGTGACTTGAAGAAGATTGATGAGGGGCTAATTAATATTACTGGAATTGACATTAATGCTGAAGTTTCAGCAGGAGACATGGTTGTTACATCACAAATAAGTGATAAGTTTCTTCCCGGAATACTTATTGGTTATGTGAAATCAGTATCAAAGGATTCTACAGGACTTACAAAGTCAGGAACTTTAATACCTGTAGTTGACTTTAAACATATAAATGAGGTACTTGTTATAAAACAGCTTAAAGAAAGTTTGAAGGACTAAATATGAAACGTAGAGTATTGAACATTGTAATTACAGGTGCAATTATTATTGTATCATTTGTTCTTCAAAGCTATTTGTCATTAGTCAGCGGACAGTCTTTTGTAGTACCTAATCTACTATTAATTGTAACAAGCATATTTGGATTCATAAAGGGGTCAAACTATGGAAGTGTTACAGGATTGTTCTGCGGTCTTTTGGTAGACGTGGCTTTTGGAGATGTAATAGGATTGTTTGCACTTATATACATGTATATAGGATTTATAAGTGGTGTCTTTAAGAAGATATTATATAGTGACCATATATTTATGCCAATGCTTGTAGTATTTGTAAACGATTTTTTATATAATCTTGCATATTATGTGTTTAGATTTTTACTGAGAAATAAGTTAGACTTTTCATATTATTTTGAAAAAGTAATTTTACCAGAAATGATTTTTACAACATTTCTAACACTAATTTTCTATAAACTATTTTGTTTATTAGATGAAAAAATATTGAGAGAAAAACAGGAGAATAGGTTTAGTTTTGATAAGTGATTTTTTTTATACGATATCTAAAATTATAAAATCAAGAATTTTTATTGTAAGTCTATTTATAATAGGGCTGTTTGCCGTACTTTTATATAGAGTATTCGATTTACAGATTATAAACGAGAATTACTATATGAGTACCTACATTCAGAAAACAGAGAAAACAATATACAAATCAGGAACAAGAGGAAAAATTCTTGACAAAAGCGGTAAAGTATTGGCATATGATGCTTTGTCTTATGCAGTTACTATTGAAGATAAAATTGACAGTTCAGATACAAAAAATTCCCAGCTTAATCACATTGTAAGTCAGACCATCGATATTATTGAAAAATATGGTGACAAGGTTACTGTTGATTTTCCAATAAGTCTTACAAAGGATGGCAAATGGGAATACAATATTACCTCCGAAGCAGGAATACTTCGCTTTAAAAAGAATGTTACAAGTAATGACTGCAAAGTTAAGGATGTAGACTATACTAATGCAACAGCTCCGGAAATGATGAACTATTTAAAAAATCAGTTCTTTGAAGTTACAGGTGATGTGGATAATGATAAACTTTTAAAAATCATCTCAATCCGTTATAACATTTATCTGCATTCCGGGCAGAAATATATAACAACGACAGTTGCTCAGAATGTTTCAAAGGAAACAATGGTTGCAATTCAGGAAAACGCTTCCACATTAAAAGGTGTTAAGGCTGAAGAACAGAACATTAGAAAATATAATGACAGCCTGTACTATGCACCAATTCTTGGATATACAGGAACAATTTCTGAAACTCAGCTTGAAGAATTTAATGCTCAGGGAAAAAACTATATTAGTAGCGATGTTGTTGGTAAGGCTGGTTTAGAGTCTGCTTATGAAGATTATCTTCAGGGAACCCGTGGGGAACAGAAAGTTTTTATAGATAGTACAGGTAAGGTGCTTAGTACAGTGTCTGAGAAAGATTCCACGGAAGGTAATGATGTATATCTGACAATAGACAGCAAACTTCAGAAAGCAACATATAAACTTTTGGAAAAGAAGATTGCTTCAATTCTTATTTCTGAAATAGTTAATTATGATGTTAATGAAGATGCCGAAACAGACGATGACATTCATTACATTCCTGTTAAGAAAGTTTATTCACAGCTTGTGGCTAATAATGTTGTAAGTCTTAAGAAACTTTCAAGGAAGTCAGCTACATCTAATGAAAAGAAAGTAAATAAAGAATATAAAAAAGCAGTATCAGATGTTGTGAAGGTTATTAAGTCCCAGTTAAATTCTGACAAAGGCAAAGTATACAATGATGCAAGCAAAGAGTATCAGGAATACTATGATTATATTTATGACCTTTTAAAGAATGATGGAATACTTCTTACATCATCTATTGATAAAAAGGATAAAACATATAATAACTATGTTGATGGAAAAATAAGCATAAATGAGTTTATTAAATATTCAATAAAGAAGAATTGGATTAATATTGAAGGACTTCATGTAAGCGATGCTTATTTGTCTGCAGATGAAACTTATAATCTTTTAAGGGATTATATAGTTGAAGATATGAGTAGTAACACTTCTTTTGGTAAGAAAGTTATGTATTACAGAATATATGACGGCACAATTCACAGTAGCGAAATATTAATGCTTCTGTTTGATCAAAACATTTTACAGGAAGATGAACAAGCGTACAGCCAGTTACAGACATATAATTCAACGTATAATTATAGTTTCATTATTAAACAGATTAAAAAGCTGAATATTACACCTGCTCAGATTGCACTTGATCCGTGTTCAGGCTCAATTGTTGTAACTGATCCTAATAACGGACAGATAAGAGCTCTTGTAACATACCCAAGTTATGATAACAACATGCTTTCAGGTACAGTTGATCCTGATTACTGGCAGCAACTTGTTGAGGATCAGTCAGATCCTTTATATAACAGGGCCACACAAGGTGCAACAGCCCCGGGTTCAACATTCAAGATGACAACGACTATGGCAGCTATGGAAAACGATGTGGTGGGTCAGTATGAAACAGTAGTTGATAAAGGCAAGTTTGAAAAAGTAACACCTTCACCTAAGTGTTGGATTTATCCGTCAGCACATGGCGCTGAAAATGTTATGAATGCCATTGCAGATTCATGTAACTATTTCTTTTACGAAATGGGTTACAGACTTGGAACAGTAAATGGAAAATATGACAGTGCAACAGGACTTAAAAAGATTGAACCATATGCAACAAAGCTTGGTCTTAATATGAAGTCAGGTGTAGAAATCACAGAAAGAGAACCACATTTTTCGACAGAAAGTGCTATTCATTCCGCTATTGGACAGGGCAGTAATGCATATACACCGGTGCAGCTTGCAAGATATGTTTCAACAATAGCCAACGGTGGAAAGAATTACAGCCTTACATTAATAAATAAAGTTGTAGATAAAGATGGCAAAACAGTATACAAGAAGAAAGCGGAATTAACTAATACAGTTAAAGCTTCAAGTAGTACATGGGATGCCATTCATACAGGTATGAGAGAAGTAGTTACAGTTGGAACGGTACGTAATTATTTTACTGATACAAAGATTAAGATTGCCGGAAAATCCGGTACAGCTCAGGAAAACTTACACAGAAACTCTCATTCATTATTTGTGGCATATGCACCTTACAATAAACCTAAACTTGGTGTAGTTGCCATAATTCCTTTTGGCAATTCGTCACATGATTCTGCTGAGCTTGCAAAAAATGTGATTCAGTATTATTATGGTGAATTAAAAGATAAAGATTTAAATAAAGATGTACAAAAGCAGGATATTAAGAACACAACTCAAGACTAACCAGTCATTCCTGACTGAAAATACTAAAGATAATAGTCATTAATATTTTAGGAGGGAAAAATGAGTGAAGTAATTGTTGTTACATCAGGCAAGGGTGGTGTTGGAAAAACAACCATAACCGCAAACTTAAGCATTGCACTTTCAAAATTAGGGAAGAAAGTTATTGCAATTGATACTGATATTGGTCTTAGAAACTTAGATGTTGTCATGGGACTTGAAAATCACATAATTTACAATATTGTTGATGTTATAGAAGGTAATTGCAGATTACATCAGGCGATTATAAAGGACAGAAAACATAGTAATCTTTACCTTCTTCCAAGTGCCCAGTCTAAGGATAAGGATGCCATTAATCCTAACCAAATGGTGAATCTTGTGGAAAAGTTAAAAACACAGTATGATTATATTCTTATTGACTGTCCTGCAGGAATAGAACAGGGATTTAGAAATGCAATTGCCGCCGCAACAACGGCTGTGGTTGTAACTACACCTGAAGTTTCTGCAATAAGGGATGCAGACAGAATAATAGGTTTACTTGAAAAAGACGGTATGGCTTCAATATACCTGCTTGTAAATAAGCTTAGACCTGATTTAGTTAAAAAGGGAGATATGATGTCTTCGGAAGATGTTTCAGAAATATTGGGTTCTGAAATTATCGGTTGTATTAATGATGATGTTAATGTGGTAATTGCAACTAACAGAGGTGAAGCTTTAGTAGACCAGAATACATCAACAGGAAAGTCCTTAACCCACATAGCAGAAAAGTTAACAGGGGAAAAGATTTATATGGACAAGGACGAAAGAAGATTTTCTCTTCTGTTTTTTAGAAACATATTCAGCAGGGGGGAGATAAAATGATTTTTAGAAAATTATTTAAAAGAAGAAGATCTGGAACAATTGCAAGAGAAAGATTGCAGATTCTTCTTGTAACAGATAGAATAGGATGCAACCCCAATACAACAGAATCAATAAAAAATGATATTATTAATACTATTTCAAAGTATATTGATATTGATGTTGAAAATTGTATTGTAGAAATAAGACAGGAATCAGGGCCTTGCCTTATGGCAAGCATTCCAATCAAAGAGATTAAATGCTAAAAATGTGAAATATGCAAAAAAGAGGAAAAACATAAATGTTAAAAAAAGCCATTAATTTTATGAAAAATTACAAATTATCCAATTTTAATTTTAGATTATTTATATATGTTCTCGCTGTAACTGCAGTTGGAATATATGCAATAGGTAATGCAGCCGAGGCTGAAGGCTATCAGCTTAAACAGATTATAGGTTTGGTATTAAGTTTGGTAGTGCTTACAATATTCACGCTTATAAGTTACAAGTTTGTATTTAAATTTTACTGGGTTATATATGGAGTAATGATATTTTTCCTATTATTGGTTATGCTATTTGGTGAAACAAACCTTGGAGCAAAAAGATGGATTGATTTAGGTTTTACTCAATTTCAGCCATCGGAACTGGCAAAAATATTTCTGATTATTTTTATGGCAACGTATATTTACAAACATCAGGAAACTTTAAACACCTTTAAAACGTTAGCTACGGTTGTAGTTTTTTCAATAATTCCTATAGGTTTTATATATAAACAGCCGGATTTATCAACAACAATAGTTATTTTTATAACTTTTTGTGCTATAATGTTTCTATCGGGTGTTCATTATAAGATTATTACCGGAGTGTTGGTAACAACAATTCCGATAGCATTAGTAGTGGGATATATAGTTTTACAGCCAAGTAGTGGTATTTTGGCAGATTACCAGTATCAGAGAATCGAAAGCTTTTTAAATAAGGACAGTGATTCCCAGTCATCTAAGGATGATAAATGGCAACAGGAGAACTCTATTCTTGCCATTGGCTCAGGGGGCTTAACTGGTAAGGGTTTTAATGACAATGGAAATGTTCTTTCTGTAAAAGAAGGCAATTTCCTTCCTGAATCACATACCGACTTTATCTTCGCAATTGTAGGTGAAGAGTTAGGATTTGTGGGAGCTGCAGCTGTAATATTATTGTTATTTGCCATAGTTGTTGAATGTTTTATTACCGGTTCCAGGGCACCGACACTGCATGGAAGACTGTTTTGTTTCGGATTTGGTGTACTTTTGGGAGTGCAATCATTTGTTAACATAGCAGTTACAACTATGATTTTACCAAATACAGGTTTACCATTGCCTTTTGTAAGTTATGGATTGACATCATTAGTAAGTATGTACTGCGGAATAGGAATTGTACTTAACATAGGATTACAGAGAAATAAGGCACTTGTATAGATAGGAGGAGATTTATGAATATTGGATTAATTGCACATGATTCAAAGAAGAAATTAATGCAGAATTTTTGTATTGCGTATAGGGGGATTTTGTGTAAGCACACACTATATGCAACAGGTACTACAGGAAGATTAATTGAAGAAGCTGCAAATTTATCAGTGTATAAATATCTTGCAGGACATTTAGGTGGGGAACAACAGATGGCTTCACAGATTGAACAAAATCAGTTGGATTTACTTATTTTCTTAAGAGATCCACTTAATCCGAAGCGCCATGAACCTGATGTTCACAAGGCTGTACAGTTATGTGACATGCACAATATTCCACTTGCAACAAATGTTGCTACAGCTGAATTATTAATTAAGTCACTTGACAGAGGCGATTTGGAATGGCGTGAAATATATCGTGGCTAATTCCTATGCTTAAATAGAAAATAAGTCATTAAAATATAAAAGAGGTATTAATCTAATAATCATTTCATTAGATTAATACCTCTTTGTGTCGAGGAACCTTATTCCTCTCCAAAAGCAGAAATTCTGCCAAAAAGACTAATAAGATACAAGCCACATAGTCCGATAATGGCATATATTACTCTTGAAAGCCAAGTCATCTGTCCAAATAGAAAAGCCACAAGATCGAATTTAAAAAATCCAATCAGCCCCCAGTTTATTGCACCAATAATTACAAGGGTTAACATTGTATAATCAAAACATTTGGATTTCATTTTATTACCTCCTATGATTATATGTTCTTTTAGTATTTTTACCACAATTGATAAAAAAATACATAAAAATAAAATTTAATAAAACAATTGAAAAACTATGAAAAACTAATTAGAAAATCCACTAAAAAACTATTAAAAACGGTGGAAAATATTGACTAACCATTTAAATTATAAGATAATTAAGGTTAGGTTTAAGGAGCATGTTATATGAAGAAAAAGAACAAAAGGGTTGTCAGATATAAATCCCATATTAATTTAAATGCGGGCATAGTTATATTTGGACTTATTTCAATTTATCTGCTTGTAAATATTGTTATTTATTTTACAACAGAACGAACTGCTTTTTATGAAGTTATTTCAGGCTCAAATGCACAGGAGGCCAATGTTTCATATAATGGAATAGCCATAAGGAACGAGATTGTACAGAGTGCCCAGGATTCAGGATATATAGATTATTATGTAAGAGAAGGTTCCAGAGTATCTTTAAATACTACTCTTTACAGCATAGATTCCACAGGAGAGCTTAATAATCTTTTAAGTGAGGCAAGCAAGAAGAATCCTAAATTAAGCAGTGATAATATAGATACACTTGCAGGATTAATTTCAGATTATTGTAATAATTACAATGAAATGAATTATTCTGAAATATACAATTTTAAAACAAGTTTAAAGGGAACAGTTGTTGACCTTATTAATATGAACTCTTTGGAAAATATTGCCAAGGAGGAGGGGAACACCTTTTCAATTAACAATTCAGCCTCAACAGGCATTGTATTATATAGAATTGACAACTACGAAAATTTAAAACCAAAGAATTTAAAGGCAAGTTTATTTGACAAAAATTCATATGTTGATGTTAAATTTTCTTCAGGAACAAAAACTGAAAAAGGTAATCCTATTTATAAAACAGTTAATGATGAAGAATGGAGTATTGCTGTTCAGTTTACGAAGAAAGAAGCAAAGAAATATAAGAAAGTTAACGGTGTAAAAATAAAATTCTTAAAAGACGGTCTTACCACAACAGCCAATATTAAAGTTGTAAAAGGTCAGGACAGGAAATATTACGGAATAATTACACTTTCAAAATATATGATCAGATATGTTACAGACAGATTTATTAATATTCAGATTATTGATGATGTATCTAAAGGTTTAAAAATACCGAAAACCTCACTTGTTTCCAAGAGTTTGTATGTTATTCCTAAATCTTACGGTGCTGAAGGTGGAAATTCCGATAAGATTGGTTTTAACAGACAGGTTAAGGTAGAAGGAAAGATAACTAACGAGTTTTATTACCCTACAATAGCTTATTCTGATAAAGATAATTATTATGTTTCCACAGCACTTTTTGAAAACGGAGATGTATTAACGGCAATTGATTCAAGCGAACAATATATTATTGGAAAAACACAGGATTTTGTAGGTGTATATAATATAAATAATGGTTATACCGTTTTTGTCAGAGTTAATATATTAGAAAGCACTGACGAATATTATATTGTTAAACAGGGAGACATATATGGATTGTCTCTTTATGACAGGATTGTTTTAGATGGTTCAACAGTTTCTGAAAATCAGATTATTTTTCAATAAATAGGAGGCATACTTATGATAGTAGAAAACATAAAACAGGTTGAAGAAAACATAAAACAGGCATGTGAAAAGGTAGGAAGAAATCCTGAAGAAGTTACACTAATTGCAGTAAGCAAAACAAAACCTTACACTGCAATTGAAGAAGCTTTACCTTCAGGCATTTTGGACTATGGTGAAAATAAAGTACAGGAACTTTGTGATAAGTTCGATATTTTACCTAAAAATATCAGATGGCATATGATTGGACATCTTCAGAGAAATAAGGTTAAATATCTTGTTGGAAAAGTTCAATTAATTCATTCGGTTGATTCTTTAAGATTGGCAGAACAGATTGAAAAAGAGTTTGCAAAAGCTGATGAAATTGCTAATGTTTTAATTGAAGTAAATATGGCACAGGAAGAAAGCAAATTCGGAATTACTTCACAGGAAACAGAAGAATTAATCCGTGAAATTGCAAAATTACCACACGTAAGAATACAGGGATTAATGACTATTGCACCATTTACTGACAATCCTGAAACAAACAGGGTATATTTTAAAAATATGAAGAAATTATCAGTTGACATAAACAATAAAAACATTGATAATGTTAGTATGAATGTTCTTTCAATGGGAATGACTGGAGACTATCAGGTAGCTGTGGAAGAGGGGGCTACAATGGTAAGAGTCGGTACAGGAATATTTGGTGAAAGAAATTATAATATATAGTATTTAGGAGAATAACATGTCAAAATTTACAGATAGAATAAAGAATGTTTTCACAGTTGATTATGATGATTACGATGAGGATTATTATGACGATTATGAAGACGACGATATGGGTTTAGAGCCTGAAAAGCCTGAGAAAAAGGAACGTGCAACAAAGAGCAGATCTGAACGTTTTTCAGCAAGAAGGGCTGCTACAAGAAGTGATGACGACATTATAGATGACTATGATGAAGTTACTGCTGAGCATGAGGAAGAACCGGCTCCACATGTAAAAACACGTGCCACAGCCAGAGCTGTCAAGAATTCAAGAAGCTCAAGAAATCACAAGGTTGTTCCAATGAAAAGCAGTAGCGAGATGGAAGTTTGTGTGATTAAACCTTCATATTATGAGAATACAAGAGACATTATTGATACTCTTTTAGAAGGAAAGTCTGTTGTATTAAATTTAGAAGGAATGAAGTTAGACCTTGCACAGCGTATTGTTGATTCAGTTTCAGGCGGATGTTATGCAATTCAGGGAAATCTTCAGAAGATAAGCGGATATATTTATCTTGTAACACCTCATTCTGTAGACATAACAGGTGATTTTCAGGATTTAGTTCATGATTCATCAGATTATTCATCTACAGCATATTCAAGAAGAAATTATTAAAGCTAGGGTGGATTTAATATGGATAAGGAAGAAAGTTTTTTAAAAAACAGATTTTCGGACTTGGCAAATTCATCTTATAACCGCAATATATATACATATACGGACTTTTTGAATTTAAATGAAATTAGTATATTAAATTCTTATAAGAATCAGTTACCTCCTGTTAATGTAGAATTAGCAGGAGGTAATGATTATGCAGAAAGAAGAATTGCAGTATTTTCACCTGAGGATATTTATTATACTCAGGATTTACCAATAAAGCTTATAGAAATTGCACCAATTAATTCCCATTATGCTGACAAACTCTCACATAGGGATGTATTAGGTGCTATTTTAAATTTAGGCATTGTTCGAAATAAAATAGGTGATATTTTCTTAAAAGATAATCAGGCATATGTTTATTGTATAGATGATATAAGTGGCTACATTGCTGAGAATTTAAAGAAAATCAAACATACAATTGTTAAGTGTACAGTTAAGTATATGGAAGCTGTTAATATTACACCTGAATTTAAAATTATTAAGGGCACTATTTCAAATATTAGGCTTGACAGCCTTATTGCAACAGCTTTTGGAACATCCAGAAGCAGCATTATATCTTTTATAGAGTCAGGAAAGGTCTTTGTTAATGGTAAGATGGTTACATCTAACGGACACCAGCCAAAACCTGATGATATTATTTCCGTTAGGGGAAAAGGCAGGTTTATTTTTGAAGGACAACTTGGAGTAACAAAGAAAGGCAGAAATTTAATTTCCATTAAGTTGTACATTTAGAAATGATATAAAGAATAAATTTTAAAAAATAATATATTAAAGTATATAAAAGGAGGTACATCCGATATTCAGATTGTCGGATTATCAAAAAAATGATTAAGGCATTAGAGAATTTATCAGACAGAATAACAGTAAATTATGAGGGAGAGCCTTGTTATGACATAGTTTTTTCAAAGGATTTTTCAGAAATAGGTAACGAATTAAAGAAATTTAATATTGAAAATAAGAAATTATGTATTGTAACAGAGTCAAATGTGGGTCCTTTATATGCAGAACAGTTAAAGAATGAACTTGAGCCTTTGTGTAAAAAGATTATCATTCACGAATTTAAAGCCGGTGAAGAAAATAAGCACGTGGGAACTGTTGAAGATATTTATGAAACGTTAATTGTAAATAAGTTTGACAGAAACGATATGCTTTTAGCTTTAGGCGGAGGTGTTACAGGAGACATAACAGGCTTTGCTGCAGCTACATATTTAAGAGGTATTGATTTTGTTCAGGTTCCAACTACTTTATTATCTCAGGTTGATTCAAGTATAGGTGGAAAAACAGGTGTTGATTTTAAGGCTTACAAGAATATGGTTGGAGCTTTCTATATGCCAAAACTTGTATATATGAATCTTTCAACTCTTAATTCATTGCCTGAAAGAGAATATCTTGAAGGTATGGGAGAAATAATAAAACACGGTTTAATAAGAGATAAGGAATATTTCTATTGGCTTAAGGAAAATAAAGACAAAATTATTTCAAGAGATTACGAAACAGTTAAGAAAATGATTTTTGTAAGTTGTAACATTAAGCGTGTAGTTGTTGAAAATGATCCTAAAGAAAAAGGTGAAAGAGCTGTTCTTAATTTCGGTCACACAATTGGCCATGCAGTTGAAAAGGCAAAGAATTTTAGCCTTTTACACGGTGAATGTGTTGCCATTGGTATGGCTGCCGCAACATATATTTCTTTAAAGAAGGGAAATATTGCAGAGAAAGAATATAATGAAATTAATAATGTTATTTCTGACTTTAAATTACCTGTATATACAACAGGAATATTAGCTTCTGACGTGGTTAAAGCTACTAAAAATGACAAAAAAATGGACTCAGGTGTAATTAAGTTTATCACCCTTGAGAAAAATGGCCATGCAATAATTGACAGAACTATTAGTGAAGAATTACTTTTGGAAGCAACAGAAACAGTAATAAGAGGTTAAATTAACTATGAAAAAAAAGACTTTATTATATTTAAAGATGATTGCTTTTGTGGTTATTTTGGTTATATTGGACCAGATAAGCAAGTTTGTGGCAACAGCTAATTTAATGGGAAAATCAAAATATATTGTTATAAAAGGTTTACTGTCCTTTAATTATCTCGAAGGTGGTAACAAAGGAGCTGCCTGGGGAATTTTTTCAGGCAAAATTCTTATGTTTGTAATTATAACAATAATTGCAATTGTAATTATAAGCATTTTTATACGAAACATTACAGGAATAATGTGCAATGAAGGCAAGAGCGCTACATTAATGGTTCTCCAGTATACATTTGGAATGTTAATGGCAGGAGCAGTAGGAAACTTAATTGATAGAGTGGTTAACGGTTCTGTAGTTGACTTTATTTGTTTTGAGTTTATTGATTTCCCAATTTTTAATGTGGCAGACTGCTATGTTACAGTTTCATGCGTTTTAATCGTAGTTATGTGCCTGTTAAAATTAAAAGAAGAAGACTTTAATAAGATTTTCACAATAAAAAAGAATTATTGAAATTAATATAAAGAAAATATTTAATATTTTGAAATTCAAACTATCAAATTAATAAGGAAAATACATTTATGAATAATTTGTTTATAGTAGACGAAGAGCTTTTTGATATAAGAATTGACAGGTATTTAAGTGAATTATTACCGGATGTATCAAGAAGTTTTATTCAGAAATTATTAAAGGATAATGAAATATTATTAAATGATAAGCCGGTAAAGGCTAATTATAAGGTTCAGCCAAGCGATAAAATTAATATTAATATACCTAAACCGGTTGAGGCTAATATTGTCGCGGAAAATATACCATTGGACATTATTTATGAAGATGATGATTTTCTAATTGTAAATAAACCTAAGGATATGGTTGTTCATCCGGCTCCAGGACATTATACAGGAACATTGGTTAACGGATTAATGTATCATTGCAAGAATCATTTATCTAATATTAACGGTGTTTTAAGACCGGGAATTGTTCATCGAATTGATAAAGATACCACAGGAGCTTTAATAATATGTAAAAATGATTACAGCCACAATTTTATTGCCGAACAGCTTAAAGTACATTCAATAACAAGAAAATACGTTGGGATTGTTCAGGGTGTTGTAAAGGATGAATCAGGTACAATTAATGCACCAATAGGCAGACATCCGGTTAACCGCAAAGAAATGGCAATTAATCATAAAAACGGTAAAGAGGCAGTTACACATTATAAGGTGCTTAAACGTTTTGATAAGTATACATTTATGGAGTTTCAATTAGAAACAGGTCGAACTCACCAGATTAGAGTTCATATGGCAAGCATACATCACCCGTTGCTTGGAGACACGGTTTATAATCACAATAAATGTCCGTTTAAACTTGAAGGACAATGCCTACATGCCAAAACAATAGGTTTTATACATCCAACAACTAAGGAATATGTAGAGTTTGAAGCACCAATTCCTGAATATATGGAACATTTATTGAAGATTCTTTAAATAGTTATTCGTTAAACTTGTCTTTTGCGAATAGTTAGATATTACAAAATCTACTATTACTTTGAAAAAATTAATAAGGAGGTGCCAATTATGAAAGCACAACGTTTATTTAGTTACGTTAGACGTGCTACAGATGACTACAATATGATAAATGACGGAGACAAAATTGCTGTTGGTATTTCCGGAGGAAAAGACAGTTTAACTCTATTATATGCATTAAACGGTTTAAAGAGATTTTATCCTAAAAAGTTTGATGTTGTAGCAATTACAGTCGACTTGGACTTTGGCATTCAGGACTTTTCAAAAATAGAAAAATATTGCAATGACATGGACATTGAATATTATGTTGTAAAAACTGAAATTGCTAATGTTGTTTTTAATGAAAGACAGGAATCTAATCCTTGCTCTCTTTGTGCGAAAATGCGAAAAGGTGCATTAAATGATTTTGCCAAAAGTATTGGCTGCAACAAGATTGCGTATGCTCACCATAAGGATGATATGATTGAAACAATGTTTCTTTCTCTTATTTATGAGGGAAGGTTCCACTGCTTCTCTCCTGTTACATACCTTGATAAAATGGAATTAACAGTTATCAGACCTTTAATGTATGTTCCGGAAGCTGACGTTATCGGTTTCACTAACAAATACGAGCTGCCTGTGGCTAAGAGCAAATGTCCTGTAGACGGTCACACTAAAAGGGAATATGTTAAAAATATTGTTAAACAACTTAATAAAGAAAATCCTGGCTGTAAAGAAAGATTCTTTAGAGCTG
This sequence comes from Eubacterium ventriosum, assembly GCF_025150745.1. Classification (NCBI taxonomy): domain Bacteria; kingdom Bacillati; phylum Bacillota; class Clostridia; order Eubacteriales; family Eubacteriaceae; genus Eubacterium; species Eubacterium ventriosum. The sequence goes on from NZ_CP102282.1 coordinate 1,921,830, forward strand.
TTTTAAATAAGGGCTTTGATTAAAGTTAGAAACTAGCCATATTTATTATAAATAATAAATATACAAGAAAAATTATAGATGCTAAAATTGTAAAGACATTATTAAAAAAATTAAAAGGAGGGATTTAAGTTATGGCAGGAAATAGAAATTATCATGACCAGGTAATAGTTGACAATCAAATAAAGCTTAGAGAACTTCAAAAACAGCTACCAAAGTTCTGTGCAGAGTTTTTCCGTGGTGTTGAGCCTACTACTTCATCCAGAACAAGAATAGCTTATTGTTATGATCTTATAGTATTTTTTAATTATATAAAATCTTCTAATCCTGAAATGGCTAATGTTCCTGTTGTGGATTATCCTATGGAATTACTTGATAAAATTACAGCAACTGATATTGAAGAATATCTCGAATATTTAAGATACTATGTTACGGAAGATGGCAAAGAGCATACTAATGGTGAACGTGGAATTATGCGAAAGCTTGCCTGTCTAAGAACATTGTATAGATATTTCTACAAGAAAGAAAGTATTAAGACTAATCCTGCTTCTATTGTGGATATGCCTAAAATACACGAAAAAGAAATTGTAAGATTGGATGCAGATGAGGTAAGCGTTCTTCTTGATCAGGTGGAATTAGGCGATAAATTAACTAAGTCCCAGCAGAAATTCCATGACAAAACAAAAACAAGGGATATGGCGATTTTAACCCTTCTACTGGGTACTGGAATGCGTGTTTCTGAATGTGTTGGCATAGATATTAATGATATTGACTTTAAAAACAGTGGCATAAAGATTAGACGAAAAGGTGGTAATGAAACTGTAATCTATTTCGGAGAGGAAGTTGAAAATGCTTTACTTGATTACTTGGAAGAGAGAAAATTAATAGTTCCACAGGATGGACATGAAAATGCACTATTTCTATCTCTTCAGAAAAGACGTATCGGTGTACGTGCCGTGGAAAATCTTGTAAAGAAATATTCATCTCTTGTTACAAACTTAAAAAAAATCACCCCTCATAAACTTCGTAGTACATATGGTACTGCTCTTTACAAGGAAACAGGTGATATATACCTTGTAGCCGACGTTTTGGGACACAAAGATGTAAATACCACTAAAAAGCATTATGCTGCCATTGAAGACGAACGAAGACGTAAGGCACGTAATGCTGTAAAGCTAAGGAAAGATTAAGACTGCTTAACGGTGTTTTCAAAAGCTTATACAATAAAATATTATGTAAAAAAGAATGGATTCTCTAAACAAAGTCCATTCTTTTCTTTTAATAGAACACAGTGTTCGATTCTGGTATTCTTTATATATTATTTCTTCTCGTAAGAATAATATGCAATAATAAGTTTCTTCCCTGATGTTATTTCGTCGTCTGAAAGCTTGTTGTTCTTCATTACTTCATCTATATAATCTGATGTGCTTACATTAGAATCCTTAATATGCTCCTGAGCAATAGATGTTAATGTATCACCGGGCTGAACCTGGTAGCTTGTGTAATATTTATACTTAGCATATTCCTTGCCATTCATTGCGTCCACTTTAGTAAGCTTAATGGATGAGAATACTGCAACTGCTAATAAAAATGTGATAATTGCTCCGTAGACTAATTTCTTCTCTGACTTAGTATTTCCTGACTTCTTCATTGTATGTACCTCCAAATTGTTAAATTAAATATAATTGAATAATTGTTCTATAGATATTCAAGCTACTGAAAACTGTAAGGTTTATTATTATGTATTAAATAACTATAAGAACAAACGTTTGCTGTCTGATATAGTTATAATATCATCCGAACAAATGTTTGTCAATAACTTTTTTCGAACAAATATTCGAAAAATTCATTGCTTTATTTTTGCTGTTATGGTAATATTAGTATATATTAAGTACCATATTCAGTACTTAGAACTTTAATTTAAGATATTTAATTGCAATTTAAACTGCTAGTTTTTCCATGCTACTACTTTTGCAAACTAGCAGTTACCTTTGCAAAAGTGTATATTTTAAGTAGTCTTTGTTTGATCAGAAAGGAGGCTTTTATGCCAAAACAATTATCCTTATCTGAACGAATAATTATTGAACGTATGATTAGTAAAGACTACTCTTTTGCCTCTATTGGTAGAAATCTTGAACGTTCAGCTTCTACCATTTCTAGAGAAGTAATTAAATATCGATGCTTTGTTGATAGAATTCCTCTCCCTGGCGAGAATGATTGTACTCACAAAAACTCTTGCCTAAAGAATTCTATCTGCGATGATGTTGGAGTACATGGATGTTATGGATATCGTTGTAAGCGATGTCCTGAAGATCGTATATGCACAAATATTTGCGCTTCTTATGAATCTTCTCAATGTCCTCTTTTAGATAAACCTCCTTATGTCTGCACTAATTGTTCTATGCTTAAACAATGTAAACGTAACAAGGCTTACTATACAGCTCACAGAGCTGATGCTGCTCATCACAAAAGCATTCGCAATGCTCATTCCGGTGTCAGAAAAACTCCATCTGAATTAAGAGCAATTGCTGATATAATTGAACCTCTTATTGCTAAAGGTCAATCTCTAAATCACATTTGTGCTACGCACTTAGATGAATTGGGTATATCAGAGAGAACTCTCTATAATTACATTGACCAGGGTGTTTTTAAGGTTCGTAATATTGACCTTCCTAAAAAGGTTGTTTACAGGCAACGTAGGCCTAAAAAGGTTCTTACCAAGCTTGAATACCAATATAGACAAGGTCGCACCTATGAAGATTTCAAATCCTTCATGGAAGCAAACCCAGATCTACCTGTTGTAGAAATGGATACTGTAAAGGGTGGTCGTAATAAGGGAAAAGTATTTCTTACTATGATTTTTAGAAGGACAAGTTTTATGCTTATCTTTCTAATGAACGATGGAACTCAGGATAGTGTAATTCAGATTTTTGATTCCTTAACTGAGATTCTTGGAGTCTCTCTATTCAAGAGATTATTTCCTGTTATCTTGACCGATAACGGCGTTGAATTCAAAAATCCTCAAGCACTTGAACACACAAGAACAGGGCTTTCCAGAACTCGTGTATTCTTTTGTGATCCTCAAGCTTCGTGGCAAAAACCACAGGTCGAAAACAACCATCGTTTAATACGAAGAATACTTCCTAAAGGTGTTAGTTTTTCACCCCTCACTGTTGCTGACGTAACGTTAATCTGTTGTCATATAAACAGTGTTCTTCGTGAAAATTTAGATAACAAAACACCTTTTGATTTAATGGACTCCAAAGACGGAAAAAAGTTATTGTCTTTGCTACAACTTTCACCTATTCCACCCGATGAAGTTACTTTGAGTCCAAAGCTACTTAAGCGTTAATTAACATTTTAATTGATCAAACAAAGACTCCCATATCTTTTAAAGAAGCGGGGTTGCAGTTATTTTTTCAAAACTAATGTTATGCCGCTTATTAACTATGCACGAAAATATAGCAAAACAATAACTTTTTTATTATTATACACCATTTAAAGCTCAATTTTCACCCCATTTAAGGTTTAAAAAATTTGGTGTCAATATGTTCGTGCAGTTGCTTTTTCATTTAAAGTTTAATTTAAGATTTTTTTTGGAAATTCATATTATATTATTCAGACAGAAAGAATTATTGTGAGTTTTTATTAAAGTCTTAGGAATTTATTTTGAAATTTTTTGAGGTTTAAATATATAGATATTGGAGGACGATTATATGCCAGGAAAGATTACACCTAAACAACAGCAGATTTTGGATTATATTAAGGAAGAAATTTTATCAAAGGGTTACCCACCAACTGTTCGAGAGATATGTGAGAAGGTAGGTTTAAAGTCTACTTCTTCTGTTCACTCTCATCTTTCAACTTTGGAGAATAACGGATACATAAGAAGAGATCCTACTAAGCCTAGGGCTATTGAAATCATGGATGATGAATTTGGTCTTGTAAGACGTGAAATGACTAATATTCCTATTATTGGAAGAGTTGCTGCAGGTGCACCTTTACTTGCAGTTGAGAATATTGAAGACTATTTTGCACTACCTACAGAATTTTTGCCTAATGGAGAAGTTTTCATTCTTAAGGTGCAGGGAGAAAGCATGATTAATGTTGGCTTCTATGAGGGCGACTATTTAATAATTGAGAAGGCTGCTCAGGCTGACAATGGAGAGATTGTTGTGGCGTTAATAGATGATTCTGTTACGGTTAAGAGATTTTTCAAAGAAGACGGACACATTAGACTACAGCCGGAGAACGACTTAATGGAACCTATTATAGTAGATGACTGTGCAATAGTTGGTATTGTCAGAAGTCTTTACAGAAGAATTGTATAGAAGAATATATGATGTCGAACACAGTGTTCGATTGTACTATTAATAAAAAAACAACCTATATTTGGCTACGAACTGAATTAATCAGAACAGTCGAAATATAGGTTGTTTTTTTGTTGAAATAAATTATTAGTACTACTGCTATTTAATCCAAATAGAGATTAATTATCAATCATCTTATTTTTACCAATATTAGAAATTAAACGGTCTACCAAATCCAATATCCAAACAATTGCTTTATTAATCAGGTATAGTGCAAGTCCGCATATTGAAACAATAACAAGCAGTTTCACGTTAGCCAAAAGCTTGTCGCCGCCTTTTAACAGGTCAGGTAGGATTTTTGTAGCAATCCATTCCTGAACACAATAAAATTCCAAACTCATCATTCCCCAGAACCCTATTAGTTTATTAAGTCCTTTTCCAATAATGGCAAGTCCCCTAATGCTATGTAATTTATCCAATACCTTTGCCATTAATAAAGGTAATGATATTGAAATTAGATAATTAGGAATGCAACAGTTAGATACTGGCAAAATAAGCCCTAATCCCTTAAAGTTACTCTGATATGCTAAATACATACCCAATATGAATGTTAAAAGGATAAAAAGCCAATTTCTATGCGTTATTTTTATAGCTTTCTCTTTACACAAATATCCAATAAGGAATCCTGTTACAAATATTGGAATACGGTTGGTGAAGCCGTATAAATCTTCTCTCATAACATTTCTTGCCATAAGTGAAAACAGTAACCAAAGTTCTATGAATCCAGCAAAGAATAAATATTTATTTTCTGCTTTTTTGAAAAAATTATAAAAAACAGGTGTAAATAAATATAATGTTATAACTGCAGGAACAAACCATAAGAACAAATAAATATTTGTTTTATAAAAGCTTATTCCTGTTATGATATTAAAATAAAACTCATTGGTCCAATGGTCAATCTGGGATACAATACTTGCCATAATTATAAATGGAAAGATAACTCTTTTTAGTCTGTTATAATAAAATCTTGAAACCGGATTTTTTTCAAGGGAATAATATAATCCCATTCCTGATAGTAATAAAAAGATGTCTACACCACAGAAACCGATTCTTTTTATAAAGTTTTCAGTTACAAAGAAAAAGCTTGTCTCATTAGTTACAATTTGCCATTCGTGAGTCATTAAAATCCATAATGCAGCAAACCCCATTAAAAATTTTCTGTACTTAAACAATAAGCTTAAGTCATTTTGTGCTTTTGTATTAGTTTTCTTATTTTCTTTTATATTTTCCTTCATAGTTTTAGTTTTCGCCTCCTACTTTAACTTTATGACCTATCCTAAAGCGTGTACATTGCATAAAACAGGGACAGTATCCGAATTTTTGAACACTGTCCCAAAATCAAGCTTTAAAAATGTATATATTATTAGAATATATTTATTAGTAAGCTAAGCAATCATCTAATGATTTAATAATAGCTTCCTTGTCCATATCATGGCCAATAAATACTACTTTAATCATTCTGTCGCCTACTTTTTCATCCCAATCCTCAACTAATGTAGGATCTTCTTTCATCATCTTTGCACGAACTCTTCTAGGAGCTGTAGCAACCCACTGTCCTGCATTTGCAATGTTTATCTGCTTTCCTGCCTGTTCAAACATGTAAGCATCATTGTTGTTTTCAGCAGCCCAGATAATACCCTTACTTCTGATAATGCCCTTTGGCATTTCATCAAGCCAATCTTCGAATTTCTCTTTGGCAAAAGGTCTTCTTCTATAGTATACAAATGAGCCGATACCATATTCTTCTGTTTCACCTTCTCCGTGATGGTGATGGTGATGGTGGTGATGATGTCCGTGTCCGTGATGTTCATGTTCATCGTGATCGTCGTGGTCGTGATGTTCATGATCGTGGTCATGGTCTTCATTATGTTCATGATGGTGTTCGTCGTGATCATCATCTTCGTCTAAGTCTGCTTCTTCTAATTCGTGAATCCAACCTGCTGACATACTTGATTTTTCAAAATCAAATCTGTTAGTGTTTAAGATTTCATCTACATCAATCTGGCCGTAGTTTGTTTCAAACATAACAGCTTCAGGCTGAAGTTTTCTGATAATAGCCTTAACTTTTCCAAGCTGTTCAGGTGTAACTGTATCAACTTTGTTAAGAATAATTGTATTACAAAATTCAATCTGCTGAATAATAAGGTTTTCAATATCTTCATCATCAATATTGTCTTTTACAAGGTTTTCGCCACAACCAAATTCATCAGCCATTCTTGCAACGTCAACAACTGAAACAATGTTGTCAAGTCTTGCAATCTGAGCTTTCTTGTCATATGAACCGTCTAACATTGTAATTGACTGTGCAATTGGAATAGGTTCGCAGATACCACTTGCTTCAATAAGGATGTAGTCAAACTTTCCTGTACCAATAAGGTCAATAATCTGATTGATTAAATCAACCTTTAAAGTACAGCAGATACATCCGTTCTGAAGAGGTACAAGATTGTCATCTTTCTGAGTAACCTGTCCACCTTTTTCAATAAGTGAAGCATCAATGTTTACTTCACCGATATCGTTAACGATAACTGCAACTTTATATCCTTTTTGGTTTGATAAAACCTGATTAAGTAATGTTGTTTTTCCGGCACCTAAATAACCTGTAAGTAATGTAACCGGCACTAATTTCTTTTCCATATCTATACTTCCTTTCATATATTGTAATCTATTTTTATGCTAAAAAATAAGCACTGTATGGAGCCATTTTCAAACCGCCATCAAGGTTTATTATAGCACCTGAAAGCAAATCTGTAACCTGATTTTTTTCTGCTCCAAAATAAGCTGTATATTCCTGGTCATCAGCGTTGATTGCCACATATATTGTTTCATCACCGGTACTTCTTCTAAACACACACTGTTTGTTAGTTAAAACAGTTGATGAAAAATCTCCGTAATTTAATGCTTTAGAGTTCTTCTTTATATCTGCAAGCTTAGAGATAAATTCGCTTAATTCATTAAATTCCGGTTCTTTAAAAGAAGGTCTAAGAGCCGGATCCCCCTGACTCTTATCAGCTTTTGCCCCCCATTCACTTCCGTAATATACACAAGGTATGCCCGGCATTCCAAATAATAATGCGTAGATTAAAGGTAAGTGATTTTCGTTAGTCAGAATACTTGCAACTCTTGTAACATCGTGATTATCAACAAAACACAATAAATGTTTGCCTTTGTATAAAGTCCAGTTTTCAGGACCAAACTGACGAAGTAATGAATGATTAATTTCAAACATATTCATTGAATTAAAACTTGAATAAAGTCCCTTGTAACATTCATAGTTGGTTGCTGAATGTAACATTTCGTCATTCATTCTCTGATTGTAATCGCCGTGAAGCATTTCTCCCACAAGAAAAAAATCTTTTTTAAGTGAGTCTGTGTGACGTCTTAAACGTTTTAAAAATTCAAAATCAAGGCAATAAGCTACATCAAGTCTTATTCCGTCAATGTCAAATTCATTAATCCAGAAACTTACTGCATCCAAAAGGTAATCTACAACTTCCGGGTTATAAAGGTTAAGTTTTACAAGGTCGTAATTGCCTTCCCAACCTTCATACCAAAGTCCGTCATTGTAGTTAGAATTGCCATTTAAGTCAATATTAAACCAATGAAGATATTTAGAGTTCTCTCTATTGGCACATACATCCTGAAATTGAGGAAAACCACGTCCCACGTGATTAAAAACACCGTCTACAACAACTTTTATGCCGTTGTTGTGTAAATCCTTACAAAGATTCTTAAAATCCTCATTATCGCCTAATCTTACATCAATCTTTTTGTAATCTCTTGTGTTATATCCGTGAGTGTCAGATTCGAACAATGGTGAGAAATAAATTGCGTTTGCTCCTAATTTCTTAATGTGTGGAATCCAGTCAGCTATTTTAGTGATTCTATGTTCCAAAACACCGTCATTTTCAAATGGTGCACCACAGAATCCTAATGGATATATCTGATAAAAAACACTTTCATATGCCCACATATTCCAGCCTCCTTTTGTTTTATAATGCGCAAAAAGGAAATCCTACAAAAAGACAAATGCCTAATTTAAGATTTCCATTTTGTTAAAATTTATCTTTATAGTTCTTCTACATTTACGATTTTTCCGTCACGCCAGATTCTTTCCAAATCATAGAAAAGTCTGTCATCTTCATTAAATACGTGAACAATAACATCTTCATAATCAATAAGAATCCAGTTGGCGTTAGTATAGCCCTCTACGTGTTTTGGAGAAAGACCGGTCTTTGCAAATTCATCTTCAACATTGCCTGCCAATGCCTTAACCTGATTCTCGTTAGTTCCGCCAGCGATTATGAAATAATCTGCTATTATAGAAATTTCAGAAATATCTATAATAGTAATGTTTACACCCTTTTTGTCATCAAGAGCATTGTATGCAATCTTTGCAAGTTCTTTTGAAGTCATATTTTATCTCTCCTCAATTAATTTTTTATAGAAATTATAAGCTGTAATAGTATTGTCGTCTATACAATCCAAAGATTTGGCTTTCAAATATTCAACTGTATCTTCAAGAATCCTAAATGTAAGCATATCAAGGTCTGATAATGCTATGCTTCTTAATTCTTCAAGATGTGGCTGCTTAGTTCTGCCCGGCTCAATATAATCTGCACAAAATACTATTTTTTCAAGGTCTGTCATATTATCTTTTCCTGTTGTATGCCATGTTATGGCTGATAATATTTCTTCATCAGTTATGCCATATTTATTCTTTGCCATAAAAGCACCTACTTTTCCGTGCAAAAGAGAAGGATTTCTCTCTTCGAATACATTAATTGGAAGATTATTGTCCTTGCATATCTGCAAAAGTTTTTGGTCGCTGAAATTCTTTGCGCAATCGTGTAAAATACCTGCAAAATAAGCTTTGTTAGGATTAACATTAAATGCCTCAGCCATATTTTTTGCTGTTTTTGCCACATTTAATGTATGAGTATATCTTGAAGGCTTTAGTTCCTTCTCCAAATCCCGTGTTATTTTGTTAATGGACCAGGCTCTGTTAACGTTAGTATCAGTATACAAATCATTATCGATAATATATTTATATACTGATTCCGGAACAGCTTTTTTAATCTCTTCGTGACTATGGGTTCTGATAAAGCCTGAAGAAATATCCATGGCTTTCATATCGATTATGCCAATTGTTGTGTTATAGGTTTTTTCTATTTCTTTGATTTTTGAATCCATTAAATCAAAGCTTTCGTCATCTCTTCTAACTGTAAGAAGTTTGGCATATTTTAAAATAATGTCAGGTCTGTACCAGCTCAAAAAAGACATAATTGAATCGCTGCCAAGAATAAAATAATATTCAATGTCAGGATTTAATTCGTTAAGCAAATATAATGTATCTGCTGTATAAGTTACATCGTGCATATTAATTTCAAAGTCTGAAAATTCAATATTTTCATATGGCAAAATTGCAAGCTTAATCATATTAATTCTATGAAAATTAGATGTAATGGTATTCTTGTCTTTGTGAGGTGGGTTTGGTGTTGGCATTATCATAACCTTGTCAAGGTTAAACTGGTTAAGTGCAGTCTTTGCTATTTCAATATGAGCATTGTGTATTGGATCAAAAGTGCCACCTAAAATTCCTACTTTCATAACTGTCTCCTATTTATGTCTATGGATTATTTATGGAAGAATTATTTTTCTATTCTTTTCTTCTTTTGCAGGTCTGTATAATACAATTTTTCTTCCAATAACATGAACAACAGATGAATGTGTTCTATCAGCTAAAACTTCTGCAATTGATCTTGGATCATCAAAACAGTTTTTTAAAACACTTAATTTGATAAGTTCTCTTTTTTCTAAAGCTTCATCTATGGCTGCTGTAAGTTCAGGTGTAACAGATGACTTACCCACCTGAAAAATAGGAGCTTCCATAGCTGAAATCTTTCTTAAATAAGCTCTTTGTTTACTATTCATTTATTTTCTCCAATTATTAAACTATATTATTTATAGTAATCAAACTGGTGACCGTAAATTTTTACTGTATCACCATCTTCAATTCCAAGTTCCTCTAATTCTTCAAGGATACCGTTGTTCTTCATAAAGTTCTGGAAGAACATAAAGCCCTTTTCTGAATCAATATTAGTATAACCAAGCATTCTCTCAATTCTTGGTCCTTCAACAGAATATAATCCGTCTTCAACTTTTTCAACAGTATATGGAAGTGATTCATTATCCTGGAATTCAAATGGGTCATATTCCTGTTCGTAAACAACAGGTTCGTCACCGAATTCATCTAAAAGACTTCTTACATAGAAAAGAAGTTCTTTTAATCCTTTACCACTAACTGCTGAAATTGGAAATACCTTAATGTCAGGCTCAAACTCTTTTTTTATGCCATCGATAACTTCGTTAGTATCACCGTAAATTGCGTCAATTTTATTAGCTGCAATAACCTGTGGTCTCTTTAAAAGATCAGGGTTATAAGCCTCTAATTCTTTGTTGATTGCCTTAATGTCAGCTATAGGATCACGTCCTTCTACTGAAGCGGCATCAATCATGTGGATTATAACTTTTGTTCTTTCAATGTGCTTTAAGAACTTGTGACCAAGTCCAACACCTTCAGAAGCTCCTTCAATAAGTCCCGGAATATCTGCAATAACAAACCCTTTACCGCCGTCTAAGTCTACAACACCAAGATTAGGATTTAAAGTTGTAAAGTGATAGTTGGCAATCTTAGGATCTGCATTAGTCACACGAGATAAAAGTGTTGACTTACCAACGTTAGGAAATCCTACAAGGCCAACGTCTGCAATACTCTTTAATTCTAATGTTACATTAAGTTCCATTGCTTTCTGTCCCGGCTGGGCATATTTTGGAACCTGCATTGTTGCTGTTGCATAATGTTGGTTACCCTTTCCGCCACGACCGCCTTTTAGGACTACAGCTCTCTGATTATCACCACTCATGTCAGCAACAATCTTTCCTGTTTCAGCTTCTCTGATAATTGTTCCTTCAGGAACTTTTATAATAAGGTCTTCACCGTTTTTTCCTGTTTTATTCTGCTTACCGCCCTCCTGACCCGGTTCTGCTTTGTAATTGTGGTTATGTCTAAATTCATAAAGTGTATTTAAACCTTTATCTACCTGAAAAATAATGTCGCCACCTTTTCCACCGTCACCACCGTTTGGACCGCCATTTGGAACGTATAATTCACGACGGAATGAAACGTGTCCGTCGCCACCTTTTCCTGATTTTATATAAATTTTTGCGAAATCTGCAAACATGTAATACCTCCAATCTTAGGGGTTAAAAACTGTAATGGGAGTTATCCCTGTTATATAAAAGAATAGGCTCCAAATCAGAAATGACTTGAAGCCTGTTGTTACTTGTTTAAATTATTCAGCTACTGGATATACAGAAACCTGTTTCTTGTCTCTGCCCTTTCTTTCGAATCTAACGATACCATCTGATGTAGCAAATAATGTATCATCACCACCACGGCCTACATTGATACCAGGGTGAATCTTTGTACCACGCTGTCTGTAAAGAATGTTTCCAGCCTTAACAAACTGTCCGTCTGCTCTTTTAGCACCAAGTCTCTTTGATTCTGAGTCTCTACCGTTCTTTGTAGAACCCATACCTTTTTTATGAGCGAAGAACTGAAGGTTCATCTTCATCATAGCTATACCTCCTTATAATCTAATGATATAAAATCTCTGTTTTCTTCATATAAATCATTTAACCCTAAGGCCAAAGACTTAAATAATAGTTGGGATTGTTCTGACGATTTAGACTTGAACTTAAATTCAATTAATGCCTTATCAGGATTCTCATTTAAAATGAACTTGTCATTTGTAAAAGAATCAACGGAATTAATAAAATTAATTGTCAAAACCGAAATCCCCGCACAAACAATGTCACTGCCCTCTTCAGCGTATCCGGAATGTCCTAAAACTCTGAAACCAACAAATGAATTATTTGTTTTATAAAAAGTTATATTAGTCATACAACCACCTTCAATTAAGCGTTGATCTTGTCAATCTTAACTTCTGTGTACTGCTGTCTGTGACCATTCTTTTTATGATAACCTGTTTTTCTCTTATACTTGTAAACGATAACTTTCTTAGCCTTGCCATCACCTACTACTGTAGCTTCAACGCTTGCTCCGTCAACTGTTGGTTCACCAACCTTAACGTCATCACCGCCAACTAAAAGAACCTGGTCAAAAGTAAACTTGCTTCCAGCTTCAACACCAAGCTTTTCAACTCTGATTGTCTGGCCTTCTTCAACTTTATACTGTTTACCACCTGTTGCTATAATTGCGTACATTATGGGCACCTCCTATTACTCATTACTCGCCAGTTTCGGTGACTGCTATTGCAGTACTTATAACCACACTGAGCGGCATACTATAGTATAGTATCACAGGTATTTGCTCTTGTCAAACAAATTTTTTCATATTATAGAAATAATCTATAGAATTCTTTTTATTATTCATATTGTGAGAGGTTTAGCAATTATATAATCAGGTAATCTTATTTTATCATTACATTATCATTATCAGTTAATGGAATTACAACGCAAGGCTGTCCGTCTATTGTTTCCTGGCGGATTAATTCTTTCTTGCCTGAGTTGACTTTTATGATAATGTCACTTTCTCCCAGCTCTTCACCACTTTGTTCTTCTGTTATAGTGGCAATCTTTCTGTTTAATTCTTTAATTTCTTCTTTAAGGAGATACTTTTCGTTATTATCTTTCACAATTTTTGCGGCTTTATTAGGAACGATATCTCCAATCAAAGGAATCTCCTCATTGTTAATAGATGTCATATATTTGTCGCCAATAGATTCGGCTTTGTTTTCCTGAATGCCGGCATATTCCAAGGCACTTTTTATGTGTGTTTTAGAAATAGTTGATTCAGGCTCATCTTCTGAAATTTGGGCAAGCTCAATATTCACTGATTCCATTACTTCTTTAATATTGTCTTCTCCTGTTACTTCCAAAACCATATCATTTAAAACATTCTGCTGCTGGGCATATGTTAACTTCTGCCTGCACCCAAGAATGTCTTCAATCATTTCGGTATGAACATTCTTTGAATCGGCTGTATATAAAAGTACAGAATGGATATCACTGCTTCTATCAATAAATGCAGGGAAAACAAAACCTGTTTCAGGCATTCCAACAAACCACTCCCGGTTTAATGTGCTGATTCTGTTTTTGTCTTTGTTGTAGCCAAGTCCCGGTTTTGACAGAACCATTGGACAAATGGCACATATTATGTATTCATAAACTTCTTCTGATTCATCTAATTTATTATTGTCAGATGTTTTTGTCATAACGTCGTAAACATCATGAAAAAGTAAAATTAAATAATTTCCAAGTGAATCATATTTTTCAATAATCATATCATAGAAAGTATCAACTAAGCCCTGATCTTTTAAGGCACTTTTCTTAAGTCCCATTAAGAATTGCTGATGACCTCCCGGCTGTTCTTCTTCGATAGGAAAATTAAGCTCCAAAATATTATTTCCAACATTAGTGGAAAGAACTTTTTTGCCTATTTCCAAGTATTTGTAATATTCTTCATCTTCAAGATTCATAAATATTTCATCAAGATTTGTAACTTTATTCTTATTGTCATCTACGTAACAACCACATATTTTTGTGAACGTACAACTGTCTTTTTTCAATCTTCTTCTTAATTCACCAATTGATTTCTTATCCATATATTCTGCTCCTAATCATTAGTCACATCACCGCTTGCCTTTAAATCAATGGAATCTCCTAAATATTTAGGCTGCGGTTTTGCGATACATTTTATAAACGACTTAACTCTTGCAAGCCATTCCCTCGCTTCTCTATAATATTGTTTTTTTGAATAATATCTAAGGTCTGACGAAACTCCGTATGCGTCTAAGCCCATTTTTTTTGCAATGTAAAGAGAACGGTATAAATGATATTTCTGTGAAACAATAACTACTTTCTTAGCACCGAATATTTTCTTTGCTCTGTACATTGAATCGTATGTTTCAAAACCGGCATGATCCATAAAAATATCTTCTGAAGGTATGCCATCATTAATGGCATAATTCTTCATTGTATTAACTTCATCATAATTCTCTCTGCCGTGGTCGCCTGACATTAAAAGCTTTGGAGCTGCATTAACATTGTATAACTGTTCGCCTACAATAATTCTGTCTTCAAGCATCCATGAAGGCTTACCTGAAGGTTTAACACCTGCACCTAAAACAATAATGCAATCAGCATTTATGTCCTTAGCATCATCTACAGAAATAATTCTTTTTGATGTGGTTGTAACCATATAAATGTTTATTGCACCTACTATTAATGCAATTACCAATCCAATAAATATTATCCAACTTATAATTTTAATTATCATCTTTTTTCTCATTAACAATTTCCTCTAAAGATTTTTCTTTCTTCTTTCTTGTTAATTCCATTAAACCAAGTTTTGTAATATCAACAACATTACTTATAGAAAAATCATTAGTAAGATATTCTGACATTTCATGGGTTAAAATATCATAATCCTTATTATTACTCATATTAATAAAGTCAACTATGATTATACCCGATATATTTCGTAATTTCATTTGCAGGGCAATCTCTTTTGCCGCTTCTAAATTTATCTTTTTAAAAGTACTTTCTTTATTAGTTTTTAAGTCAGCCTTTCCGGTATTAACATCAATAACCGTTAGGGCTTCTGTAGGTTCTATTATGAGATAAGCACCTGATTTAAGCCATACTTTCTTAGATAAAAGGCGGTTTAAATGAGTTTCTAAAGAATATTTGTTGCACAAACTGATTTTGGAATTGTCATTATATGTAACCATATCATTATGTTCTTTTAATGTATCATAAATGTAAACTACATCAGTTATAATTGACAATTCTCCATGTTTCTTAAATTCACTAATTAAATCCTGCAAATAATCTTTTTTCAGTAACGCAGCCTTAGGAGTAACAAAAGCAAATCGCTTTTTTAAATCTTCTAACTGATTAATTAAATCATCAGCCTGTTTTAAAATATCCTCCTTAGAAAAGTCTAATGCATTAGTTCTTATAATAAAACCATATACATCATTCTTTTTAACACTTAAAGTACTTTTTAATTCTTCGCGGATGTCCTTATCCTTAATTTTTCTTGAAACGCTTATGCCTGTATTGCCAACAGTTAAAACAAGACATTCTGAATTAAGATTAATTCGTGAAGTTAATGAATAATCTTTTGTTTTAATTTTGTCTCCTGATACCTGAACAAGAACTTTATCTCCCTGCTTAACCGGGTTCTTAAAGTCTTTTAAGGAAAGATACCCTTTTTTGTTGTCATCGAAAAGTACAAAAGCACCGTTAATATTTTTGACTACATCTTTTACGTAGCCGCAATATATATTTCCAACAACATTGTCATTTTTTAAGTTTACTAATCTTTGTAATTTGTCGTCTTCAAAATAAAAACCAAATAATATGTTTTTATAAAAATCAGAAATAATTAATTTGTTACTCAATGTTGCCTCCAATATCGTCTAAAGAAACAAGATTGTCATCTTCCAAACAATACATATCAAGTCTTTCATATGTTACATATTCAGGAAGTGTAACCTGTGCAAATTTGGCGAAAGCATCCATTACAAGGTCAGGCTTAAGGTTAGAAGCACTACCTTGTGCCACCTGCATAAAAATTCCGTCATCTTCCAACTTAATATTATAAATTAAAGGTTTAATATCTACTTCTTTTTCGCTTTTTTTAGTTTTCTTTAAAACAATAATCTGGTCCTGATTCATGAAAGCGTCTAACATATTCTGATTAAAAAGGTCTGTGTAAACCTTATAATCAGCTCCTGCAACTACACTCATGGCATTTTTTGCGTCGTCAGGAAGAAGCTTATAGCTTAAAACTTCCACACCTTCTGCATTTTGGGCGTTAATCCTTTCAAGCATAACTTTAGAAGATTCTGTTGAATTAACTTCCAAGTCAAAATATTCCCCACGGCTTAAAACACCTACACTTAAAGGAGCTGCAAAAGACATTTTCTGGTGAGGTGAAAAGCCTTCTGAATAGGCAACGTCAACTTCACTACGACGCATTACTTTCTGAAAATATCTTACCATATCCAAGTGGCCGATAAACTTCATCTGTCCCTGTTTTGAGAATCTTAATCTAATTTTCATAACAAATACCACCTCCAAAGCTTGCTGCACCACAGCCTGAACATTGCATTCTACAGTTAGGTGTAACCTTTTCGTTCTGGGCATTATGCCACTCTCTTAACAGAAATTTCTTTGTAACACCTGTATCTATAAAGTCCCAAGGGAAGATTTCGTCATCGTTTCTCGCTCTTGTAACATAAAAATCAACATCAATATTATTTTCGGCAATTGCCTCATCCCACAACTCTTTCTTAAAACATTCTGACCAGGCATCATAAATACCGCCTTTTTCATAAACCGATAATATAAGCTTAGAAAGTCTTCTGTCTCCACGTGCTAAAAGTCCTTCAAGAACACTAATGTCTGATTCATGCCAGTTATATCTTATACTCTTTCTGTTAAGAAGAGTTTTTAATTTGTCATTTACACGTTTAGCCTTATCAAGGAATGTGTGTGCTTCACACATTGGTGCCCACTGAAATGGAGTAAAAGGCTTTGGAACAAAGAATGAAGAGCTTGCTGTAATCTGGCATTTACCTTTTCTTTGTTCTTTAGGAACTGTTTCATAATAAACTTCAGCAATCTTTTCGCACAAATCCATTATTCCGTCTACATCATCATTAGTTTCAGTAGGCTGACCTAACATAAAATATAATTTCACTTTATTCCAACCGGCTGAAAATGCCTGTGTACATCCGTTTATAATATCTTCTTCAGTTAAACCTTTATTTATAACATTACGCATACGCTGAGTACCTGCCTCAGGGGCAAAAGTAATCGAACTTTTTTTAACATCCTGAACCTTGCTCATTACATCTAATGAAAAAGCATCAATTCTAAGGGAGGGAAGTGATATATTAATGTGTCGTGATTTACATTCTTCAATTAAGAAATCAATAAGCTCCTTAATTTTTGAATAGTCGCTTGTACTAAGGGAACTTAAAGATATTTCTTCATTTCCCGTAGCTTTTAACATATCTATTGCAAGCTTCTTTAATGTTTCAAGGCTTTTTTCTCTTAAAGGCTTATAAACTGAACCTGCCTGACAGAAACGACACTCTCTAATACATCCTCTCTGGATTTCAAGAACACATCTGTCCTGTACAACTTTAATAAATGGAACCAATGGCTTGTCAGGGTAAGGAACATTGTCAAAATCAAGAACAATTGACTTTCTTACAGTCTTTTTTGCGTGACTGTTATTAGGTTTCATTTCCTTAATTGTTCCATCTTCATTGTATTTAATATCATAAAATGCAGGAACATACATACATGGAATTTCTGCTACCATTTCAAGAAATTCTTTCTTTGTTCCACCATTTTTCTTATTTTCCTGATATAAATCAATAAGGTGATAATATTCAGTTTCACCTTCACCGATATAAAAAATGTCAAAGAAATCTGCAATTGGTTCAGGATTGTAAGTACAAGGTCCGCCACCGATTACAATAGGATCATCTTCTGTTCTGTCTTTTGAAAGAAGAGGGATTCCTGACAAATCAAGAACCTGTAATATGTTTGTGTAACACATTTCGTACTGAAGAGTAATTGCTAGAAAATCAAAATTCTTAACAGGTGTCTGTGTTTCAAGTGAGAACAAAGGAATATTTTGTTCTCTCATAATCTTATCTAAATCAATCCAAGGTGAATACACTCTCTCACAACATACGTCATCTCTTCTGTTTAATAAATCATATAAAATCTGTATTCCAAGATGTGACATGCCAACTTCGTAAACATCAGGGAAAACAAAAGCAAATGTTGTGTCTACTTCATTATGGTCTTTTACAATAGCATTAAATTCGCCACCAATATATCTTGCCGGCTTTTCTATTTTCATTAATATTTCATCTGATAGTGCTAATTTTCTCATTTATGCTCCTTAAAATTAAATTGCTAGTTGTCAGTATCTTTTGACAATAAATCATCTATAAATTCAGGCAATTCTTTTATATTGTTTATTTTCATTCTGTCTGCAGGAACTGTACCAAAACCGTAAGCTGCGTGGATAAATGGTATTCCTGCCTTGTCAGTAGATTCCATGTCTCCCAATGTATCACCTACATAAAAAGCCTTATCTAAGTGATTACGCTTAATTACTAATCGGATATTTTCATCCTTTGGCATACCTGTTCTGCCGGCTTCCTCGTAATCTAATACATACTTGTTGAAATCATAGTATTCAAGGAATGTTCGAAGATACCCTTCCTGGCAGTTACTTACAATAAAAACATTATATTTCTTATTTAATTCTTTAAAAACATCTTCTACTCCATCGTAAACATTGGCTCCGTTTTTTAAAAGATATTCGTTTTCGTAAGATAAACATTCTTCAAATATTTCATATCTTATATTTTCAGGAATGCCATTAAAAAGAGAATCAGCAATATCTCTCATAAGCTTACCCATCTCTTTTGAAACCTGTTCTACTGTTAATTTAAGATTTTCGTATCCGTACTTAACAAGTACTTCATTCCAGGCTTTTGTTATATTTTCAGTGGAATCCCAAAGAGTTCCATCCATATCAAAAATTATTCCTACGTTTTGAACTTTTTTAATAGATTCTTTCATATATTGTTTATTAAATATCCCTTTCAAAATTTATATATAAATGTATAATACACATCTTTTTTGATTTTAGTCCTATCCACAATAATACTATACAAAAATCTTTTTTTCAACGAAAGAAATCGGGCAACCTGTAGTTACCCGATTTAATATAAAATTCTTGTAATTAATATATTGATGTTTTAACACCCAAATCCCTATCTTCTTGAAAGTTCTTTTGTTATTTCTTTCCATGAAACTCCTTTTTCTGCCATTAATACCATTACGTGGTATAAGAAATCAGAAATTTCATATTTAACTTCCTGAGGATCAGGATTCTTTGCTGCAATAACAATTTCAGTAGCTTCTTCTCCAACTTTCTTAAGAATTTTGTCAATTCCCTTATCGAAAAGATAGTTAGTATATGAACCTTCCTTTGGATTCTTCTTTCTGTCCAGAATGACATTATATACATCTTCAAAAACTCTCATTGGATTAGATTCATCGTATTCTTTCTTAACAAGAGTGTTAAAGAAACATGTATCAGCTCCTGTATGACATGGAACTCCTACCTGATATACTTTTGCAAGCATTGTATCTAAATCGCAGTCCATAGAAAGTTCTTTTACATATTGAAAATTCCCCGATGTAACACCTTTAACCCAGATTTCATTTCTACTTCTGCTAAAATATGTCATCTTTCCAGTCTTTATTGTAAGATTAAAGGCTTCTTCGTTCATATAAGCAACCATTAAAACTTTGTCTGTCTTATAGTCCTGAACAACAACAGGAATCATTCCGTCGGAATTCTTTTTAAACTGATCAAAACTCATTGCACTTTCAAAAACAATAGTGTTAACTCCTTCTTCTTTTAACTGAGCTTTGAAATTAAGAAAATCAAAATCTCCGGCAAAACTGTTATCTGAAATACCGTAAACCTTGTCCTGTTTACCAAATTCAACCATATCGTTAAATGTAAAGTTACAGTTAAAAGCTAAAATTTTAATGCCTAAACCTATACATTCATTTGCACAACTGTCAGCAATAATTAAAGATACGCCATCATATTTAAGTTGTTTAATTTTTGAAAAATCATAATCCTTATTTAACATTACGGCAATTTTGTCACTACCGAAACGTTCAGAAGCTTCCTTTACTATTTCAACATTAGTGTCTTTACTCATATCGAGAATGGCTTTCTTGGCTCCTGTATAAATATATTTTTTTACATCTTCAAGACGTTTAACATTTCCACCAACAATCATCTGAATGTCAACAGCATCCTGAATCTTAATCATTGTACCGATATTTGCATCATGTTCACTGTCTGATGAAGATAAGTCAAAAACTAATAATTCATCTGCCCCTCTATTATTATAGAAAGTGGCAAGTTCAACAGCATCTCCATCCCCAACTATTTCCTTTGTCTCTTTATCTACAACATTACCATTATATAAATAAATAGATGGTATAATTCTAAACTTTCCCATTATAGTGTTCCTTTCGTTGATAATACATCTGTAATTCTTTCATCCTTAATTGTTGCCTGATCTAAAGCCTTAGCAAAAGCTTTGTATATGCCTTCAATCATATGATGATTGTTGCCAGGTTCTAACATCTTAATATGCAAATTCATTCCTGTGGAATAAGTTATGGCATGGAAAAATTCCTTAACCATTTCAGTGTCAAAGCCACCAACACTATCTGTAGTGAATTCAGCATTAAAAACAAGATAAGGTCTTCCGGATAAATCAAGAGCACACATAGTTAAGCACTCATCCATTGGAAGAATCATATAACCATATCTTTTAATGGATTTCTTATCTCCTAAAGCTTCTTTTATTGCATTTCCAATGGCAATACCTGTATCTTCGATAGTATGATGACAGTCAACATACAAATCACCGTTAACTTTTACATTTAAATCGAAAAGACCATGCTTAGCAAAGCTGATTAACATATGGTCAAAAAAACCAATGCCTGTATTAATATCGGATTTACCTGTACCATCAAGATTAATTGAAACTTCAATCTGTGTTTCACTTGTATTTCTAACGCATTTACCAATTCTACTCATATTTCTACTCCTTTATATCATCATCTTCTTCAAATCTAACTCTAATAGAATTAGCGTGAGCTGTCAAACCTTCGGCCTTGGCAAATTTCTGAATATCTTCACTTAAAGGTTCAAGTGCTTCTCTTGAATAAGAGATAATACTTGATTTCTTAATGAAATCATCAACACTTAAAGGTGAGAAAAATTTTGCTGTTCCGTTAGTTGGAAGAACGTGGTTAGGACCTGCAAAATAATCTCCAAGTGGTTCGGAACTGTTCTCTCCAAGGAAAATAGCCCCTGCGTTTTTAATTCTTGTCATTGTATCAAAAGGATTCTTAGTAACAATTTCTAAGTGCTCTGAAGCAATGTCATTAGCTGTGTCAATAGCATCCTGCATGGTATCAGTAACAAGAATATATCCATAGTTGTCTAATGATTTCTGTAAAATTTCTTTTCTCTTTAATTTAGAAACAAACATATCTACATATTCAGATACTTTGTTAGCCAATTCTTCACTTGTTGTAACAAGAATAGCTGAAGCAAGTTCGTCATGTTCTGCCTGTGATAAAAGGTCTGCTGCAACATATCTTGGATTAGCTGTTTCATCAGCAAGAACTAAGATTTCACTAGGACCTGCTACAGAGTCAATACTTACATAACCAAATACTGCTTTTTTAGCCAAAGCTACATAAATATTTCCCGGACCTACAATCTTGTCAACCTTGGCAATTGATTCGGTACCATAAGCCAAAGCTGCAATAGCCTGTGCTCCACCGACTTTATATATTACGTCAACACCTGCTTCGTTAGCTGCTACTAATGTATTAGGATTAACTTTTCCATCTTTTCCAGGAGGTGTAACCATAACAATCTGTTCAACACCGGCAACCTTTGCAGGAATAACATTCATCAAAACAGATGATGGATAAGCTGCTTTTCCACCAGGTACGTAAACACCAACTCTTGACAATGGTGTTACCTTCTGACCCAAAATGGAGCCATCAGGTTTTGAATCAAACCAGCTGTACTGTTTCTGTTTTTCGTGGTATTCCTTAATATTCTTTAATGATCTTCTAATAACCTGAACTAATTCAGGGTTTTCAAGTCTGTCGTATGCTTCCTTAATTTCTTCTTCAGTAACTTTAATGTTTGAAGCATTAATATCAGCCTTATCGAAATCCTTTGTGTACTGGAATAAAGCTTTGTCGCCGTTTTCCTTAACATTTGCAAGAATTGCATTTACGCTGTCTGCAAAATTGTCGTAGTTATTAGGACTTCTTTTAAGTAAGTCATTTAAAATATTTTTCTTTGAACTCTCATCTAATTTTATAATTCTCATTTCAGCCTCCTAAAGATTAGTTAATCTTTATAATTAGTCTTTTAAACAATCTTTTTTTATAAAATTTATTTTATTTTTTCTTTTAAATCAGAAATAATCTTTCTGATTCTTTCGTCTTCCATCTTCATACTAACCTGGTTAACAACCATTCTTGCAGACAATGGACAAACTTCTTCCAAAACTCCAAGACCGTTTTCTTTTAATGTAGTACCTGTTTCAACAATATCAACTATAACTTCTGATAAGCCAACAATAGGTGCTAGCTCAACAGAACCGTTAAGCTTTATAATCTCAACTGTTTGACCTTTTTTGTTATTAAAATAATCCTTGGCAATCTTTGGATATTTTGATGCTACTCTTATCATACCATGATTTTTTAATAAGTCACGGGCTGATTCAGGTCCGCAGACACACATTCTGCATTTTCCAAAACCTAAATCTAATACTTCATATAATTTTCTGTCTTCTTCCAAAATAGTATCTTTACCTACAATACCAATGTCTGCCGCACCATATTCAACATATGTCGGAACATCACTTGCCTTGGCAAGAAAAAATTTTAATTTTAATTCTTCGTTAACAAAAATAAGTTTACGTGTTTTTTCATCTTTCATTTCTTCACACTGGATACCAATCTGTTCAAACATATCCATTGCTGTTTTTGCCAAACGACCCTTTGCAAGGGCAAAAGTTAAATATCTCATACTGCTCACCTATAATTCTACAGCGCCATCTTTTGAAACATATGTAATCTTAGTAGCACCGTCTTCTTTCTTAAATGTTGTATATTCCTCTAATGATATATTCTCTTTTTTAGAAATTAATTCTGTCTTAACACCCTGATCTCTAAGTGCATTAGTAAGGGATAAAGCAGCTTTTCTAAATTCAGAATCATAAATAATGACTTCATATGAGTAATCATTGTTTTCTTTTAATCGCTGTCCGTTTACAGCTAAAAGAATCTGATCCATATATACAGCAAAACCAACTGCTGCAGCTTCTTTTCCAAACTGACCAAGTAACTTGTCATAACGACCGCCGGCTACAATTTGGTCACCGGAGCCATAAGTATAAGCTTTAAAAATTATTCCGGTATAGTAATTAAAATTACTAATCATTCCAAGGTCAAAACTTATATATTTAGATACGCCATAATCCTCAAGAATTGAATATAATTTTTCAAGACGTTCAATTGATTGTAAGGCTTTCTTGTTGTCTGTAAGCTCTTTAGCTGATTTTATAACATCAATGGAACCAAATAATTCCGGCAATTTCAAAAATGCCTCTTTAAGCTGTCCTGTAATATTGTTATTATCAAGAATTTCTTCAACTCCAAAATAGTTTTTATTTTCTATTCTTTTTCGTAATTCCTGTTCATTTTCGGTGTCAAAACCGCATTCTTCCAAAAGCCCCTTGTAGAAATCTGCATGACCGATTTCCACCAAAAATTCTTTAAGTCCTGCTGCTTTTAATGAATCTACAACAAGAGCAAGAATTTCTGCATCAGCTTCAACTGAATCATCATTAATAAGTTCACATCCAAGCTGTGTATTTTCTTTTAATTTTCCCTGTAATTCTGAGTTATTAATATATGTATTGGCATTGTAGCAAAGCTTAACAGGAACTTTAACGTCCATATAATATTTTGCAACAAGTCTTGCAATTGAAGGAGTAACATCAGGTCTTAAAACTAAAGTATTACCTTCTCTGTCAAAGAACTTATATAAATTCTTTGAAGCAACAGAGCCTCGCTCTTTACTGAAAATATCAAAAAACTCAAAAGTTGGTGTTTGAATATTATGATATCCATATATATTAAAAACTTTGTTAATGCTATTCTCTATTGTTAACTTTACGGCACATTCTTTGCCATAAACATCTCTAACTCCCTCAGGAGTATGTAATAATACTTTTTCCATGTTATCCTCCATTTGTTACTTTAATACTTTAAAGTGGTAATTCACTGCCTTAGTAATGAACTAAAATGTATATTACAATATTTTATAATAAATGTCAACCTTCCCTTGAATCTAAATCTTTCTGAATTCCTTCCAAATAATGAACAAGGGCACCGGGTGCTGATTTTATAAGATAATTTTTATCAATTTCCTCATATCTGAAACTTTTTCGGCCACCATTAATACTTCTATCATAAAATCTTTTAATATCCTTAAAAGGTATATAGTAAGTTTCGTTTAAAGATGTATAAAATAATAATATAAATGAAATACCTCCCTGGGATTCAAAGTCTTCCATAAACTTAACCTGATGCTCGTGAATATTCATCATAGGAAATGTTGTAACTGCACATTCCTTGGCATCAAAGCATACAGGAATCCCCTGTACCGTTCCAATGTAGTCTACCGTACTTTGTTTGTCAAAATAAGCAAGGGTAATATGCCTTGTACTTTGATCAATGTTAATGGGCGTTATTGGAGTAGGTATTTTTTGAATTAATGCAAGTCCCTTTTCACGATAACTTTCATTAGTCATATTAATCATATCTTCTAATGTAGAACCTCTAAGTCCTCTTGTCTTCCATGTTCCCATAATTGCTCTAAATCTTCTTTCCTGTAATCAAAAACCAACCTTAATGTATAGTTATTTTTTAATCTGTTTTTCTTTAATAAAGTCATTAACAACATTACTATTCTTAAATTCATTGCTTAAAACTTTTATAAAATCATCAGGCAGTGTTGCTGTAAATTCTTTACCTGACAGATTATCACAGTCTCCCGTAAACTTTGGAAAAACAGTCGTTCTTGAATGTAACATCTGGTCTTTAATACCATATTGTTTCTTATATATATCATTAATCTTCTTATTCCCATACTTGTAGTCACCAATTAGCGGATGACCTACAGATGAAAGGTGTGCTCTAATCTGATGAGTTCGACCTGTAATCAGCTTAACTTTTAATAAAGTGATTCTATCATTTGCTAAAACAGGCTCATACTCTGTCTCAATTGGCTGACTGTCTTTTTGCTCTTTTTTATATATTGTTACTTTGTTTGTTCTTTCATCTTTTTTCAAGTAACCTTTTATGTTTATTTTATTTTCTATTTTGCCGTTAACTAATGCAAAATAGTATTTATCCATTGTTCTTTCCTTAAACATTTTAGACATTGTCTGCAAACCTTTTAAGGATTTACCGGCAATAATTAAGCCACTGGTATTTCTGTCAAGTCGATTGCAGACACCGGGTTTAAATGTTTTAAGTTGTTCTTCACTTAGTTTGTTAGTGGATACTAAATAAGAAATAATATATTCATTAACTGATACATCACTTGCTTCAGCCTTTTGACTAAGCATTCCTGACGGTTTATTTATAATTAGAATATTATCATCTTCATAAACAATATCTAAATCAATAGGTTTAACAATGTCTACTTTTGTCTCACCTCTAAATTTAAGTATGGTATCATCAGCCATAAAAATCTTAATTGAATCGCCTACATTAAGCTTTTCTTTTCCATCTGATTTCTTACCATTTAAGACAATGTTCTTTTTTCTAAGCATTTTATATATAAAGCCGGATGTAGCTTCCTTAAAGTATTTAAATAAAAACTTGTCAAAGCGCTGTCCTGCCTGATTTTCCGTAATTTTAATTTCCTGCATATTAATATCTTTCTAATGTTTATACTTTCTAAATATTATTCTAATAATTTTACTTTTTAAATTTTTAAAATATTATATTAAAATATGTTTTAATTATTTTAGTTATTTCTAGGTTTATTATTAAGCAAGGCTTCTACTTCACTGACTGTAAGCTTTCTATATTCTCCGGGTTTCAGATTTTCATCTAATTTAAGAGGTCCCATTGTAAGTCTTTTAAGAAAAGTTACCGTTAGTCCTATTGCCTGAAACATCCTTTTAACCTGATGGTATTTTCCTTCTGTTATTGTAATTAAAGCTGTACTTCTTTTTTCAAGTATTTTAAGGATGGCAGGCTTAGTAAGATTTTTCTCACCTATATCCAAACCTTTTTCAAATAGTTCAATATCGCTGTCTATTAAATCCCCGTTAAGTTCCACATAATATGTTTTATCAACGTGCTTAGCTGGAGACAGAAGATTGTGTGAAAGTTCACCGTCATTAGTTATAAGAAGTAAGCCTTCTGTGTCCTTATCAAGTCTTCCAACAGGAAAAAGTCCTTTTTTAGGCGTAACATCAAGCAAATCAATTACTGTTTTGCAATTATTGTCTGATACTGCAGATAATACTCCTGCAGGTTTGTTTAGCATATAATAATAGAATTTGTTATATTTTAAATTAACACCGTTTAAATCTACTTCATCATTATTTTCATCAATATGAATGTCAGGCTTTAAAATCTTTTCGCCGTTAACAGTGATTTTTCCTTTTTTTATTAATTCCTTAACCTGTGTTCGTGAACCAATTCCTAATGTGGTTAAATATTTATCCAGTCGCACTAAAA
Organism: Eubacterium ventriosum; assembly: GCF_025150745.1. NCBI lineage: Bacteria > Bacillati > Bacillota > Clostridia > Eubacteriales > Eubacteriaceae > Eubacterium > Eubacterium ventriosum. The sequence continues at coordinate 1,948,712 of NZ_CP102282.1, forward strand.
ATACCTCGCTTGTTTTCGGTTGTCTGTTTTACATATTAAAGGTCCCAGATTTAAAAGTCGATTTTCTTTTAAAAGTGAGACCTTAGTTATATAAATCTATGAATTTACTTCCTTATACAACTTTTCAATAATTTTTTTCTGCTCTAAAGTTAATTTTTCTTTAGGTGAATTGTCGTCAGTTGTGTCAACATTTTCAACAATAAGCACTGTTGAATTTTTTTCAGGAGTATGGGTATGATATGTACCTCTTTTAACATTATATAGTTTAAGAGGTTCAAGTTTAATAGCCTCAATCTCTCCTATGTGTTCCCCATTGCCACCTAAGAATAATGTGAAATCGCCTTCCAATAATACAAAAACTTCATCCGTTTCATCATGCTTCTGCATATCTTTAAGCTTGTCCACTTCTAATTCTTCACAGTATCTAAGTTCGGCAACACGCCAATGGGAATAATCAATTAAAGGAACATAACCTTCACCATCATAACCTGTAATTTCCAATAAGTTTTTATCCATATAAAATTCCTCCATTATAGACATATAATGATTAGATTTCAGCTATAACTTCAACTTCGCATAAAACATTCTTTGGAAGTTCTTTAACAGCTACGCAGCTTCTTGCCGGTTTTTCTGTGAAATATTTTCCATATACTTCATTAAATGCTCCAAAGTCTCCCATGTCAGCAAGGAAGCATACTGTCTTAATTGTTTTTTCATAGCTTGAACCTGCTTCTTCAAGGATTGCTCCCAAATTTTTCATAACCTGTTCAGCCTGTTCTTCAATAGTTGAGCCAACAATTTCTCCTGTTGCAGGATCTAATGCAATCTGTCCGGATGAGAATAATGTATTGTTTACAACAACTCCCTGTGAATATGGTCCGATTGCTGCAGGTGCTTTTTCTGTACTAATCTTTTTCATGTCAAATACCTCACTTGTTTCTAAATTTATTTTCTCCGTTTTATTTTACTCCTTTGCCTAAGTTATGGCAAGTTTCTATTTTATTAATTGCTAATTAATTATTGATTTATAGCCCACTAATTACTGCTTTTATTTTTAATAACTTGCAAGTATTACATTGTTTTCCAAATATTTTAAAATACAATATGGGTTATAACTTAGCTCATAATAATTTTTAGTCTTAGCATATATGCCAAAATGAAGATGAACGTCAAAGCAACCGGTTGTACCCTCAGTCCCATATCCTGTGTTACCCATGTAACCTAAAAGAGTTCCGGCTTTAATTTTGTCACCTTTTTTTATGTCCGAATAACTGCTTAAATGAGCATAATAAAAATAGCCCCCTTGACTACTTCTTATGCCAACACGATAACCACCTTTTTCAAGCCAGCCTATATTTTCAACTGTTCCGTCAGACACACTTACAATGGGATAATAACCACTTACATTATTTTCAGCCATAATATCACAACCTTCGTGAGGATAACTTCCATTGTAATTTCTCTCAGCGCCAAAAGAATCTTCATAAGAAACCCACTTGCCACTGGTTGTGCTTTTTGCAACAGGAAAATAAACAATGTCGTCAAAAATGGCAGCAATGTTTTTTGATACATTATTATATTCATTAGCACTTTTCTTTTTGTAACAACCTTTTAAATCAGAATAGCGCTCCCTTGTATAATTTACTTTAGTTAAGTTTAAATTGCTGTTCAAAAACATTACCGATAATAAATCTGAAAAGTCACACTTATCTTTTGAGGATATTTTATTTATAGTCTGCAAACATTCAGGCTTGATATTTAAGGTGCGGTAATCATAGCTTTCCACAATGTTTTTTTTGATTTTATATTTGTGATAATCGATTTCTTCGGTAATTTTTATTGTAACTGTTGAAAAGAACATTAAAGCCAGGATATAAATAAATTTTTTAATAAAAAACACCTCTTTAGATGAATATAGTTAAGTATATTCTTCCGAAGAGATGTTTATAATAAAGAGATTTAATATTTAAATTCTTAGTTAGGTGAACTTCCTGTTTGAAGACGATAGTAAGTTCCTTTCTGTTTCATCAAGTCGTCGTGATTTCCACGTTCAATAATTCGTCCCTGCTCAAGAACCATAATACAGTCACTATTTCTGATAGTTGATAATCTATGAGCAATTACAAAAGTTGTTCTGCCCTTCATTAAAGCATCCATACCTTCCTGAACAAGTCTTTCAGTTCTTGTATCAATTGAAGATGTTGCTTCATCCAAAATAAGTGCCGGTGGATTTGCAACTGCTGCTCTGGCAATTGAAAGCAACTGTCTCTGTCCCTGACTTAAGTTACCGCCGTTTCCTGTTAACATAGTGTTATAACCGTCAGGAAGTCTTCTAATAAAACTGTCAGCATTGGCAAGCTTAGCTGCTGCAATAACTTCTTCATCTGTAGCATCCAATTTACCATATCTGATATTTTCCATTACTGTAGCTGAGAAAAGATTTGTTTCCTGTAAAACTATACCAAGAGAACGTCTAAGGTCAGCCTTTTTAATCTTATTAATATTAATACCATCATATCGGATTTTTCCATCCTGAATGTCATAGAAACGGTTAATAAGGTTTGTAATAGTAGTTTTTCCTGCACCTGTTGAGCCAACGAAAGCAAGCTTTTCGCCCGGATTAGCGTAAAGTTTTACATCATGTAAAACAATCTTGTCATCAGTATATCCGAAGTCAACACCGTTAAATACGATTTCGCCCTTCATTTCAACATAAGTAGTTGTATCTGTATCCTTGTGGTAATGTTTCCAAGCCCACATTCCTGTTCTGTTTTCACATTCAACAATATTACCGTCAACCTTTTTAGCTCTTACAAGTGTAACATATCCGTCGTCAACTTCAGGTTTCTCATCTAATAATTTGAAGATTCGCTCGCCACCTGCAATAGCCATAACAATACTGTTCATCTGCATTGTAATCTGGTTAATTGGCTGTGCAAACTGTTTATTATAAGTTAAGAAACTAATTAAACTTCCCGGTGTCATTGTAAAACCGGCAATACCTTTAATGGCAATAATGGCACCAATGCAGGCACAAAGAACGTAACTTACATTACCAACCTGTGCATTAAAAGGTCCCATAACATTGGCAAATTTGTTAGCATTATTAGCTGATTCAAAAAGGTGGTCGTTTAACTTGTTAAATTCTTCCATTGATTTTTCTTCGTGACAGAATACTTTAACAACTTTCTGACCTTCCATCATTTCTTCAATGTAACCGTTAACAGCACCAATATCTTTCTGCTGAGCAATAAAGTACTTACCTGATAAAAATGTAAGTTTCTTTGAACCTAGTGTAATTACACCAATCATAATTAAAGTTAAAAGTGTAAGGGGGATGCTTAAAGCAACCATACATGCAAATACACTGACAATAGTCATTGCACTATTAAACATCTGAGGCATTGACTGGCTTATCATCTGTCTTAATGTATCAATATCATTAGTGTACATAGACATAATATCGCCATGAGAATGTGTGTCAAAATACTTAATTGGAAGGCCCTGCATATGATTAAACATATCATCTCTTAAATGCTTTAAAGTTCCCTGAGTAACAAAAACCATGATTTCAGCCTGAATCAATGAAGCAATAACACCTGCTCCATAGAAACCGCCTACTCGAATCATTGCTTTAAGAAGTGGTCCGAAATCATTACTGCCTTCTTTAATCATTGGTAAAATATATTCGTCAACTAATGCCTTCATGAACCATGTTCCGTTAACACTGGCAAATACATTGGCAATAATACATAAAACTACAATAACCATATGTATGCCATAATATTTTCCCATATACTTAATAAGACGTGAAAGAGTTTTTAATGGATTATTAAGTCTTGGTCTTGGTCCCATATTACGTCTGTTTCCCGGACCTTTTACTGTTTTAGCTTTTTCCATTACTGTTCTCCTCCTTTCTTATCAAAGTCAGCATTATCATTCATCTGCTGATTATATACTTCTCTATAAATGCTATTGTTTTTAAGTAATTCTTCATGTGTTCCAACGCCATCTATCTTACCGTCATCAAATACAATAATTCTGTCAGCGTCCTTAACACTGGAAATTCTCTGTGCAATAATAATTTTTGTAGTATCAGGAATTTCTTCTCTGAAAGCTTTCCTAATTTTTGCATCAGTTACTGTATCTACGGCACTTGTACTATCATCAAGAATAAGAATCTTAGGTTTTTTAAGTAATGCTCTTGCAATACATAATCGCTGTTTCTGTCCACCTGATACGTTAGAACCACCCTGTTCAATATATGTATTATATTTGTCAGGCATTCTTTCAATAAATTCATCAGCACAGGCAAGCTTACATGCTCTAATACATTCTTCATCAGTTGCGTTTTCATCTCCCCAACGAAGGTTTTCAAGAATTGTTCCTGAGAACAATACGTTCTTCTGAAGAACAACGCTAACTTCTTTTCTTAATACATCAAGGTCGTATTCTCTAACATCCTTTCCACCAACAATTACTCTGCCCTTTTCTACATCATAAAGTCGACTTAAAAGATTAACAAAACTTGATTTTGCACTACCGGTACCACCCATAATACCGATTGTTTCACCTGATTTAATTGAAATATTAATATTTTCGAGAACAGGTTTTTCGCTTGTCTTGTTATACCTGAAATCAACATTTTCAAAACGAATGCTTCCGTTGGCAACTTCATATTCAGGGTTTTCAGGATTAGTAATATCAGCTTTTTCATTTATAACTTCAGCAATTCTCTCAGCACTTGCCATACTCATTGTAACCATAACGAATACCATTGAAAGCATCATGAGGCTCATAAGAATATTCATACAATATGCAAGAAGTGAAGTTAAGTTACCTGTTGTAAGACCTACGGCAGGATTATTTCCGCTGGCAATAATCATATGTGCACTAAGCCAGCTTATAAATAAAATACAACTGTATATGGCAAGCATCATTGAAGGTGCATTTAATGAAACAATACCTTCTGCCTTAATAAACATCTTGTAAATATTGTAACTTGCCTTTCCAAATTTACCACGTTCGTAATCTTCACGAACATAAGCCTTAACTACTCGCATTGCACTTACATTTTCCTGTACGCTTTCATTAAGTTTATCGTATTTCTTAAATACCTGTGTAAAATACTTATGGGCATTAAGTGTAATAATTGCAAGTACAATTCCAAGAATAATAACAGTTATTAAATATACACTTGCAACTCTTGGTGAAACTGAGAATGCCATAATCATTGCAACAAGTAAACTGAAAGGTGCTCTTACGCACATTCTAAGAATCATCTGATATGCGTTTTGAATATTAGTAACGTCTGTTGTTAAACGTGTAACAAGTCCTGCTGTGCTAAATTTGTCAATGTTTGAAAATGAAAATGTCTGAATATTTTCATACATTGCCTTTCTTAAGTTTCTTGCAAAACCTGTAGAAGCCTTAGCTCCCCATACACCACCCATATATCCGGCAATTAAACCTGACAATGCAAGTAAAAGCATTATAAAGGATGTTTTGTAAATTGTACTTAAGTCATTTTTTCCAATTGAATCAATTATAACGGCCATTTGAAGTGGAATAAAGTTTTCAACAATTACTTCCGCCAACATACCTAAAGGTGTAAGCAAAGAAACAAGTTTAAATTCTTTAACCTGACCTAATAATGTTTTAATCATTTTCCATAAATCTCCTCTCTATTAAGTCTTTCTCTTCCGGTGATAATGAAGAATCGTTTAATAAGTTATGAAAAACCTTAAATAATGTTTTTTCAAAGTATTCTTTTTCATCAGGTGTAAAGTCCTTTATTATAACAGATTCCGTATACTCACGATATGCTGAGGCTTTATCCTGAAGACTTTTAGCTTTTTCCGTAAGGAATATATTTTTAAATTTCTTATTGTCAGGATTTGGTCTTATTTCAAGAAGATCTTTTTCAACCATTCTTTGAAGTATGCCTGCCATTGTAGAATGCTTCACATTAAAAGCTTCAGATAATTGTTTCTGGGTTACATTTCTTTCAGTGTGATGTTCCATATAACATAATACATTCATCTGTGCCGTTGTAATGCCAAGATTCTCAAGATTCTTATCCATACGGCTTCTAAACTGTCTGTCAATAAGCTTGATTTTGTGACCTAAATGTCCCATAATTCCTCCTTTCAAAAAAATCTAAACACAAAAAGAACCACAATATGTAGCGTGCTACCTATTGTAGTTCTTTTTAAAAATATTGTCAATACGATTTTAGTAAAAAATCATTTTATTTTTTAGCATTCTTTGTTGCTTAAAATCATATCTATTTGTTCTCTTGTTTTTTCCACACTAAAAGTATTGTCAATAAACTCATCTGCAAAGTGGTTATATTCTTCATCACTTGGTTGATTAGAAATAATCTCCTCAGACTTTTCTACTGAATAGCCTCTGTTTTCAACAAGACGGTTTACTCTCTCATTATGTTCACAGTATACATACCATAATTCATCACAATGGGATTCAAGGCCTGAACCTAAAAGTAAGGCTGATTCCACAACAATAATTGAATTATTACTTTGCTCTATTCTATTAAGAATTTCTTCTATTGTTCCCGGATGAGTAATGGAATTAAGAGTGTCAAGCTTATCCTTATCATTAAAAACTATTGAGGCAAGCTTCTTGCTGTTAATCTTTCCATTTTCAATAACTTCTGGAAAAGCTTTTGAAAGTTTATCAAAAACCTTAAAGCCGGGAGTCATGATTTCCTTTGCCACATGGTCTGACTGAATAATATATGCGCCATAATTTTCTTCTAAATAATCAAGTACTGTAGACTTTCCGCTGCCTACGCCACCCATTAATCCTATAACCATAATAACACCGCCTTTTTAATGTGCTTCATCCCAGTTATTTCCGACCTGAACATCAACATCCAAAGGAACATTAAGATGAGCTGCCTGTTCCATGTTGCGTTTCAGAATATCCTTAACCTGTTCAACTTCATTTTCGTACGCTTCAATTAAAAGTTCATCGTGTACCTGCAAAACAATTTTAGATTTTAAATCTTTCTCTTTTAACTCTTTTGCAACATTAATCATTGCTATTTTCATAATATCTGCAGCAGAACCCTGAATAGGAGAGTTCATTGCCACACGTTCACCGAACTGTCTTTGCATAAAGTTGCCTGATGTTAATTCAGGGATAGGTCTTCTTCTGCCAAACATTGTAACAGAGTATCCTTTTTCCTTAGCTTCTTTTACTGAATTATCAAGATAATTCTTAATACCCGGATAACTGATAAAATAATCCTTTATATACTGTTCAGCTTCCTTTCTGCTAATCGAAAGGTCATTACTTAAACCAAATGAACTGATTCCGTATACGATTCCAAAGTTTACAGCCTTGGCATTACTTCTCTGTTCCTTAGTAACCTCTTCAAGTGGAACATGGAAAACCAAAGAAGCTGTTGCAGCATGAATATCTTTAGAATGATTATATGCATCAATTAAATTCTTGTCATCAGACATATGAGCTAAAATTCTTAATTCAATCTGAGAATAATCTGCATCAATAAACACACAACCTTCTTTTGGAATAAAGACTTTCCTAATCTCTCTTCCAAGAGGCATACGTACAGGAATATTCTGAAGGTTTGGCTCAGTACTGCTTATTCTGCCTGTTGCGGTAATTGTTTGGTTAAACTTACCGTGTATTCTGTTATCTTCGCCTATATAAACAGCCAATCCATCAGCGTATGTTGACTTTAATTTTGCAAGCTGCCTGTACTCTAATATCTTACTTACAAAAGGATAATCAGGTTCAAGTTTCTCTAATACAGAAGCAGATGTTGAATATCCTGTTTTAGTTTTTTTGCCACCGGGAAGCTGCATTTCACCAAATAAAATCTCGCCTAACTGCTTAGGTGAATTAATATTAAATTCGTGACCTGCTTCAGCAAAAATATCTTTCTCTAATGCATCAATGCCAGTTTTAAGTCTTTCACCATATTCTTTAAGCTTGTCGCCTGCAACCATAATTCCTGCCTGCTCCATATCATATAAAGCATAAGTTAAAGGAATTTCCACATTGTTGTAAATATCAAGCATTTCTGTTTCTTTTAACTTTTCAGTTAAAGCATCTTTTGCCTTGTAAGCCACATAAGCATTATAGCAGGCATATTTTAATATGTTTTCAGGTATTTCATCTGATGGAGTTTCGTTTTTCTTAGTTTTTGGGAAAATCTCATCAAAAGCCGGCACATTCATTCCTAAATATTCTCTTGCAATATCGTCATAATCGTAAGTATTCTGCAATGGATTTAATAGATATGCAGCAATAGAAATATCGAAAATACTTTCCGCGTCATCATTTTCCAAAATATCATTATTTTCTTTAATATTTAAAATTGTAAGTTCAGCCTTGGCATTTACAAGGTCTCTAACTTTTTCGATTATATAATCTTCTGTTACAAAACCTTCTTTTCCAATGTAATAAACATTGTCATTGTTAAAACACAAAGAAACACCAAAATTGTCTTTGTTTCTATAAATAAAAACACCTATATTGTCAGCATTTTTAGCCTGCTCAAAAATAGGATCAGCATCAAAAGGATTATTAATATACTTAAATCCTCCCTCACAATCATTAGTTGAAGTAACTGAGCCGAATCTTTGAATCATACTTTTAAATTCCAAACGTTTAATCATTTCAAGAGCATCTTCTGTGTAAATATCTTCTAACTTACACTGTTCAGGTGTTACTTCTACAGGTGACTGAATATTAATTGTGGCAAGAGTTTTACTCATCTGTGCCATTTCGTAATTATTTAAAAGTGCATTTCTGTTACGTGTATTGGAAATTTCTTCTGCGTGATCGTAGGCATTTTCAATTGAACCAAACTGAGAAATAATGGCTGTTGCACCTTTCTCTCCAATTCCCGGAACCCCCGGAATATTGTCAGATGAGTCACCCATTAAAGCTTTAACATCAATAAACTCAGTTGGGGTAACTTTATATAATTTCCTAACACCTTCTGTATTGTATTCTTCAACTGTAGTCTGACCTTTTTTAGTTTTTGGAATACAGATTGTAATATGGTCACTTGCAAGCTGAAGTAAATCTCTGTCACCTGAAATAACATCTACTTCCATGCCTGCTTTTTCACCTTTCTTAGACAAAGTACCAATAACATCGTCTGCTTCGTATCCCGGCAATTCTACAGTTGTAATGTTCATTTTCTGCAATAATTCCTTAATTACAGGCACCTGTTCCCTTAATTCTTCCATCATAGGCTTTCTTGTACCTTTGTAATCCTTAAACATTTCGTGTCTGAATGTAGGCTGATGAACGTCAAAAGCAACAGCCATGTAATCCGGCTGTTTTGAATCTATTATTTTAAACATAATATTCAGAAAACCAAAAACAGCATTTGTATGTAGTCCCTCACTGTTAGTAAAAATAGGAACTCCATAAAATGCTCTGTTTAAAATACTATGTCCGTCTATTAACACAAATTTACTCATTAAAATATAGTCCTTTCCAAAGTAATACACTTTATATAATACCAATGGTATTTAAATATAAACATACAATTACAAATATAATCATTAACATTGCTATTATAACAGAAATAATGGCTGCTTTCTTTCTTTTTCTTTGTTTTTCAAAATATTCATCATAAAAATTAATAATATTTTCCAATTCCTGTGTAGCATCAACACTTTCCTCACTGCCATCAGGGGCCTTGACATCGCCAAGTCCCCTTCTGATAGTGTAGTAAAGTTCTAATTCTTCTCCACAGTTTTTGCATGTTTTTGCGTGATTCAAAAATTCCTTTAAATCTTCAGAATATTCAATTTTGTCGAAAATAAAATCATTTATTAATTTTTGAAAATCCTTACATTCCATACTTAACACCTAAATAATAAACTAACCGATAATATCGTTTACTGTGTAATCCTTATCTTCTACTGTTTTCTTAAGAACATCATTTGAGATGTCGCTGTTTAATTTTACAACAGCTGTTCCTTCTTCATGACTTACAATTGCCTCGTCAACCTGTTCTAATGCTTCTAAAGCCTTCTTAACAGTTGCTTCACAATGTCCACACATCATACCTGTTATTTTCATTGTCTTTTCCATAGTGTTAGTCTCCTTTTCTGATTCTTTATTGTCTAAATTATTTGATAAGTCATTATTTCCTATTACTTCTGTAATGCTATTTTTAATCTTTCTGTCTTTCTTGTTATTATAAATATTTACAAGATTTAATCTTAATGCATTAGTTACAACGCAGAAACTTGATAAGCTCATGGCTGCTGCACCAAACATCGGATTTAGTTTCCAGCCAAATATAGGATACCATATTCCGGCTGCAAGTGGAATGCCTATTATGTTGTAAATAAATGCCCAGAAAAGATTTTCGTGAATGTTTCGAAGAACTGCCTTACTTAATCTGATTGCAGCAGGAACATCCTTTAAATTACTTTTCATAAGAACCACGTCAGCGGCATCAATTGCCACATCAGTTCCGGCGCCGATTGCCATTCCTATATTAGCTCTTGTAAGTGCAGGAGCATCGTTTATTCCATCACCTACCATAACAGTGTTACCGTATTCAGTTAGTTCTCTGATAGTAGATTCCTTCCCCTGTGGAAGCACTCCGGCAATAACCTGATCAACACCTGCTTTATTGCCAATGGCTTTGGCAGTTTTCTCGTTATCTCCTGTAAGCATTATAACTTTTATTCCCATATTTTCAAGTTCAAAAATAGCTTCCCTGCTGTCCTCTTTAATAACATCGGCAACAGCAATTATGCCAAGAACCTTATTATCTTTGGTAAAAAACAAAGGTGTCATACCTTTTTCTGATAACTTCTCAGTTTTATTAATTAAATTAGTTGAAATAGTACAGTTCTTTTCAATAAACTTTCTATTTCCCGTAAAAACTTTTGAGCCATTATATTCGCCAACTAAACCATTACCAACTTCTGACTTAAAATTAACAATTTCATATGGCTTAATGTTGTTTTCTTTTGCATAAATGGTAATTGCTTTTGCAAGAGGATGTTCGCTTTTACTTTCAAGACCTATTGCAATTCCAAGCAATTCTTTTTCATCTGTTTCTTTTTCAGTAATAATAGCAGTAACCTTAGGCTTTCCAACTGTAATAGTTCCTGTTTTATCAAGTGCAACAATCTGGGTTTTACCTGTAGTTTCAAGGGATGTTGCATTCTTAAAAAGAATACCTTTTTTTGCCCCTACTCCGTTACCAACCATAATTGCAACAGGTGTGGCAAGTCCTAATGCACAAGGGCAACTGATTACAAGAACTGAAATGCCTCTTGCTAAGGCAAAACCAACTGTTTCACCTGCAATAAGCCAGGCAAAAATAGTTACAAGTGCAATACATATTACAACAGGAACAAATATTCCTGAAACCTTATCTGCAACCTTTGCTATTGGTGCTTTTGTGGCAGATGCATCACTAACCATCTGAATAATCTGAGCTAAAGTTGTATCTTCACCAACTCTTGTGGCCTTACATTTTAAGTAACCTGACTGGTTAACGCCTGCTGATGAAACCTTAGATCCTATAGTCTTATCAACCGGAATACTTTCTCCTGTAATAGCAGATTCATCAACTGCACCGAAGCCATCTATAACTATACCATCTACCGGTATATTTTCGCCCGGTTTTACAACAAATACATCATTTATATTTATATCTTCAATGGAAACTATTTTTTCCTTTTCGTTTCCGGTTAAATCCTTTTCGATAATTGTAGCAGTCTTTGGAACCATCTTCATAAGACTTTTTAGTGCATCTGTTGTCTTGCCCTTAGAATAAGATTCAAGCATCTTTCCTAATGTAATAAGAGTTACAATCATTGCAGCAGATTCAAAATAAAAATCATGCATGTATTCCATAACCTTATCACTATTGCCCGAAACCTGAGCATCTGTCATTGCAAATAAAACATAAGTACTATATGCAAAAGCCGCACCTGCTCCCATTGCCACCAAAGTATCCATATTAGGTGCCTTATTTAAAACACCTTTAATACCACTAATAAAGAACTTCTGATTAATTACAAGAATAGCAATTGTAAAAAGCATCTGAATTAATCCCATTGCGATGTGGTTGCCGATTAAAAACGCCGGTAAAGGCCAATCCCACATCATATGTCCCATGGAAATATACATAAGTGGAATTAATAATACTAAAGACACAATTAAACGTTTTCTTAAAATAGGTGTCTGAGTATCCTTTAACTGGTCTTCCTCCATTGATGCTGTATCTTTCTTAGAACCTCCGGCTGTTTTTGCACCATAACCTGCCTTCTCCACAGTCTGAATTATTTCACTGTCGCTGGCGGAGCCTTCAACCTGCATGCTGTTAGTCAACAGACTTACAACTGCTGAATCAACATTTGGCAGGGCGTTAACTGCTTTTTCTACACGGCTTTGACAGGCGGCACAACTCATGCCGGAAATTGTGTATTTTTTCATTTTAAAGTCTCCTTTACTTTTTAGTCTCCCCTGCGCCCTGAAAAATTTCCAGTACAAACACGTTGATTTTTTTATTTTGCTCCGTCGTCTATTGTAAAGCGAAAACTTAAACTCGCCTTACGGCTCAGACAGAAAGTTTTGCGCTTTACACTATACTCGCAAAATTGCAAAAATCTGCCTATTGTTTGTTACTGGAGATTTTTCAGGGCGCAAGGTAGTAAAATGTTGTGTTTTTTTATTTCATTGACTTCTTTAGCATTGTTATTAGTTCGTCTACTACTTCGTCGTTGCCTTCTCTTATGTTGTCGACTACGCATGTCTTGATGTGGTTGGATAGTAGGACTTTGTTGAAGCTGTTTAGTGCAGCAGCTACAGCTGATGCCTGTGTAATGATGTCCATGCAGTAGGCATCGTTTTCAACCATGTTTTTTACGCCTCGCACTTGTCCTTCTATTCTGTTTAGTCTGTTTATCAGGTCTTTGTATTCTTTTTCTGTTCGTTCTTTCTTTTTGGCACAGTGTGCACATTTATATTCCATATATTTTTGCTCCTTTTTGTTTATTACAGTTGGTATTATATACCCTATGGGGGTATATTTCAATAGTGTTTTATATTATTATGAATTTATTATTTTGTTTGTTTTATGTAATTATGCATTTGTGGGAGATTAATTTGGTTTTGGAATCAAAAAAGAAGCTATACGATTTTGTACAGCCTCTTTTAAAATTAAAGTTTATTTAATTTTGTTTAAAATCTTTCTTGCATAGTAAGTTATATATGCAATTAGCATTGGAAAACCTATTAATAATAATTCTTCGGTATTTTCGCCTTCAGTCATTTGATTTGGAAATATTATGTAACTTAATGCGATTAACACAGCTAGAAATATAATTCCCATTGCAAATGCAAGTAAAACTTCCTTAATTATGTTTGAACTATTTTTGTTCATAAACTTCCTCCCTATCTAATCATTAAGATGTTATCAATAATTATATACACATAAGACTTTTTTTCAACAATGTTAAATATTATTTTTTGGTTATTTAAACAAATTTTTTAACCACTTATATATGTGAAAATACAAAGTATATTCCTTTCCACACGTGTTAAATAAATTGTTCGAACACCATATATAATACTTTTTTATTTATATAAGAAAATAGAAATTGCAAATTCGGGAGAAAATCCGCATAATAGGGCAAAAAAAGACTAGCCATTTCTGACTAGCCCATTTCTTTATAGATATTTTAATGTCTTTATTCTGCTCTTTCCATTGCTTCAACGAAGTCTTTTGTTCCTGCAAAGATTTCTTCTTTGTATGGATTCTTCTTCTGTTCAATGGCACGCTTAATTATTACTGAAAGACATACAACATTGGCTGCAAGTGCAAGTATTGCACATACTCCCATTGCTGTTGTGTTTGGTGTAATTGTAGACATTGTTGCGCTGTCAATTGCAGCAAGGTCAAGACCTGTTTTTGCACCTGTTACGTTGTTGTAAAGTGATGGTATTACTGAGAATACACCACTAATCTGGAATAATGGTAATACCTGTGCGAACATACACCATGTTGCAAGTGTGTTGGCACGATTCTGAATCCATCCACCTTTGTTCCATAATGCGTTAGCAAATGTTGGAGCCAAAAGTAAAGCTACACCACAGTACCAGCTATGTGTTGGTAAATTACAGTATGTGTATGTAAAGTTCCAAATATCATATGCTACGATAAACCATATTGTCATATCAGGCCACAACATATCCTGATGATTTTTGTCTTTTGATGAGTAAATTCCCCACCAGCCTGTCATACAGAAAATATTAAGGATTCCGGCAATACCGTTTACCCAGTTCCACCAGCCACCGTTAAGCCATACTTTTTCATTTGAGAACCACCAGCCGTTAACGGCATCAGCACCTTTGATTGCTGATTCAAAGTCTGAACCTACTGCAATAAGAATGTTAATTGCTACAATTATGAATGGGAAACATTTAAACCACTGTTTGTTACCAAGACCTGTTTTGTACTTTAATAACATGAAACCGATACATCCGGCAACTGCAGCATAAAGTTTTGCATAATGAAACCAACCATTCATATATTTATAAGTCTGGCTGTTTAATGCCCATGATGCTCCTATGTTTGCACCAATCTGAATAGCTACAAAGTATACTGTTAATGCTGCTAAAACTATTCCAAAGAAAAAGATACCGCCTTTCTTAGTACGACGTTCAATTTCATTTGTAATAATTAATCCGGCAAATACTAAAACCCAGCCTAATATCTGCCACATACTGTTAATTTGAAATAACATAATTTTACCTCCGTGTATTTTATTAATTTGCTATGCAAATTTTAACATCCCTCAATTTCCTTTATGTTAAACTCGTTACCCTGTAAAAGATAAGTATGAGTGCTGTTACATTTAGGACAAGTTTTGCCATATGTGACAGTCTCATATTTGTTTCCACAGTCCTGACAATAGGTAATTGCAGGAATTTTTTCAACGTGTAATTTACAATTATGCATAATGTCTGATTTCTTTTCTACAGACCACTTCCAGCAGTTCTGAAGATATGATTCTATAACTGTTGAAACTTCTCCAATTTCCACAGTTACACTTTCTATTTCAGTAAGATTATTTTCCTTGGCTACTTCTTCTACGATTTTTATAGCCTGAAAAACAACACCTAATTCATGCATAATTTTCCCCTTTTATCTTATTAGTTGTTTAATAAATTTATAACTTAATAGTTTTAATTAAAATTTCTAATAAATAGTCTTAACAAATATTTTTAATAATTATTTTTTCTTAGAAAATTTAATTTTAATTGCCTGTTTTGCACCGTTTGGCAAAATGTATTTAAGCTTGTCTTCACTCTTTCTCATAACACTTGCACCCGGCAAGTCTCTTTCTAAGTGAATTGCTTCAAACTCACATTTAGTTGTACAAATACCGCAACCGATACATTTGTTTTCGTCAACGATTGTTGCACCACATCCAAGACAACGGGCTGTTTCCTTTTTAACCTGTTCTTCGGTAAAAGGAAGTTTGGCATCTCTGAAAGGATTATTTTTGCTAATGTTTTCATCCTTCATTGGAACCTGTCTGCTTGAATTGTCATAGTTTTCAATGTTTATGTCATCCTTATTAAGTTCAACGAAATAATGAGGATCACGTCCAATTGTAAGACTGCTGTGTGGCTGTACAAATCTGTGAATTGAAATAGCCCCCTGCTTTCCTGCAGCTATGGCATCAATGGCAAATTTTGGACCTGTATAAACATCGCCACCAACAAATACATCAGGTTCGTCAGTCTGGAATGTAAATGAGTCAGCGATTGCTCTGTTGCCTCTATCTAGTTTTACATTTAAGCCATCTAAAAGGTTGTCCCAAACAATAGCCTGTCCTACTGACAATACTACGTGCTTGCAAGACAATGTAATTGTTTCATTTTCATCATATGTTGGGTTAAATCTTCCATCATAGTCCATAACAGAAAGGCATTTCTTAAGAACAATGCCATCAACTTTTCCGTCTCTGACAATGATTTCCTTTGGTCCCCAACCACAATTAATTTTAATTCCTTCTTCTGTGGCTTCTTCAATTTCTTCTTCCGAAGCAGGCATGTGCTCTCTGTCTTCAAGACAGAACATTGATACATTAACATCACCACAACGTTTGCTATTTCTTGCTACGTCAATGGCTACGTTACCACCACCGATTACAACAACGTCTCCTTCAATAGGATATTCTTCCTTGTCATTTACTTCTCTTAAGAAATCTACGGCTGTCATTACACCTTCTGCATCTTCTCCAGGAATACCGGCTTTTCTTCCACCCTGACATCCGATTGCAATGTAGAATGCTTTGTAGCCCTGTTTTCTTAATTCTTCAATTGTTATGTCCTTACCTACTTCAACGCCTGTTTTAATAGTAACACCCATAGCTTTTATTACATCAATCTCAGCCTGAACTACATCTTTTTCTAACTTGTATGATGGGATTCCGTATACAAGCATTCCTCCGGCATTTTCATGTTTTTCAAAAACTGTAGGTGCATATCCTTTTTCTGCCAAATAGAATGCACAGGATAAACCGGCAGGCCCACCACCAATTATGGCAATCTTTTCGTCAAACTGTCCCTTAAGTGATGGAACAACTTTCTTTGGAATGTAACGTGTTTCTGCTTCCAAATCTTTAGCAGCAATAAACTTCTTTACTTCATCAATTGCCACTGCCTGATCAATATTTCCTCTTGTGCAGGCATCTTCACATCTTCTGTTACAAATATGTCCGCAAACTGCAGGGAATGGATTTTCCTTCTTAATCAACGCAAGAGCTTCCTTATATCTTCCCTGTGAAGCCATTTTCAAATATCCCTGAACTGCTATATGTGCAGGGCAGGCTGTTTTACAAGGTGCGGTTCCTGTTTTATGAGTATTAATACGGTTTTTGTCTCTGTAATCCTCAGTCCACATTTCAGGTCCCCACTTCTTTTCAGAAGGTAAAGGCATCTTTGGATATTCAACCTGACTTCCATCTTTTTTGCAAAGTTTCTGACCAAGCTTCACGGCTCCGGCAGGACAGAACTCAACGCAACGTCCACAGGCAACACATTTATCCTTTTCAACATGGGCAACATAAGCCGAACGAGACATGTTTGGTGTATTAAATAACTGTGATGTACGAAGTGCATAACATACGTTAACATTACAGTTACATATTGCAAAAATCTTATTTTCACCGTCAATGTTTGTAATCTGGTGAACAAAACCGTTTTCTTCTGCCTGTTCAAGGATTTCGTATACTTCTTCTCTTGTTATGTAACGTCCACCTTTGTTAGTTTCAACAACATAATCTGCCATATCACCTACAGCAATACACCAGCCTTCAGGATCATCGGCACAGCCTTCGTCATATGTAACTCTTGAGCGACGGCACGAACAAGGACTTGCAGCATATTTTCCTTCATACTTATCAAGCCAATGTGAAATATGTTCAACTGAAACTGAATGGTTTTCCATTTCAATTGCTTTCTCTACAGGAATAACATGCATTCCGATTCCTGCTCCGCCAAGTGGAACCATTGGTGTAACCTTTTCAAGCGGAAGACGACTCATTCTTTCAAAAAATCTACCCATTTCAGGATGATCTCTTAAAACATCTGCATTCATATTGGTAAATTCTGCACTTCCAGGAACATACATAGGTAAAACGTACTGTTTCTCGTGCTGTGGATTCTCCCAATTGTATTCAATTAAACCATTGTTAGACATTTCGTCTAACTGCTTTTGCAAATATTCATCGTCATTAATCTTTGTTAATTTCTTAATCTGTGCAAAAGTTCTAGGTTTTCTCTTTCCCATTTTTATGGCAATAAGAGCCTGTTCGTCAGTACATATAGGTGCAAGGCCCCAGTACTCAGGTGACTCTTTTGTAATTTTTTCTTTGCCAAGCATAACTTCCATTCTGTCGGAAATCATTTTGCCTAAACGCGCAATGGGCTCACGGATAGGTTCATCGTTTTTTACGGTATCCGGTACATAACCTCCTAATGGATCTGCCATAAAACTTCCTCCTTAGCATTATTTAGAATATATTTTTAATTCGTTTTTCAACCAATCTGTCCACTGTTCAAAGCCTTCTCCTGTCTTTGCAGACACAAAGAATACCTTAGCATTTGGATTTAAATTATGTATTCTTTCCTCAACGTCTTTCTTTGAAAAATCGTCAAAAACGCTTAATGTATCACACTTGTTAATTAATACTACATCGCTTATTGTAAACATAAGCGGATATTTAAGGGGTTTGTCATCTCCTTCAGGAACTGACAAAATCATTGCATTCTTAGTACTGCCTGTATCAAATTCCGCAGGGCAAACAAGATTGCCTACGTTTTCTAAAAATACAAGGTCTAAATCCTTTGTTCCAAATTCGTTAATTCCCTGTCTTGTCATGTCAGCATCTAAGTGACACATTCCACCTGTATGAATCTGAATGGCTCTAACACCTGTATCAGTTATTGCCTGTGCATCTACATCCGAATCAATATCTGCTTCCATAACACCAATGTTTATTTCGTCTTTAAGCATATTAATTGTTCTCTTTAATGTTGTTGTCTTTCCGGCACCCGGTGAAGACATTAAATTAAGCAGAAATGTTCCCTCTGACTTTAACTGTTCTCTTAGTCTGTCAGCGTCTGCATTATTGTCTTCAAAAATACTTCTTTTAACTTCAATAACTTTAAAATCTTTCATATATAGCCTTTGTATTTATAACCCTTTCATAATATTCTTAAGTTAATTTTAGTCAATAAGTGCTTTGTCAATTATCTGGAAGTTAGCTCTGTGAATATACAATGCCTTTCCATCAATCATAAGCTTAGTTGTCTTAGGCAAGTCGTCTCTTACTTCCCAATAAACCTTTTCACCGCTGTAAGCACAAATAGGTACACCAAGCTGACTCTGAATTACTACTACCTGGGCTTTTCCAAATGCATTTTTATATTTATTAATAACATTTGAAACAATAGCATTCTCGCTTAGTTTTCCTGTGGATTTGCTGTTAATATCTTCTGTTGTAAACTCAGCATCAGGCTGCAAACCTGTCTGTTCAAAGATAATTGTATCACCACAGCTTTCTAACTGCTTTCCGTCAATGTTTAATGTAATGATAGATGACAAACCATAACTCTTGCTATATGTACCGTCATCTGAATCAACATGACCTTCTTCCACAACGTTGCTTGTAAGCCCTATTTTGTCTCCTTTTGCAGTCATAAATTTGTTTCCACTGTTGTCATAAAAATAGCATGAATATGAATTACCTGTAAGCTTACCTTTAATGTCATTAACTCCACTACTAAAAAGGGCGCAACCGGTAAATATACCTATGCTTGTAATAACAGCAATAGCCAAAAATACTTTCTTTAGTTTTTTCATTTTAATCTCCTTTTTCTTTATTTTACAGTAAAAAAAATGCACCTTCAAGGTGCAGTATCTACAAAATGCAAAAAAAATAGTGCGGATGGCGGGACTTGAACCCGCACGCTTTGAGGGCGGCAGATTTTGAGTCTGCTGCGTCTGCCATTCCGCCACATCCGCATAACAACGATATGTTATCATTTTTCTTTACAAATGTCAAATCCTTTTTCGATTTTATTTGTATTTATATTACTATTACATTTATCAGGTTAATCTGTTTTCTTAGTTTCTTGCTATGTACCTGTAATATTCTGTTTTGGTTGCTACTTCTATTTTTACAATGTCCCCTGCATATTCTCTTATAGTAAATAATAAATCATTATCATCATTATATGCCATAAAGACTCCTTCGGCGCTACCTTTTGGAATTGTATAACATGGTTTAAAGTAACCATACTTGTATAATGATAAATGTTTAATACTATTTTCGCCCTTTGCATTTTCCATTTTTGTCACTTCAATATATTGACACCCGGTTGCATCATAAAAAGAATATCTGACATAATTCTCTCTTGTCATAAATAAAAAAGATATAACCACAACAATTAGAATTATAACAATTGTTGCAAAGATTCTGCTTTTCCTGTCACTCACCGTATCCCCTCTTTCCTGTTTAGTCTATATTTATTATAACGTTTTTATTGCAAAAAACAAGAAAAACTCCTACTTTTGTTTACACATTGGTAATAAATGTGCAAACAAAAGTAGGAGTTTTCTTATTAATTAGTCATCGTTTGATGTTGATATTGAATAATTTCCATCAGAACCATAACTAGCCTTGTAACATATTGCATCATCACATGATACAGCATATGTTGTTGACTTAGTTTTGTTTTTCTTAGTTGTCATTTCACAGGAAATAATATAGTAATACTTGTCACTTATTTCTGCAATCTCTCTGTATTCAAAATTGTAAATATCACCATCGTCATTATCGTTAAATATGATGTCCATTCCACCAATGCTTCTCTTTAATGATTCAAGTGCCTCATCATAAGTCTTAGAATATTCCGGTGTAAAATTATAGACTCTTGTTGTAACATCACTTACAACACCTTCAGCGTTAACTGCTATAAAGTAATATATGCTGTCACCCTTTGGCATGTCTATTGCACCTTTATATTTCTTTGACTTAGTTGTAGGTGTTGTGCCGTCTGTTGTGTAGTAAATTATAGTGTCACTGGCTGCAGTTGCTTCAATCTTTTGATTTGATGTGTATTTTCCACTATCAGGCTTAATAATTGGAGCGTCTACTTTAATAAATTCAAGTGTATATTTTATTGTCATTTCTTTACTTGCTTTTCCGTTTTTGTCTACTGAATAAGCTCGTATAGTATATATTCCTTCCTTCTTTAATTTAATTGGAGAAGAATATTCCGTCTTAGTTTCACTTTCAATGGCATTGCTTCCGTCTGTTGTGTAATAAATAGTTACATCATTACTTGATGAAAGTTCAACATTAATAGGGTTACGGTAAACCCCTTCTTTATAATTTGCAACCGGAATTGTACCGTTGTAATTAGTTAATTCTTCCTTCATGTTAGAAGGTGCACCTGCAATTAAAGGTTCAATCTTTGAGTTCATATCGTTATTCTGATATAAAACAATAAGCTCTTTGTAATAATCAATGTTAGAATTGTCAATTGCAATAAGAGCTTCAAGAAATTCAATTTCTTCCTTTTCATAACCACCAATAATTGAGTCTACCTTATAAACCATTACATAAGATTTAACTCTCTGCTCATTAGTAACTGCATTGTTAGATGCTGTATAGAACTGAGTTCTTGCATCCTTATAATTCTGCTGGTTGTAGTAAACTGTTCCATTGTTATAGTACTGGTTAAACTTCTTAGTCATGGAAGCTTTTTTAATTGAAATAGTTATTGCAACTGTTGCAACCACTGCCACAATGGCAATTAAAGCTACAATGGCAACATTTTTGCCTGACTTCTTAGGGTTAACGTTCTTATTTGATGGAACATTATATTTATCATTTTTGTATTTAGCTTTCGTCTTCTTTGAAGCAAAACCTGCATCTGTTATATTATCATTATCCAGTAATTCTGATTCCAAACGTCTGCTATTCTTTTTAGGCTTTTTATTTTCCTTATTTAAAGCATTATCATTCTTGCCTTTATTTTCCTTATTTAAAAAATTATCATTCTTGCCTTTATTTCCGGTATTAATAGCCGCTGTTCTTGATTCTTCCCGGTGTATATTAGAAGTAGGTCTTGTTCTGTCAGGCACCACAATTTCTTCCTGATCGGTAGGGACGAAATTCTTAAGTTTTGTGCCACAGGCATTACAAAACATCTGATTATCATCACATTCATTTCCACATTTTGGACAAATCATATTAAATATCCTTTCAAATATATGTATTAAAAATACTAGCTAACTAAATGTAACTTCGTTCTATGAATATATCACAATATTATATCCCTTGCAAATATTAACTTGCAAATTTTATTTTACAAAATAACTGTTTAAGTTTTCTACTAAAATTTAATCGTTTGGCTTTGAAAATTCACAACCACAGAAATTCTGTCTGTACAAATTGTATTCTTTGGAAAGTTCAATGGAACGCTTATATCCGTTCTTCTTCTTAAAATCGGAATATAAATATTTAACTCCATATTCCTTTTCCAAAGCTTGTCCTATTTCGTTAAGCTTTTGAGAATCCTTTAAAGGACTAATTGAAAGTGTTGTTGTAAAATAATCAAACTGCTCTTCTTTTGCCATTTTTGCTGTTTGTTCAAGTCTTAATCGATAACATTTGAAACAACGGGCACCACCTTCAGGACAATCTTCCAATCCTTTAGCCATATCATAAAATTCCTGCGGAATATAATCACTTATAACTATTTTAATGGGATTTTCAAAATCTTTCTCATTTATGAAACGTATAAGTTCCTTTGCCCTATGATTATATTCTTCATCTGTTGATATATTAGGATTATAAAATAAAGCAGTAATATTAAAATACTTATTTAAATATTCTAATACATAACTGCTACATGGTGCACAGCATACATGTAGTAAAAGTGATGGCTTAATATCACTTTTTGTTATGTTTTCTAATGTCTTTTCCAATTCTTTCTGATAATTTATTTTATTCATTTCTCCTCTACAAAAGAGACAGGATAAATTCCTGTCTCTTTGTCCTATCTTTTTTTGTTTTTTGATCTTTCCATTTTAAGGTAAAGTTTGTATGCCTTTTCAAGCATATTACGCTCATTAGGAAATTTTAACAGATGATACGCTTCAATATATCTGTAATAACCTGAATGGGTAAAAAACTCTTCCCTTTGTGGTCTGCTAAAATAGCTGTCAGAAGTCATTAAATACCAATGAACCTCTTTTTCTACAATATCATGGGGAATGTTGAATGTATATTCACTCTTTCCAAGGTATTCAATTATTGTTGCTTTCACTCCTGTTTCTTCATGAACCTCTCTTAATGCTGTCTGTTCATGCGTTTCGCCATTTTCAACAGTGCCCTTTGGTAAAACCCATCCTTCATACCTATTGTGATAATTCTTGTAAAGCAATAATATCTTTCCTCGAAAAATAACCACACCACCACAGCTGACTGCGTTCTCCATGGGAAGCCTCCTGTTTTTAAGCGTGATTTTGACTTCTTTAACGTCAAACTTAAATTACCTTTAGTATACAAGAATAAGTTTATAATTTCAATATTACCATATTAGTATTTCAATTTTTTTGTATTTATTGACAACAATTTATTTAAAATAATCATCAAAAATCTCTTTTGCACATTCCTTGGCTGAAATTGTTCCGTCTTTTATATTTTCGTAAACAACTGCAATGGCAAGCTGCTTTTTGCCCTTCTTTGCATAGCCCACAAACCAAGAGTTAACGTTGTTATTCTTATCAAGCTCTGCTGTACCTGTCTTACCATATACTTCATAAGAAGAACTTGAAAAAATTCTTGCAGTACCATAATCACATACTGCAGACATATATTCCTGCAACTGCTTTGCCTGTGCCTTAGTCATAAGCTTCTTGCATTCAGTCTGTTCTGCCTGACTCACTATAGTTCCATTGCTGTTCTCAACTTTATCAATCATATATGGCTTCATAAGAACACCCTTGTTTGCAATTGCAGCTGCAAGCATAGCCATGTGAGCTGGTGTAACTAATGTTTCACCCTGTCCTATACTTGTCTGAGCTACTTCTGCCTGAGTTGAATTTTCATTCAAGACAAAACGACTCTTTTTGCAATAGTTTGAATCCCTTGTATTAAAGTTATCAAAAGGAATAATCTCATTAAACAATAATCCATTAACAGTCTTTATATATTTCTTAAGATTAAGTTCATCACCCATTGTTGAAAAAGCACTGTTACATGAGTTGGCAAATGCGTGTTCAAAATCTTCACTGCCGTGAGCATGACCATCAAAACAGTTAATCTTAAAATTATGGAAAAGCGCACGTCCCTGACAATAATATGAGAAATTATTGTAATCATTCTTATGCTGGTTCATATAAGCAAGTGTTGTGACAATCTTAAATGTTGAGCCTGGTGTATACAAACCTAAAGTTGCTCTGTTAAGCAATGGTGAATTTTCATTATCCGTTGAAATATCATCCCATATCTTGTCTAACTTTTCAGGATTAAATGAAGGTTTTGAAGCAGTAGTTAAAACAGCTCCAGTTGAAGGATCCATTATAAAAACAGCACCTTTATCTGAACCGATTGACTCATAAGCTTTCTTCTGCAACTTAACATTTAAAGTTGTATATACGTTACAGCCACTTACTGTTGTATTCGAAAAATCATTGGCAATCTTTTCTATCTCAGTAGTTCCTTCAGTTGAAAGATCTGAGTTACATCTCTGTTCAAGTCCTGTAAAGCCCTTTGTTGAATAGCCAATTACCTGAGCAAAAGTTTTACCATAAGGATATTTTCTTGTGTCATCCGTTAAATCTTCTTCTGTTGAGTTTGTGTCTGTGTAGGCAAGTTTTTCACCGCCTTCAGCATAAATAGTTCCTCTTATAATGGTTTTCGCTTTTTCGGCAACTCTTTCATTATGAGTATCTTTTATAATATCCTGACTTTTATTTACAATAAAGTTTAAGTAAAATCCTGCCATAAATACAAAAATTATGCAAAATATTACTGAAGTAACCATTGCCTGTCTATTTAATTTTCGTCTTTCTTTTTGTTCCGACTTGTATCTCCTGCGTCTTGCGGAGTCCTTTGACATTTGATGTTGTTCTCGTCGTGACATTTCCTGTTCCCTCCGTTGGTACTTTTCTTCTAACTGAATTCATGTTAGCCGTACCTACAATTGCAAGTCCCTGTATAATTGCAAAGACAATTAATGTACTTAAAATTGAACTACCACCACTACTTATAAGTGGTAAAGTTACGCCTGTAGACGGAATCATGTTAATTGCACCACCTACAGTCAAAATAATCTGTATTGCATAGCCTACACCTAAGCCTACGCAAACCAGTCTGTTAAACATACTGTTCTGTTCCATTGCCGTATTTAAGAATGAAATAAAACAGCTTAAACATACAAGAATCAGAAGTATTCCGAATATTGCTCCAAATTCTTCTCCAATAGCTGAAAAAACAAAGTCATTATCAACAATTGGTATCTTGTTAGGATATCCCTGATAAAGTCCAGTTCCCATTAAGCCACCACTTCCCAAAGCAAAAAGTGACTGTGAAACCTGATATCCTGAATTATTTATAATATCGGCAGCAAAAGGATTTTTCCATACAAGCACTCTGACCTGAACATGGGAAAATAGCTTGTATGCTATCACCGAAGCCGTCGATATACCTGCCATTCCGATAAAAAGGTATCGAACCTTCTTTGTTCCAACATATACCATAAACAGATACATCATAAAGAATATTAATGCACTACCAAGGTCTGTTGAAATCACAAGAACAATAACATAAAGCCCTGCAAAAACAGCCGATAAAATTAAGTGGCCAAATTCTGCTGACTTACTTAGCATTCCTGCTATAAAAAATACAAATATTATTTTTACAAATTCTGATGGTTGGAAAGTGAATCCGCTAATCTTAATATAAAGTTTAGCTCCTCTTGAAAGGGTTCCCACTACAAGAACCGCAACTAACAGACCAAGACCTACAAAGCAATAAATCCATGTTAAGGATTTCCACATATTAAACCTGCTCATTAAATACGGTACAATTAATGAGAGCATGGTTACAACAGCTACAATAATAAACTGTTTTACGCTTTTTTCAAAACTAAGTCTTGCCAGAATAATAAAACCGATAGTCAAAAGCATACACATATTACTTAGTATGCCTTTGTTAATGTTAGGATAAATAATAGGGAATATGCCTAAAACCACTATTAAAAAGCACATTTGCAACCCACCTAAAATAATAACATTAACATCTGTTGTATCTTTCTGGTTCATAAAAATAGTAACTATACCCAGAATATAGGTCACAAAAATAATCGCATTCTGACGTTGAAATATACCTGCCGCCTGATAGCGCTTAGTATGAATAAGCGCGCTAAAAGACTCCCATGTATAAAACAACATAAGCAAAATAAATAAATATTTAGTTACAATAACAATAAAAGTATCCATATCAGTCTCCAATTTTTTCTAAAGAACCCCACGTTTAAAGTGTCCTCTTGTAGATTGATCATCTTCCTGTATATTTTTTTCGTATATAAAAGCCTGTTGTGCCTTATTTAATATCTGTTCAGTAATATTTCCGCTTTCTGTTGTAAATGAAAGTCTTACTGAATCAGGTGTCATGGAAATAATTTCCTTTGAAAACTTAAAAAGGGATAATGGCTTACAATTATACATTACATTATAGCAATACCTACATACACACTTTGTTACAAATCTGTTTCGATGTTTATCCACAACTTCATAAGTACTATTATCTGATTTACAACTATTGCAGGTTTTTAAACCACAACCTGCTGAAATCATTGCCGGCATATATCCATAAACAATCATTTCATCTCCTGCCAAACCTCTAAATTCAATTTCTTTATAATTTAGTTCCAAAGGAACTGTTGTCTGTACACCACCAAAATTCAGATAAAAATCTTTGGCTATCCTATTGTAAGTATACACATTATAATCAAAAATGCAATTTTTTGCCATATTTATTTTTCTTAAATCCAGATATTCCTCAAAACTTCTTATAAGAGATCCATCTGCTTTTTCAATGATTTTCACATAATTTCTGTGAAAATTATTCTTGTCAGCCATTCTGTAAACATAAGGCATTGCAATATATATTTCTTTGTCAGCCTTGTGTCCTTCTTCGATTATTTCAAGAATTTTATTTTCTGAAAAGTCAGAGCTTTCAACATATATTCTTTTAACGAAATCCTTGTTCATTGAAACTTTAAACTGCTCGTTTGTACTTACAAGTACATTAACATTAACGGATATTGTTGTATTTTTATTGCATAAATCAACAATATACTTATTATTGGTATTACTCTTATCACTTTGAATGTTTGAATCTTCTACACTCTTTCTTGTGTACTGTGATATTAAATATTGTCTTACCTTTTCAAGAAAATCTCTTCTCGCCTGATTAATTGCACCTATTGGTAAAAATCCATCTTCATCACAGATAATCTCAATATTAGTAAAATCAAAGTCACTGTTACCTGTTTTTTTCATTTGCTTTAATAAAATTTCTTTGTCAATAGGCTTATTTAAAGCTTTTGATACAGGATTTCCTTCATAAATTATTTCAGTCCCATTAACCATTGTTGAAATTGTAAATGGCTGCTCTTTTATAAAAGTTACTTTAATATTAAGATTCTTTTTTAAGGTGAAACCTATATATTTTTCTTTTAAATACTGATTAAATTCTCTATTTTCTTTTCTAAACTCTGGTTTCTTTAATGAAATCATATTTCTGCCGTTATGTTGCTTATAATAACTTTCATTAAAACCATTTCTGTTAAATAAATCAGCAAGTTTCTTTATATCATTTTCATCAACATTATACTTATCAGGTATGTTTAAATACATATCAAGATATTTTCTATAAATACTTACAACACCTGTAATATATTCGGTCTTCTTCATTCGTCCTTCAATCTTTAAGGAGTATACACCTGATTTAATGATTTCGGGAAGAATCTTTAATGTGCAAATGTCTTTTGGACTTAAAACATATTTGTTATTTCCGGGATTTAAGACCTTGCCATCTTTTAATACATCATATTCCATTCTACAAGGCTGGGCGCATCTTCCTCTGTTACCACTTCTTCCTCCAATGTAGCTACTCATAAAACACTGACCTGAATAGCAATAACACAATGCACCGTGTACAAAGCTTTCTATCTCCATATCCTTAAGCCTAGTGTCATTCTTTATGTCTTCTATCTCTTTTAAAGAAAGCTCTCTTGGAGTTACAATTCGTGAAGCACCTAAATCTTTAAGAAATGCAACTGTATCTTTTCCAAATATTGTCATCTGGGTACTTGCATGTATATGCATTAGTGGAAAATTATCTCTTATAAATTTGAAAACTCCAATATCCTGCACAATAACTGCATCTAAGCCATTTTCATAAAGAGGAAGCAGGTAATCATATAATTCCGTCTCTATCTCCTTATCTTTAAGCAAGGTATTTACTGTAAGATATAGCTTTCTGTCGTGAACATGTGCATATTCTAAGGCTTCAATTAATTCTTCAGTTGTAAGATTATTGGCTCCGGCTCTGGCTCCAAACATTAATCCTCCTGTATAAACAGCATCAGCACCTGCATTATATGCTGCTATAACACTTTCAAAGGAACCACCAGGGGCTAAAAGTTCAACTTTCATAAATCCTCCACTTACGTTTTTCTATGACCGTACATATTAAACACTAAACGATCAGGCAAAACCTGACCGTTTCTTTCAAGTTATTATTTTTCTAATTCTGTCTGTAATTTAATGATTTCTTTTTCTAATGATTCAATCTTTTCTAAGGCTTCATTTAATTCTTTTGTTGCTGTTTCAGCTTTTGAGTCTGAAACAATAAGTTCGTGTTTTAAATCATATACTTCCTTCTCTTTCAATTCAATATCATTCTGAAGTAAATCAGCCTGCTTCTTTGCTTTAAAATAATCATTTGCAATGTTGATTTCAAGAAGAATCCTCTGCATATCAACTTTTTGAACTCTGTAATTCTCGTTCTGCTTAAACTCAGCAATCATATTGTTAATGTATGATGCTACTTTCTGAAGATAAGCTTCGCTTTCAAAACCGCCAATATTGTAAATCTTTCCATCTATTATAACGTCTATGTAATTCTTTGATGACATAATTCTCTCCTTGTCCTTGGTTAAACTACCACGTATTCTATCACAAAACATATAAAATGTAAATTTAGGAGTAAGTTAATCTTCTAGAAAGGGAACTCCCAAATGTTCATATGCAAGTCTTGTTGCAATTCTTCCTCTTGGTGTACGCTGTAAAAGTCCATTTTGAATAAGATATGGTTCATAAACATCTTCCAATGTTCCGGAATCTTCTCCAAGGGCTGCAGCCAATGTATCAAGACCTACAGGGCCACCATCAAACTTATCAATCATGGTTTCAAGAATTGATCTGTCGCCCTTATCAAGTCCTAACTTATCCACTTCTAAAAGGTCTAAAGCCAGATTTGCCACATCTTCAGTTATGACACCATCATATTTAACCTGTGCAAAATCTCTTACACGCTTTAACAGTCTGTTGGCAAGTCGCGGTGTTCCTCTAGAACGGCGTGCAAGTTCTGTAGCACCTTTCTCGTCAATTTCTACATTAAGTAATCCTGCTGACCTTATAATAATCTGCTTAAGTTCGTCAACTGTATAAAATTCAAGCTTATTAATTACACCAAATCTATCCCTTAAAGGTGCTGTAAGAAGTCCGGCTCTTGTAGTTGCCCCTACTAAAGTAAATTTAGGCAAATCAAGTCTGATACTTCTTGCCCCCTGACCTTTTCCAATCATAATATCAATGGAATAATCTTCCATTGCAGGATACAGGACTTCTTCAACCTGTCTGTTTAAACGATGAATTTCATCAATGAATAAAATATCATTCTCTGCAAGATTATTTAATATTGCTGCCATTTCTCCCGGTTTTTCAATTGCAGGGCCTGAAGTCACTTTAATATGAACTCCCATTTCATGAGCAATAATCGTTGCAAGTGTTGTTTTACCAAGCCCCGGTGGACCATAAAACAAAACATGATCAAGTGGCTCATTTCTCGATTTTGCCGCCTCTATAAATATTTTCAAATTATTTTTTGCTTTGCTCTGACCTACATATTGATCTAATGATTCGGGTCTTAAACCTTTCTCAATAACAATATCTTCTCCTGCCAAATCTGTCTGTATAATTCTTTTTGCCATAATACTATCCTAAAATATATTTTTTAAAGCTTTCTTTAAAATTTCCTCAACATCCATTCCGTCAACATTTTCGATGGATTTAATTGCCTGATACGCCATAGTCTGGGAATAACCCAGTGCAGTAAGTGCCTCAACGGCATCTCCAACAACACCACTTGCCTTAGTCATAGGTTTGCTAATTGTCTCTCCTGCAATCATATCTTCTATATCAATCTTATCTTTTAATTCGATAATAATCTTTTGAGCTGTCTTTGCTCCAATTCCGGGTGCCTTTGAAATAGCTTTGGCATCATCTGCCAAAACAGCCATTGACAAGCTGTCTCCCGGACAAGTTGACAATATTGCAAGTCCACCTTTTGGCCCTACACCACTTACTCCTATCAGCAGCTTAAATAATTGTAATTCCTGCCTAGAAAGGAAACCGTACAATTGCATTGCATCCTCCCTAACACTAAAATATGTATAAATTTTAACCTGCTCACCAATTCCAATCTGCTCTAATGTAGACTGGGAAGCAAATATTCCATAACCTATACCATTATTATCTACTACAACTTTATCTTTTTCAATCTCTTCAACTACTCCTGATATATAGGATATCATAATAAAAATCTCCTTGTAAAACCATGTTGTCTATAGTTTAATATACTCTCTTGTTCTTTTATAAAGAATATTGGACAGAATTCCAATAACTGTCCCTGTAATTATTCCCGCAATCATAAGTATAGGTACATAAGTAAAAATACCTACATTTTTCAAAATAACAGAAGCTATTATAATCTGTCCTACATTATGTAGAACACCACCTATAATAGCTACTGTAATCATAGAAATTCTCTTTGTACTTTTTAACAAGACCATACCTATAAAGCTTACCAAAGCCCCGGCAATACTGTAACAAATGCTAAACATATTACCGAAAAATAATCCTATTATTATAATTCGTATAACATTAATAAAAAAAGCTTCTTTGTTTCCAACAGCATACATAACCATTATAACCGCAAAATTAGCCAGACCAAGTTTCGCTCCAGGAATGCCGACTGTAGGAATAAAAGTTTCAATATAACTTAGAATCACTGCAAAAGCCGTAAATAAAGCCATTAATGAAATCTTCTTACTTACCATTAATTCTTATTAATCCTTTCCCTTGTCATTTTCCAATAACGTTAGTCTACATTAGAATCAACTTCAGGATACTCCTCTGACGCAATTCTGATTACCAACTTATGCGGCAGACAGATAATCGACTCACCCTGTTTCTTAATCTTACCCTGTTTAACACAAATCTGATCAGGACAGTCGGAGCTTTTCATGTATACTTCTCTGTTCTTTATAGTAATAATATTACTATATTCACCATCATCAACCTGATATTCGCCGTCATCATTAAGGGAAATAACCTTCTGAACGTGATTGTCCACAATGACTTCAACATAGTCTCCGTTAACATCAAATAATACCGTTACTGCTATCCAACTGCCAATGGCAATTACAATAAGTACAATTAAAATAATAATGTCAAGTCTGCGTTTTTTTACCATCGACAAAACCACCTTTCCGTATCGTTTAGCTTTAAAAACCAAACGAATGTTTACCTATCTTTATAATACCATATCCCCCTAATTTATACAATTATATTTACCAAAAAATTCAGAAAACTCCGTGCGAAAAATAATTATCGAAAGCACGCTACCGCTACTCTCAGCTAGTAGCGATCCTTAGAAGCTATGGTAGCTTTGCTACCCCATTTTCTTCGAACCGACGGCTTCGAAGTACTTTCTTACAATTATTTTTCGCACGGAGTTTTAATATAATTTGCAAATCTTAGAGTGGTTTTTTACTTAATTGATACCCACAATGCAGGACGAATATGGATATTTGTGTCTGTAACAATGTATCCATAATCCATCACTTTGCCGTATGATACATACTGTGCTGTATTTTCGCTATTTCCCGGACCGATTAACCACCAGTCTCTTAAATAGTTGCTTAAGATTTCTTCATACTGTTCTGCCTGACTTCCATTAAGCATAAATATTTTATCTACTGTATCTTTTCCGGCTTTTGTACCATATGTACTATTATTTTCAACCTTAATATTTGTATCTAAAATTTTCTTTTGCATATTTAGACTAAAAGTTCCATCTAAAAATGAACCATTTAAGTATTCTCTTAAAGTACATTCACTCCATGTTGTAGCTTTATCTCTTTCATTATAGGCTAATCCGTTAATTGGTTCAGATTTTACAAGAAGTACTTTATCTCCATCATTTTCTAATATAAGCCAATGAAAATTACCAAATATAACATTTGTGCCGATTTTCTGCTTTTTAATGTATTCAATTTCTAAATCAGCAAGTTTTTCTTCACTGTCACCATATTCAGACTCAACTAATTCCCTAAACATCTTAATTGCAGGCTCATAGTCTTCATCTTTCCAGCACTGAAGTGCAAACTGATACTTACAGTCTCTCTTTCTTTCCTTGCTGTCTTTGTAATTCTTTAAGTTCTTAAACATCTTATAAGACTTCTCGT
Source organism: Eubacterium ventriosum (assembly GCF_025150745.1). NCBI lineage: Bacteria > Bacillati > Bacillota > Clostridia > Eubacteriales > Eubacteriaceae > Eubacterium > Eubacterium ventriosum. The sequence continues at coordinate 1,981,103 of NZ_CP102282.1, forward strand.
AATTGCCCTTGTTTTCATAAAAAGTTGCTCTCTGGTACCTTCCGGGTTTAGTCTTTAGATATACAATTCCACCGGCTGCGGCAATAACAAGTACAATAACAAGGCCTATAATAACTTTTCCAATAATTCCATTGCTCTTGCTTTTGTTCTCATTAAAATCTTCTTCCTTAGGCTGAATTTCTTTCACTATCTTGGACTGTTCCTTATAATATTTGTGCTTCTTTAAGCATTCTTCATATTTATCTTTTGAATCCTCATATTCTCCTAAGTCTTTATATCTATCAGCAAGATTTTTAAAAAACTCTGCCTTTTCTTTATCTCTTGTTAAGCATTCAGTAGCTTTTAAAAGTCTTTCTGCATCTAAGTACATTTCTTCCTGAGTCTTAACCACTACGGTTTCCTTTTCTTTAGTTTTAGCTGCCATATAAACCTCCCTTAACTGTATATATTATTATACTCATTTAGACAAACTTTGCAACGACAGTTATTTCATTAACGTTTTTTTGATTATAAAACCAATTCATTTTAGTTTTTTTATTTCTTGTTTTTAGCCTTTAATGATACTCTGTAAAATCTTTGCAAAAATACTTTAAAATCAAGGGGCATCAAAGGATAAACATAGCTTGTTCCTGCAATTGTTTTGTTTAATCCTACTACTGCCAATGTAAAAATTATCCCACCAATAAATCCGTATAATCCGAAAATCTGAGTAAAAATAAGCATAATTATTCTTAAAAATTTAACTGAGTATGCCAGTTCATAATTTTCGTGAGTAAAGTTTGCAATGGCAACAACAGCCATATATAACATAGTCTGCTGGTTAAACCACCCTGTATTAACAGAAAACTCGCCAATTACAATTGCTGCAATTAAACTTAAAGGTGTATTTAAAGTGCTTGGAGTGTTAATTGCTGCCAACTTTAATCCGTCAACAGCCAACTCCAAAATCAATAGTTGCCAAAAAATCGGCACATATTCAGGCTGTTCTATTTTAGTGAACATTAACCAATCCGGTAAAATTTCAGGATTATTTGCATAAAGTAAAAACAACGGTGTCAGCAATAATGACATAACTGTAACGATCATTCTTGCAAGTCTTAAATAAGTTCCGGTAACCGGTGGGAAATAATAGTCGTCCGCCTCTTCTATCACATCAAAAATAGTTGTGGGAAGAAGCATTGCCGCAGGGGAATTGTCAACAAGAATGGCAATCTGTCCCTCTAAAACAGATGCAGCAACCGTATCAGGTCTTTCAGTATAGCGAAACTTTGGAAATGGATTAAACCACTTGCCTTTATAAACCGCCTCCGAAAGACTTTCCTGATTCATAGTTAATGCATCAACATCTATTTTTTCAATATTACTAATAATACGGTCAAGCAATTTTCTGTCAACCCTGTCATTCATATAACAAATAGCAATGTCCGTTCTTGAACTTTTTCCTGCACGCATAACTTTGCAAATATACTCAGGATTTCTAATTCTTCTTCTAATAAGGGCTGTATTAAGAATTAAAGTCTCAACGAAACCATCTCTTGAACCTCTAAGGACCTTGTACTTCTCTGGCTCCTGAACATTTCTTGCGGGATACTCCCTAGCATCAATCAAAATAGCCTTATTAAAGCCATCAATAAGCAAACAGGAAACCCCGGACAAAAGCATGGTAACCACGTTATACTTATCCCCATACAAATTAATTTCCAAATAAGGAATCTGATTATTGGCAAAATCTATTACAGAGCTCTCCACATCAGACACATCAATCCCCAAAAAAAACTCCTGAATCTTCTGCAGCATATCATCTTTACAAAAACCATTAATGTAATAAATAACAGCCCTCTTATCTCCAATATCAAACTCTCTTTTAAGTAAATCAAAATTTTCCTCTAAATGCAACAACTGGTCCAATTTTTGTTCATCCAATTCGATATTACCCTTAATGAAACTATATTCAGAATTTTTTTCATAGTTTTCTCTCTTCTCTTTATTTAACATAAAAAACCTCACACTTTCCGGATTCGAATTTCTAAAAAATTGTACAGGTTTGCCATTGCTAAAGCACGCTTCCGCTGCCCTCGGCTCGTAGCGGTACTAAGAAGCTGTAGCAGTTTCACTGCCCCACCTCCTAAGGACCGACGGCCTCAGAGCACTTTCGGCAAAAGGCAAACCCGTACAATTTTAAAATCTTCGTATCTATAATAGTGTGAGGTTTTTTATTAATATTATGCATAGAAAGAAAACTATGATAATTTTTCTATAACTTTCTTAGGGCATTTTGCAGCACAAATGCCACAGTTTTTGCATTTGTCCTGATTTATTGTTGCAAGATTATATTCAAAATCGATTGCATCATTTGGACAGTTCTTTGCACATAGTCCACATCCGATACATCCTGCTGTACATGCCTGCATTACATCACGTCCTTTGTCTTTTGATCGACATTTTACCATGTATTGATGATCTGCAGGAATTATTGAAATAAGTCCTTTTGGACATGCTGCAACACATTTTCCACAGGCTTTACATTTTTCTCTGTCTACAAGTGCTTTTCCGTTTACTATATGGATTGCGTCAAATTCGCAAGCTTTTACACATGAGCCAAGTCCTAAACAACCATAGCTACATGCTTTTGCACCGCCACCGGGAATGTTTGCCGCATCCTGGCATGACATGTTTCCATAATAGTTGTATTTGTCTTTTGCCTTGTCACAGTCTCCTGAACATGAAACATAAGCTACTTTTGGAACTACTTCTGCTTCAACTCCAAGAATGTCTGCAATTTTTTTGGCTACAGGTGCGCCACCAACAGGACAAGCTGAAGGTTCACTTTCACCACTTGCTATTGCTGCAGCAAGTCCGTCACATCCCGGATATCCGCAACCACCACAGTTATTGCCCGGAAGTGCTTCTCTTATTGCAACTTCTTTTTCATCCACTTCTACTGAAAGGAATTTTCCTGCTATTCCAAGTGCAATACCTATAAATAAGCCTACACCACCTACGATTAATACGGCATATAAGATACTGTTAACTGATATACTAACTGCTAATAAACTCATATCTTACCTCCTTAAATAACTCCGGTAAAACCGGTAAATGCTATAGCCATTAATCCTGCTGAAACAAGAACAATAGGTGTTCCCTGGAAAGGCTTTGGAATATTATTGTGTTCTGATTTTTCTCTAATTCCTGCAAGGATAACAATTGAAATTAAGAAACCGAATGATGTTCCGAATGAACATGCAAGACTTTCTGCAAAATTGTATCCATTGTCAATGTTAGAAATAGCTACACCTAAAACTGCACAGTTTGTTGTAATAAGTGGAAGGTATACACCAAGCGCTTCATATAAAGGTTTAATGAACTTCTTCAAAATCATTTCAACAAGCTGAACTAATGCGGCAATTACAAGAATAAATACAATAGTCTGTAAATATTCAAGATTAAGTGGTGTAAGAATTGCATAATATACACCATATGTAACTGCTGATGCAATCATTATAACAAAGATAACAGCTGCTCCCATACCTGCCGCTGTATCTGTCTTTTTTGATACTCCAAGGAATGGGCATAATCCTAAGAACTGACTTAATACTACATTATTAACTAAAGCAGCACCTACTGCTATTAACATACATTCTGCCATTTATGCTTCCTCCTTTTCTTCTTTATTACACTGTGAATAATCACTGCCACAGCCTGTACAACCTGCACAGCCCTGTTCGCACTGAAGCTTTCTAGGCTTTTTGCCATGACTTATTCTAATCTGGTTCTGTATTGCAATTAAAGCAGCAAGAACAAAGAATGCTCCCGGTGCCATAACAAAGATTCCAATACCGTCCCAATGTGGAATATTAATTCCAAGAATTGTACCTGCACCTAAGATTTCTCTGAAACCGCCTAATAAAGATAAGGCAATTGTAAATCCAAGTCCCATTCCAAGTCCGTCAAAAATTGATGGTAAAACAGGATTCTTTGATGCATAACTTTCTGCTCTTCCTAAAATAATACAGTTAACAACAATTAAAGGAATATAAATACCAAGGGCACTGTTAAGTGATGGTAAATATGCCTCTAATAAAAACTGCAAAATTGTAACAAAGCTGGCTACAATTACAATAAATGCAGGAACTCTCACTCCGTTAGGAATAATATTTCTAAGCATTGAAATAACCATGTTAGACAATACCAAAACTGCCATTGTACTAAGTCCCATTCCCGCACCGTTAACTAATGATGAAGTAACGGCAAGTGTAGGACACATACCGAGAATTAATACAAAAGTAGGATTTTCTTTTATAATACCGTTATATAAACGTTCAATACATTTGTTCATTATTTGCCACCTCCTGTAATAAAGTCTACACAGTAAATAGCACCGTTTACACCATGTGTTACGGCATTAGATGTTATTGTGGCACTGCTTATTGCATTAATTTCATTGTCAGCTTTTGCTCCTGACTTAGTATATTTGAAGAAATCTACTTTCTTTTTGGAAAACTGACTCATAAAATCATCATCTTTGGCTTTCATTCCAAGCCCAGGTGTTTCACTTAAAGAAAGGAATGAAATACCCATAACAGTTCCGTCATCTTTTATACCTACAGTCATCTGTAATGAACCACCATAAGCTTCATTATCTGTAACTGTAATAATGTATCCTAAATCATTACCACTTTTGTCTTTAGCCTTAATAACCTCATCAATTGTGGCATTGTAAGATTTAATTGTTTTTTCTGTTTCATTTTTGTTAATCTGCTCTTTAATATATTTGTCGGCAGCCACGCTGTCAAAACTTACATTATCGAAACTTCCAAGCCCCGGCATAACTGTATTGTATGCTTCAGTCTTAGTCTTTTCTTCCTGCATTGCTCTTGAATTAGCTGTAACATTATATACAAGACCTAATCCAAGTCCTGCTACCAAAGTGATAGCAAATAATATAAGAGTATCTTTAATTATATTTTTCATATTATTTGCCCTCCTTTTTTGCCTTAACAATTCCAAAAGCTCTTGGAATTGTCCATTTTTCAATTAATGGAACTAAAAGATTGCAGAATATAATTGCATATGAAACGCCTTCTGCAGTATTTCCAAATGTTCTGAAAATAGCTGTCAAAAGACCTAAACATATACCAAAAATATATCTTCCTGTTTTTGTAATAGGAGATGTCGTATAATCAGTTGCCATAAAGAAGGCCCCAAAAATCAAACCACCACCGCAAAGATGTTTTGCAAGGAAAACAGGATCTGTACTCTGGTTAAAAAGCATAATACAAACAGCAAATACTGCTATGTATGTAAGAGGGATACGCAAATCAATAATCTTTCTTACAACAAGATATACAGCACCGATTAACAATGCAATAATGCATGTTTCACCGATTGTACCTGAATGATTACCAATAAACATATCTGCAAGACTTGCAACACTGTCCCCTGTATTCTTTAATGAAGTTAAAGGTGTTGCACTTGTAGCCGCATCTACTCCACTAACATCTGTAGGATAGAATGCAGTCATGTTTCCTGCAAATGACAAAACAAGAAAACATCTTGCACCTAAAGCAGGGTTCATAAAGTTCTGGCCTAAACCGCCAAATAACTGTTTTACAATTACAATTGCAAAAAATCCGCCAAGCATTGCTTTCCAATAAGGGAAAGTACAAGGAAGATTCAATGCAAGAATCATACCTGTAACTACTGCACTTAAATCATCAAGTGTGCTTTCTCTCTTAGTAATCTTTTCAAAAACATATTCAGATAATACACATGCAACTACCGTTAAAATAATAAGTAATGCACTTCTTAATCCGTACTTTGCTCCGAAGAGATGACTATAATTATATATACCAAAAATTGTAGCCGGCATTAAAGCGATAATTACATCTCTCATTATGCTCTGAGTTGTAACCTTGCTTTTTACATGAGGGCTGGATGATACGTTATACATTTTTTATTCACTCTTACCCTTTCCTACGTGCTGCCTGCACTTTTCTTTTCATTGTTCTTACGCTTTGTGTAATGTTTCTGTTAGCAGGGCAATTGTAATTGCATGTACCACATTCAATACATTCCATTCCATGCATTTTTACGAAAGCCTCCATATCATCTGCATCTGCCGCATGAGCAAGTTTTGCACAAATTAAACCTTCCGGGCAAACCTGAGCACATTTTCCACAGTTAAGACAGTTAGTTGTCTTAGCATGGGCAACCTGATCGTTTTTAAATGCTAAAAGTGCAGACGAACCTTTTATAACAGGAACATCCAAAGTAAACATTGCCTGACCCATCATAGGACCACCTGACAAAATCTTTTCAACAGATTCATCCATACCGCCTGCTTCTTCCACAAGCTGGCTGTGACTTGTTCCAAAAGGAACTAACAGGTTACAAGGATTCTTTATACCGTTACCTGAAACAGTAACAATTCTTTCTGTTAACGGTTTGTGGAATTTTACAGCCTGATAAATGTTGTAAATTGTGTCAACATTATCAACTATACAGCCACCATCTGCCGGCAACATTGAAGAATTGATTTTTCTCTTTGTAACAGCATAAATAATATGTCTTTCTGATCCCTGAGGATACTTAGTCTTTAATTCTGCTACCTGTATCCTATCTTCATTTTCAGTAAGTTTCTTTAAGTTTTCAATAACATCAGGCTTATTATTTTCTACTGCAATAACACCTTTTGCATTCTCAAATAAAGATAAAACAATCTTTAATCCTTCGATTACTTCCTGTGGCTGTTCAACCAATCTTCTGTAATCGGATGTTATGTATGGCTCACATTCAGCAGCGTTAACAATAACATAATCGATTGCATTATCGTCCTTAGGTGTAAGTTTTACGTTAGTTGGGAAGCATGCGCCACCTAAACCTACAACCCCACAGTCCTTAACAGCCTCTCTAATATATTCCTTTGACCATGGCTGTTCTTTGGCTTCATATTGAAACTCTTCATATTGTTCATCATTTTCAATTACTATTGAAAGAACCTTGCTTCCGTTAGGAACAACTCTCTGTTCTATCTTCTTTACAGTTCCTGAAACTGATGAGTGAATGTTAGCTGAAATAAATCCTGCCGCTTCTGCTATAAGCTGTCCCTTTAATACTCTCTGTCCCACTTCAACAACCGGTTTTGCCGGTGCCCCTATATGCTGTGCAACAGGAATAACAACTTCTCCTTTTGGAAGCACTTTTCTAACAGCAACATCCTTGGATAGTTCTTTTCCATCGTATGGATGAACTCCACCCTTAAATGTTAGAATAGACATAACTCTACCTCTCTTCGTAATTTTTTACATCTATTCTATAATAATACTTTTGTCCAATTTCTTCAATGTAAATAACATCCAATTGATACTCTTTTTTCACTAATTAGGCATTAACTTAATATTGTAAAAGAATTTTTAATTTTCCAAAAAAATCAAAAAATCTTGTTGTGTTTTTATTAATTTGATAAAATAAGATTTATGTTAGTATTTAGAAATAAAGTGGATATAGAAATTAACTATCCAATAGAGAATTTTTCAAAAAAAGAGAAAATAATATATTTTGATATTGAAACAACAGGTTTTTCAAGAAAGTACTGTATTGTCTACTTAATCGGCTGTATGTACTATTCAGGAGATGAACTTTGTTATACTCAATGGCTTGCAGAAAATTTTAATGATGAAGCCAATGTTCTTATGGCATTTAATAAGTTTATAAAGGATTTCGATACTGTTATTCATTTTAATGGTAACAGTTTTGACATACCGTTTGTAACAGAAAGGGGTAAAAAATACAATTTAGAATTTGACTTTGATAATTACCAAAGTATTGATATTTACAAACCGGTTTCAAAGCTTAATCACATTCTTAAAATGGAAAACAATAAACAGAAATCTTTTGAGAAACTTCTTGGAATTAACAGAAGTGATCCTTTTTCAGGTGGAGATTTAATTGAAGTCTTTAAGCATTATGTGGAATCTAAAGATGAACGTTTACTATTCCCACTTCTTTTACATAATAAAGAAGATGTTTGGAATATGGGTGTCTTAACGGATTTACTTTCCATATCTGATATTTTTGAATATAAGTATAAGGTTAATTCTTACGAAATTCATGAATATAAGAATTTTGACGGGGATATTCAACAGGAATTACTTGTTAGTATAACTTTAAACAATGCTGTGCCTGTTAATATTTCACATAACTTTAATGGCATTCACTTAAATATTCAGAATAACACTTTAAACATTTCAATTAATTTATGTAACGGCACATTTAAGTATTTCTTTAAAAATTATAAGGATTATTATTTTCTTCCATTGGAAGACCGTGCTATTCACAAAAGTATCGGAGAATTTATGGATAAAAAGTTTCGAAAGGCTGCCACTGCTTCCACATGTTATGAAAAGTTTTCAGGAAGTTTTCTTCCTATATTTGATTCAAAGTCTAAGAATTTTGAAAATTGTTTTAAATTAGAATATAAGGATAAGAATCAATATATTAAGGCTGACAGTATTAACGATAATACTATTACTGAATATAGCCACATTATATTAGATTATTTGAAAAATAATAAATCTGAATATTGATTTGACGTCTTATTTTTTTATGAAAGATGGATTTTTTTGTCATATTAGCAACAAGTTACCAGTTTATAAAAATAAAACTTCCACATAATATTAGTGTAACAACTTCATATGAACTTAGTTACTAAATAATTTAATTGTTGGAGGTAATGAGTAATGAGTAACACTAACAAAGTTAATGTTCCTGAAGCAAAGGGTGCTATGAACAGATTCAAAATGGAATGTGCATCAGAGGTAGGCGTTCAGCTTACAGATGGTTATAACGGAAACTTAACATCAGCCCAGGCAGGTTCTGTGGGTGGACAGATGGTTAAGAAGATGATTGAAGCTCAGGAAAGACAGATGAGCGGTAAATAATCATGATTTAATTATTTAATAGGATTTTTACTTAATAGAAATTCCAAAGGAATTTCTTATTAAGTAAATAAAGGGGCCGCCGCTTTTGCGACAGCCCCTAACTTTATGTCTAATCTCTTGTCTATAATTAACCTTTTAATTTTTCAACTATTGTTTTAAACTTCATACCATTGGAAGCTTTAATTAAAACAGTATCTCCTTCTTTAATGTATGCAGAAAGATTATCCTCGAAATCTGCTTTATTAGGGAAATACAATGTATTACATCCGCCTTCTATTGCCGCTTCTGCAATGTCTTTTGAAAGATTTCCAATACATACAAGTATGTCTACTTTTCCAACAGCAGCCTGTCCAACTTCTTTATGTAATTTTTTTGAGTTTTCGCCTAATTCAAACATATCACCTAAAATAGCAACTTTTCTGCCATTAGCCTGTGATAAAACATTAATTGAAGCTTTCATTGACATTGGATTTGCATTATAACAATCATCTATTACAGTTATTCCGTTTGTTGTAAAAATATTATTTCTACCACCAATTGCTTTAAGATTTCTGATTCCTGAATCTATTTCATCTAAAGTCATTCCAAAATAAGAGCCAATGCAAACTGCGGCCATTGCATTATAAATCATATGATAGCCTGGAATAGGGATTACTGTATCTAATTCCTTATCAAAATATTTAATTTTAACCTTTGTTCCCTGGATACCAAGACTTTCGTATTTTATTGCCATAACATCTCTGTCCGTGTCAATTCCAAAAAAAACAGGAGCATGTCCATTAACTTCCTTAACATTAGATAACTTATCGTCATCACCATTAAGTACAACAAAGCAATCTTTAGATGCATAATCAAACATTTCTGTCTTTGCCTTAAATACACCATCTCTATCTCCTAAGTTTTCAAGATGACATGTTCCAATATTGGTAATTACACAAACATCAGGTCTTGAAACTTTAGCTAATCTGTGCATTTCCTCAAAATCACTAATGCCCATTTCTATAACAGCAACTTCATGTTCATCTCTTATTTTTAAAATTGTAAGAGGTTCACCAATTTCGTTATTGTAATTGCCCTCAGTTTTTAAAACTTTAAATTTTTCTTCCAAAACAGACGCAATAATCTCTTTTGTGCTTGTTTTTCCAACACTTCCTGTTATTCCGATAATCTTACAGCTAAGTTGTTTTCTATAGAATTCAGCAATATCTTTAAGGGCTGTTGCAACTGATTCTACCTTAATATAAGGTCCCTTAGGATTATTCAAATCCTTTTCTGATAAAGTACACAAAGCCCCTTTATCAAAAACCTGTGGTATAAAATCGTGACCATCCACTCTTGCTCCCACAAAAGGAAGATACAAATAACCGTCTTCAATAAGTCGGCTATCTTTTTCCACACCTGTTATTTCTTTTGATTTTAAATCTTCATCTCCAACATAAATACCATTGCAGGCTTTCGCAATGTTTTCCAAAGTCATATTTTTCATAAAAGTATATTCCTTATTTTCAGTTCAAAATTGTTTAATTAAAATATTTTAGTTATTCTTTTTTAATGATAACTCTACAAGATAATCACACAATGTAGGGAAATCCATACCTACTGCCTTTGCTTCCTGTGGTACAAGTGATGTTGCTGTCATTCCCGGCAAGGTATTAACTTCAAGACAGAACATATTGCCATCAGCATCCATCATAACATCTGCTCTTGCATAAGGTTCACAGCCAATAGCATTACATGCATCCTCAGCTACCTTTTGAATCTTCTTTGTTAATTCATCATTAAGATTGGCAGGACAGACTTCTTCTGTAGCTCCGTTATATTTATTCTTGTAATCATACCATCCATCTCTTGGAATAATTTCAACTACAGGAAGGGCTTTTTTATTAATAACTCCAATGGAAAACTCTCTGCCTTTAATAAAGTCTTCCACAAGGATCTGATTATCTAATTCAAAACAGGTTTTTACTGCATCTTCATATTCACTTTCTTGGTGAACAAGAACAACGCCAACGCTTGAACCTCCATTACATGCTTTAACTACAACAGGAACTTTCATTCCATAGTCTTTAAGGTCTGTGCTTTCGCCTTTTTTAATCCACACACTCTTAGCTGTTGGAACACCTTTTGACATAAAAATCTGTTTTGTAACGCCTTTGTCCATTCCTATTGCACTTGCAAGATGGCCTGAACCTGTATATTTAATACCATATAAATCAAAAGCTGCCTGACACTTTCCGTCTTCACCATTCTTTCCGTGAAGAGCCATAAAAACAATATCAGCTTTCTGGCAAATTTCAATAACATTATTACCAAAGAAACTTCTTCTGTCTTCGCTAACCTTATCTGATAATGACTGAATGTTCTTCTTTACACTTTCAACATCATATTTGCTAGCTGATTTTTCAAAAATATCTATATCTTCAAGTCCAAAGTATACATCCATCAGAATAGCATTATGATTCTTCTTTCTTAAAGCTTCACAAACCATTGATCCTGAATTTATTGATACTTCTCTTTCTGTGCTGTTTCCACCACAAAGAACTACTATATTCATTTTAAACTCCATTCCGTTACTTTATGTAACACCAAATATTTTATATATTGATAGAATCGTTTTCATATTCTATGATTATTTTACGCTGTTTGTCAGAAATTTCAACCTCTTCATTTAAAATTAATTCGACAGCCTCTGATGCCTGCTTTAATATATTTGCATCGTTCATTATATCTCCTAGTCTAAACTCAAAATCACCACTTTGTCTTACACCGAAGAAGTCTCCGGGGCCTCGCAATTTTAAGTCCTCATTGGCTATTAAGAAGCCATCATTTGACTTGCAAAGAATATTTAGTCTTTCTAATGCTTCTTTCTTTCCTGAGCCATTAATAAAAATGCAGTAAGACTGATATTTTCCTCGACCTACACGTCCTCTAAGCTGATGAAGTTGGGCAAGACCGAATCGTTCAGCATTTTCCACCATCATTACAGTTGCATTAGGCACATTAACCCCTACTTCAACTACCGTTGTAGAAACAAGTATTTGAATCTGATTATTGGCAAATCTATCCATAATCTCATTTTTTTCTGCCGGTTTCATTCTTCCGTGAAGGAATTCAATGTTTACTGATACAGGCATTATTCTTTTTAATTTTTCTGCATATTCAATAACATTCTCACCTTCAACAGCTTCACTATATTCAACAGTAGGACAGATAACATAAACCTGTCGGCCCTTTGCTATCTGCTTAGTCATAAAATCATATGCGTTAGGTCTGTAATCTGTTCCAACAACACAGTTAGCTATAGGAAGTCTGTTAGCCGGAAGTTCATCAATTACGGAAATATCCAAATCACCATACATTATTATTGCTAATGTTCTTGGAATTGGAGTTGCGCTCATTACCATAATGTGTGGGTGTTCACCTTTTTCAGAAATGGCTTCTCTTTGTCTTACACCAAACCTGTGCTGTTCGTCTGTAACAACCATTGTCAAATTATTGTAATTAACTTTTTCCTGAATTAAGGCATGAGTTCCAATTATTATATCTGCATCTCCTGATTCGATAACTTTATAAGCTTCTCTTTTTTCTTTTGCTGTCATTGATCCTACAAGAACTACCGGATTCACATTAATGTTATGTTCCTTAATCAATTCTATAAGGTTATCATAGTGCTGTCTTGCAAGAACTTCAGTTGGAGCCATCATCGCCCCCTGACCATTATTTAATGCAGCAGTTATTAATGCAAAAAAAGCTATAATTGTTTTTCCTGAACCTACATCTCCCTGTATTAATCGGTTCATAACCTTAGTTGAAGATATATCTCTTTTAATCTCTTCCCAGGTACGTTTTTGCGCATTTGTAAGTTCATATGGAAGATTATTTATTAAAGTTTTAACTTCTTTTGGTTCCACCAATATATGTCGGTTATGAATTTCAGTGTTTTTATCCTTTAAATTACGAATGTTATAAATAAACATAAAGAACTCATCAAAAATCAGTCTTTTTCTTGCACTGTATAACTGATTTTTGTCTGTAGGATAATGAATATGCTCTATTGCCTGCTGTAAACCCTCCAAGCCATATTTATTCCTGATTTTCTCTGGAAGAAATTCTTCTGTTTCAACTAGTTTAAGCGCCTGCTTAACAGCTTTTTGAACCATATTATTTGTTAACCCTGAAACTAATGGATATACAGGTTGCATTTCACCTTTTTTCTTATTGTATTCTGCAATGCCAAAGATTTTAGGTTGCTCAATAGAAAAGTTGCTATAGTTTTCTTTTACAAATCCTCTAAAAATAAAAGTACTTCCAATTGTAAGCTTTCCCTTTAAATAAGGTGAGTTAAACCATGTGGCCTTAATGGCGTCCCCTCTTTCATCTCTAAGATACCCTGTAACAACCTGAAGATTTCGCACACGTTTAACAGAAACTTCTCTTACGACAGTTCCCTTAATTGCCTGAGTTCTGTCACATTCCAAATCTCTTATTAAAACAGGCTCTTCAAAAACATCATAATATCTTGGATAGTATCTTAAAAGGTCATTAACCTTTTCAACACCTGCCTTATAAAATAATTTTTCAGTTTTTTCTCCAATACCTTTCAAATTATTTAAATCCATTTTATTCTCCAAAGCTAATCATTATGTAAAGCTACAGGTTATTTTATCATAGAAAAAGTCCTATTGCCATATAAAAAGGACTATTTGCATAATCTTAATACGTAAATAGTCCTTTTCTTAAAAAATCAAATTGAAAACTTTTTGACAGCTTCTTTATTTAATTGTTATTCTCTTTGTATAATTTCCATATACATATTTCTTACCAATTTTTTTGTAAGCTCTAACCTTTACATAATACTTACCTGATTTCTTTCTCTTAATAACAACAGTTCTCTTCTTTGTGTTAATGTTTTTCTTACCCTTAAAGTTCTTTTTAAGAGAATACACAACCTGATAGCCTGTTGCACCTTTAACTTTTTTAAGTTTTAAAGTGATTTTTTTCTTTGTAGCTTTCTTCTTTGTTATCTTTGTCTTAGCTGGAATAATTTTCATCTTATATGTATTGCTGTCTTTAAAATTATTAAGACCAATTACATAAATCTTTGCTGTGCCGATTTTTTTGTTGTTCTTGTAAACAACTTTATAGTCAATGCCTTCTCTTAAAGTAATGTTTTTATATTTTACTGTTACCTTAGGGGTAATGTTCTTACCTGTATATGTTGCTTTAAATGTATCTGAGAATAAATCTGTCTTCCCTTTAATGTCAACTGTTGTACCCCAAATATATTTTCTGGCATTTTCATATGTCTTGTCCTGTGCTGCATTGCCATTGTTGTATGACATTACTTTACACATTTCACCGTTTGCCATAACGGCGTAACCACTGTTATTAATGGCATAATCTATACCACCATTTCCACTTAAACTATATGTACATACATTTGTAAACTTAACATTTGGTGTGTCAGGACATTCAATTGCTGACTTAAGGAAACATGTTCCTGCCTGATAACATGAGTAAATGCCTATTCCATATCCTTCATGACTTGTTACATTATCGGCAACCTTATAGTCTGTATATCCATAACTTCCAGATGCATTCCATGAACTCTGATTAGGAATATCGTACGGAAGTTCGCTCTGATACATATAACATTTTCCACCGTTACCATTCCACATTGTCTGGTATTTCTGGAAATGTTCAACCATTAAACCGTATGTTGTAACATTATCACCGTTAATAATTACACCGTGATCTGCTGTATTCTTTGTCCATGCTACACCTTTACCGTGGTCTGCTCTCCATACCCAGAAGTTATCTCCAATTACATCACTACTATTAATTATGACGCAAGTTGTTGCCTTACCCGGAGTTTCATCTGCTCCACCTACTCTATAGAATGTATCGCAAAGAGTAATAGGATTATCCTTGTGGCTTGTCTTATTTCCTGCTGTACCAACAGTTAAAAGTGTTGATGAATTAACCTGTCCGGCATCAAATAAAACACCTGCAATAGAAACGCCACCAACATCAGCAACTTTCATACATTCATTGCCATTTGTTGGCTTTAATGTTGCATATCCAAGTCCTAAAACTATTGTGTCTTCATTCTTGATTTCAATAGGTGCATCTAATGAATAGATACCAGGTGTTAAGATTAAATTCTTTCCTGCATTAAGCTGACTATTAATCTTTGCAACACTATCGCCAGGTTTTGCAACATAAAATTTATCTAAATCAATAAACTCACCGTCAACCTTATCCCCTGACCATGAAACACCTACTGTATTGTTTTTTACTTTAGGAACAAAAACACTGTATTTACCGTCATTTACTGTAAGAAATGGCTTTTCTACTTCTTCAGGAGTTTTTTCTACTACTGTGTTAGCTGCATATGGCCAGCCTTTTTCCACTCCTTTAACGTTGCTGCCACACCCAACTAAAACATTGTTCCAAACAACACCTTCAAATTTACTCATTTCAGAGTTTCTTGTAAGCCACTGTTGCTGTGAACCACCTGAAACTGTTCCTGCCACCTTTGTATCTGCAAGGAAACCACCGCTGGCATAACCTCCATCCTGATGTAAATATAAATTTCCTTTTATATTCATTCTTCTCATTGATGTTGCCTGAGAAACAGCCCAAATTGTAGACTTAGATGTTGTTGTTAAGTTTTCTACTGAACGCCAGAAGTTACATAATGCATTATAGTTTACACCACCATCATACTTTCTGCCTTTCATCCATTCAGCCTTAGAACGAACATTTCCAACTGTTGTTTCTGTTGGAGTTAATCCAAGTCCTGCAACCTGAGTATAAAATCCAATTTCAACATTTAAGCTGTCAGAATATGTTCCAGGTGCAAAAAGAAATGCATATCTGTCACTACCAAACTGACCTGATTCTGTTGTCTTATAAACATTGTTTATGTAACTTTGAATTTCTGAATTGTTATCTGTTGGTTCAAAAATATTAGTATTATAACCAAATGTTTCAATTTCATATGATGTTGCAAGTGACATAGACGATTCTGTACCATTAACTACAGATGTAACCTTATAATATTCACCATCATATGCTGTGTCAGTGTATGAGTTAGTGTCTACTGTAGCAACCTTGTTATATGTTGCATAACGGCTTTTAGCCTTGTAAACATTATAAGTTGCTCCCTGAACACTACTCCACTTGATTGTGCATGTACTATCATCCTGTTCTACAAAAGATAATACACTTGGAGCAACAGCAGTTGCCGCATTAACTGTTGTAACCGGCAGATTTATGCCTGAAAAAGTAACTGCTGTCACTAATGTTACAACCAAAAATTTCTTTTTAAAATCTTTTAATCCTTTCATTATTTTCTCCTTTTTCATTCCCATAAAATAATTTAAATCGTTTCAATTATTTTACCATAGTATAAACCCTATTCCAAATAATTAACGGTAAAAAAATGTTTTTAAACTAAATGTACAATATTAGGCAATGGTTTTTGGCTATTTTTACCATTAAATTGGTATATTTATATATTTTTTATCCATATTTTATAAATATTTGATTAAATTAGATTTTTCTCACTTTTTTAGATAATAAGTCTTTCAAAATTCCAGTTATTCAAAAAAATAAAGGCCTACAGATTTCATTCTGTAGACCTTTAAATTATTTATCAGAATATATATTACATTCCCATGCCTGGATTCATTTGTGGCATGGCTGGTGTATCTTCTTTAATATTAGCTACAACTGATTCTGTTGTAAGTAATGTACTTGCAACACTTGTAGCATTCTGTAATGCACTTCTTGTAACCTTAGCCGGATCAAGAATACCTGCATCAACCATTTTTACATATTCTCCGTGTAATGCATCGAATCCTGTACCAGGTTCTGATTCACGAACTTTGTTTACAATAACTGAACCTTCAAGTCCTGCATTGTGTGAAATAGTAAATAATGGTGCTTCAAGTGCTTTAAGGATAATAGAAGCACCTGTCTTCTCATCTCCTTCTAAACTTTCTACTAATTCAGCAACCTTCTTAGAAGCATGGATATATGCTGAACCACCACCTGCAATAATACCTTCTTCGACTGCAGCTCTTGTAGCATTTAAAGCATCTTCCATTCTAAGTTTATTTTCCTGCATTTCAGGTTCTGTTGCTGCACCAACTCTGATAACTGCAACACCACCTGCTAACTTAGCAAGTCTTTCCTGTAATTTTTCTTTGTCAAATTCAGATGTTGTTTCTTCCAACTGTGCCTTAATCTGTGCAACTCTGCCTGCAATTTCTTCTGAATTGCCAAGACCGTCAACAATGATTGTATTTTCTTTTGCAACCTTAACTGATTTAGCTCTACCTAAATCTTCAATCTTAGTATCTGCAAGTGAAAGACCTAATTCTTCTGAAATAACCTGACCACCTGTAAGGATTGCAATGTCCTTTAACATCTCTTTACGTCTGTCACCATATCCAGGTGCCTTAACAGCTACAACATTAAATGTTCCTCTTAACTTGTTAACGATTAATGTTGTTAATGCTTCACCTTCAACATCTTCAGCAATTATAAGAAGCTTAGCTCCTGACTGAACAATCTGTTCAAGAACAGGAAGGATTTCCTGAATATTTGAAATCTTCTTATCTGTAATAAGAATATATGGATCATCAAGTGTAGCTTCCATCTTTTCCATATCTGTTGCCATATATGCTGAAATATATCCTCTGTCAAACTGCATACCTTCTACAAGGTCAAGTTCAGTCTTCATCGTCTTTGATTCTTCAATAGTAATAACACCGTCGTTAGAAACCTTTTCCATTGCATCTGCAACCATGTTACCAACTTCTTCATCACCTGCTGAAATAGCTGCAACCTTGGCAATCTGTTCTTTTCCTGTTACAACACTGCTCATGTCAGCAATTGCTTCTACAGCACAATCTGTAGCCTTCTTCATACCTTTTCTTAAGATAATAGGATTAGCTCCTGCAGCAAGGTTCTTCATACCTGCATTAATCATTGCCTGAGCCAAAACTGTGGCTGTTGTTGTACCGTCACCTGCTACATCGTTAGTCTTTGTAGCAACTTCTTTTACAAGCTGTGCGCCCATGTTTTCAAAAGAATCTTCTAATTCGATTTCCTTTGCAATTGTAACACCATCATTTGTAATTAAAGGTGCACCAAAAGATTTATCCAATACTACATTTCTTCCTTTAGGTCCTAATGTAACCTTTACTGTATCTGCCAACTGATTTACGCCGGCTTCTAAAGCCTTTCTGGCTTCTGCTCCATATTTAATTTCCTTAGCCATTTTAAATTACCTCCAAACTGGTTATATAATTTAGGGCTTTAACCCTTTATTAGTCTTCAACAACAGCAAGAATGTCAGACTGTTTTACAATAATAAATTCTTCTTCGTCTAGCTTAACTTCATTTCCTGCATATTTTGAAAAGATAACCTTATCTCCAACCTTAACTGTCATTGTTACTTCTTTTCCATCAATTACTCCACCGGGACCTACTGCAACAACTTCTGCCTGTTGTGGTTTTTCCTGTGTCTGACTTGTTAAAATTATTCCTGACTTTGTTTTTTCTTCAGGAGTGCTCTGCTTTAATACTACTCTGTCTGCTAATGGTACTAATTTCATTTTAAAACCTCCATCTATTCTGTCTCATTTCTTTGTTAGCACTCATCTTCTTTGAGTGCCAATCAACTATGAACTATATTAACACTTTTTGGAATTAATGCAATAGTAAATCTGATTTTTTACAATTATTTAATATTTTGTCATCAAAACTTTATAAATTATTCTGTTGCTGATTATATTTTTTGCTAATTATTTCTTCGTTCCAACCTTGTTTTCTCTTCCAAAACAAAAGAGATATTGCTGTGCATAACCGCCATATTCTCCATACTGTTCTTTTGCAAAAAGCTGAATTTTGTCTTTTGGTGTATCCTCTCCATTAAAATAAACGCTTTCCATTATTCTCTTTATCCAAACATCTACTGGGAATGCTTCTCGAAAGCCTAAAGAAAACAACATTACACAGTTGGCCACTTTTTCGCCTACGCCCTTTATGCTAATTAGTTTATCTCTGGTTTCATTTTCATTTAATCCTTTTAATGTTTCCATGGAAATCACACCTGTTGCAAGTTTCTGTGCCGCATCGTAAAGATATGGTGCCCTGAACCCTGTTTTCATCTCTCTAAAAGCTTCCTCAGTTATTGTTCCAAGAGTTTTCACATCAGGAAAAGAATAATATCTCTCACCGTTTACTTCTCCTAAATACTCACCGTATTCCTCACTTATTCTTCTAACCAACTGCTTAATATGTGGTATTTGTTTATTTTGGGAAATAATAAAAGATATTAATGTCTCGTAAAATTCCTGATTAAGAATACGTATTCCCCACTTTTCCTTAATAGCTTCTTCTAATTTACTATCTTTTTTTAAAAGGAAAGATTTAATTTCATTATAATCTCTTTCAAGGTCAAAATATGGAATCCATATGTTTTCCACATCAGGCTTTTCAGTATTAAAAAAAATTAATTGATTACCACTTTGTTTAATATGAAGCAACTTATTAAAAGCAACCACAACATAATCTTCTTCATCCTGCTTGTAAAATCTAAAGCACTGGCCACATTCTAAAGTCTGCTCCAAGTCAAAATCTGTAATCTCTTTTATAATTGTATTTTTGTTTTCTATTTCTATTCTAAAATTTTGTCTGCTTTTTTCTCCAAATGTATTATCCATTATTTTTTTCGTTTACCATTTCTTTTCTAAATTAATTCAAACTTCTTTAAGCCGTTATAAATTCCACCTTCATCAAATCTGTCTGTTTTGTATTCTACTTTATTTTTAAGTTCCTGATTACCATTGCCCATTAAGCAACCGTATTCAACATAGTTAAGCATATCAATGTCATTAAAGCTGTCTCCGAAGGCATATGTGTCCTCTTTTGGAATGCCTATTTCTTTAATAAGTCTGTCAATTCCAACTGCTTTATTGTATCCCTTTGGAATAAATTCAAGAAGCATATTGTTATGGTTAATAATCGAGTAGTCGTTCTTAAACTTTTCACTAAAAGCTTTCATATCACTATCATTCTGAAAGCCACCGGTTACCTTGGAAATTTCAATATGTTTTTCTTCTACTGTTTTAATTGAATTAGGATTTTTCTCATAATGTACGTCCATATACTGTACGTTTGCATGAATAAGATTAGAAGTATCAGTTCCAACATAAATATATTCTTTTCCTTCTGCCAATGGAAAAAATCCATATTCAAGGAAACCGTCAATAACTCTTCTTGCTTCAGCATCCTCAAGCTTCTTATAGTAAAGTTCTTTTCCATTTGTCTCGCAGTAAGTTCCTGCACCTGCAATTATGTTATCAAATCCTAAGTTTATAAAATCAGGGTAAATCATGCATTTTGTTCTTCCTGTGCAAATAACCGGTATGTGCCCATTAGCCTTCAAAAGCTCAATGGCCTTTGCCGTATCTTTTGGAATCCCCTTTTCATAGCTGTAAATCGTACCGTCAATGTCAAAAAATACAATCTTTGTATCCATACATTCTTCATCCTTTCTTATTTTTATCTAATTTACTTTTATTCTCACTTTTATAATAAAATTCAATTTATGATTTTTTATAAAAGAGTTGATTTTTCTCTGAAAAATTTCTTTTTTACTTGTTTTTATTCACCATTTAGTAGACTAACATTTTTGTCCTGCTATTTCAACAATTTGTGGCAATGTTTTTTTCTAAAATTGTGTATTATTGCTTTATTTTAGTTAAAAATAGTATTATAATTATCTTAACAATTTACCGAAATGGAGGATATAGCTATGGGATTCTTTAAGAAAATAATAGGTGCGGCAGCAGTTGCCGGTGCTGCAGTTGGTGGAGCTTTATATGTAAAAAATAAAAAAGACGAAAATGAAGGCTTTGAAGATTTTGATGACGAAAAAATCTTTCAGGTAAACACCGGCAATGACAATGATGGCAACAAGAAAGTCACAATTACCTTTAACAGAAGAAAAGCTAAAGATGTAACTGATAAAGCTGTTGACAAGGTTGCAGATGTAACTGATAAGGTTAAAGACATTGTTACTGAAAAAGTTGGTGAAGAAAATATCGAAAAGGTAATGGATAAGGTAGACGAAGCCAAAGATAAAGCAATGGATGCCAAAGACGTTTTTGTAGAAAAAGTTGGTGAAGAAAACATTCAGATGGCAAAGGACAAAGTTAAAAATGTTGTAAATCAGGCAAAAGACATTGTTTCGGAATTTGTTGGAAAAGATGACTACGAAGAAGTTTACACACATGATTTTAATGAAGATGATTTCGTAGACGAAGACGCTGTAAATGAAGATGTTGAAACAGAAGATGACGTAGACCTTGGCGAAGGTGATGACCTACTTAAAGACGAGGTTGAAGATTTATAGAAATACACTTATTTGATGAGAATTAAATAACTACTCTTAATTGGATGCTTTATTTTTTTTCATACGTTTCTTTTATTTGAAAAGGAGCTACACCTCGGTGTGGCTCCTTTTCAAAATTCACAGTACTGTTTACAATTTACTCTGGTTTTGTCCAAGCTTTTTATTTAGGTAGCTTAAATGAACTTTTAAGTGAAACAATTCTGTTAAATACAGGTTTCTCTTTTGTATAATCTTTTAAGTCTGCACAGAAGTATCCCTGTCTTACAAACTGGAATTTGTCTTCCGGCTTAACATCTGCAATATTTGGCTCTACATAGCAGTCTTTTAATACAGTTAATGAATTAGGATTTAAGTTAAGTGTTCCATCTTCATTTAACTTGCCTTTTTCTTCATCAACAATATTTTCATATAATCTGACTTCTGACTTAACACCATGTCTTGCTGATACCCAATGGATTGTTCCCTTAACTTTACGTCCTGTAAAGCCACTTCCACTTCTTGTTTCAGGATCATAAGTACAATGAATCTCTGTAACATTTCCATTTTCGTCTTTCTTATAATCTACACATTTAACAAAATATGCATTCATAAGTCTTACTTCGTTACCAGGGAATAATCTAAAGTATTTCTTTGGTGGTTCTTCCATAAAATCTTCTCTATCAATGTAAATCTCCTTACAGAAAGGAACCTTTCTTGTTCCAAGTTCAGGACATTCTACATTGTTAACCACATCAAACCATTCAACCTGATCTTCAGGATAGTTGTCAATTATAACCTTAATTGGATCAAGAACAGCCATAAGTCTTGGTTTCTTAGCCTTCAAGTCTTCTCTAATACAATATTCAAGCATTGCATAGTCAACTGAACTCTGGCTCTTTGAAATTCCACATAAGTCAACAAACATCTTAATTGACTCAGGAGTAAATCCACGTCTTCTCAATGCTGCAATAGAAACAAGTCTTGGGTCATCCCATCCGTCAACTATTCCGTCTTCAACTAATTTCTTAATATATCTTTTTCCTGTAACAACATTTGTTACATATAACTTAGCAAACTCAATCTGTCTAGGTGGATTAGGATATTCCAATTCTCTAACTACCCAGTCATACAAAGGTCTATGATCTTCAAACTCTAATGTACAAATAGAATGTGTTACCCCCTCAATAGCATCTTCTATTGGATGAGCAAAATCGTACATTGGATAGATGCACCATTTATCTCCTGTTTTATGATGTGTCATATGAGCAACTCTATAGATAATTGGATCTCTCATGTTAATGTTAGGTGATGTCATATCAATCTTAGCTCTTAATACTTTTTCACCGTCTTTATAAACACCCTTTTTCATGTTATCAAATAACTCTAAGTTCTCTTCTACAGATCTGTTTCTGTATGGACTATCCTTACCCGGCTCAGTTAATGTACCACGGTATTCTCTGATTTCTTCAGGAGAAAGGTCACAAACATATGCTTTACCTTTCTTAATTAACTTAATAGCTGCTTCATACATCTGCTCAAAATAATTTGAAGCAAAGAATAATCTGTCTTCCCAATCAGCACCAAGCCACTTAATATCTTTTAAAATTGATTCCACGAACTCTTCCTTCTCTTTAGTAGGATTAGTATCATCAAATCTCATATTAAACTTTCCATTGTACTTCTTTGCTAAACCATAGTTTAAAAGAATAGATTTAGCATGTCCTATATGAAGATAACCGTTAGGCTCTGGTGGAAATCTAGTCTGCACATGGTCAAATCTTCCTTCCTCTAAATCTTTATCAATTATTAATTCTATAAAATTTTTTGATTCAATCTTTTCGTTTTCTAATTCCATTTTAGCCTCCGGGTTAATTATATTTTTTCACAATTATTGAATTATACAATAAATATGCTGTTTTTTCAATATGTTTGCCTGAAATAATAATGTAATGCAAAAAGAAGCTTTACCCAAAGCCAAACTCACTTTAAAGTAAAACCTCTTTTATTAACTTTTAATTCTCTTTAATTTTAACTTTATACGAATATTACATCTTATAAAAGTTTATCTTTTAACTACTAATTTATTTTTCTACTAAAACTTCCATATATCTTACACCCCAGGCAAGAGCTTCACTATGTGAACTGAAATAAAGGTCAATTCTGTTTCCTCTAATTGCTCCACCTCTGTCTTCAACTGTGTAAGTGTTTCCATTGAACTTCAACTTTGTTCCAAAAGGAAATCTTGAAGTGTCAGCAGCAATTGTTCTGCCTGCTGTTGCTCTTGTTCCTGATGCCGTAATACCTGTTGTCTTCCCACAGCATGCTGCACATGAGCAATAACCTGTTATTTTAAAAGTTCCAAGACTTTTATATTTTGATTTAGATTTTGAAGAAGATTTCTTCTTAGACTTCTTCTTTTTAGATTTCTTTCCGTCTTTCTTAGACTTTTTATTGTTTGCATCCTTATTATTGGATTTGTTTTCATTCTCAAGTTTGTTTGTTTCTTCTGAAGTTTCATTCGCATCATCTTCAGATGCTTTCAAAATAAATGCTGAACCTCCAATTGTTTCTTTTACAATCTCTGTATTAACCTGATCATTATCAAGACCTTTAAGTTTAAGAGAATTAGTAGTATCTTCTGATTGTAAGATTGGTATCACATTTGCTGATTTAAGTACCGGTGTCTGACTAGCTTCTGCTACAGTTTCCACTACCATACTGTCATTCTTCTCAACTGACGTTACAACAGGTGTAATTGTCATTGATGTGATTAGACAAACAGCCTCAGCAATGAGTCTTATTTTTCTCATATCTATACTCCTTTTCTTTCCACTTTTGTGGCTTGCGAGTATAAATATACACCAACTGTTACAGAATGTCAAGAGAATGTTACAAATATGTTACATTCATATGTCTTATGCAATATTTTTTTAACCTTTTTGTCGATTTTCTATCCAAATAATTTTTCAAGAATAACATCTAAAACATATTCATGACCACATATTACAATAGTATCTTCATTAACAAGTAAAAAAGCAGTTCTTCTAAGGTTAAATGCTACACCAAGTCTTACTCCACCTTTCATTTCAGCGCTTCGCAAAACTTTATTAATCTCATATTTTGACATATGTGGAACACTCATATCCTCTTCTCTTTTAAACTGTATCATAGGATATCCTCCCTGATATCCACATATTACTAAATCTTTTAATTTATATCTTTTACTCCAGTATTTTAATTTTTCTTCCATAAATTCTCCAATCTTTCATTTTTAATCGCTTTTATGTAAATATATTACAAAAGCCCCACTTTTTCAAATGGAGCTTTAAAAATATCAAAATATAATCTGAATAAAATACTATTTAATGTGTTTCTGAATAAAATTAACAACTAACTTTCTTGTTTCTTCCAAAGCATTTGCTGTTTCAAATTTTCTTTCAGGATGCCACTGCAATGCCAAAACTTTCATCTCATCAGAACCGAAAGCTTCAATTGTCTGATTTTCCCTGTCAATTGCAAGTGGTTTAAAACAAGATGCCAGCCCATCTATCGGAATAACATCTTTATGGAAATTATTAACCCATATTGTTCTGTCTTCTTCAACAAGATAAACCTCATGGTCTACTGAACGTGGTCTCTCAACCTTTAATTCAGGATGATACAATAATTTTCCTCCAAACAAAACATTCATATACTGCATTCCCCTACAGGTTGCAATAATAGGAATACCTTCCCCAATACAATGTTTTATAAGTTTTTCTTCCATTACATCTCTGTATGGCTGTAGTTCTTCATTATGAGGTCTGTCATAATATTTCACAGGAAGAGCACCTCCACCGGCTACAATTAATAAATCACACTGACGTTCAAATAGCTTGCCGACGTTTTTAACGTGGTTAGAAGCAGGCTGTGGAATAAAACCAAGTAGCTCATAGAACCTTATATATGCTGCTTCCAATACATCTGTAGGATCTCCATACTGATTTACACCTTCACGCTGGGTAATAAGTGCTCTTAAATCCTCACATTGTAAACCTTCTTTAATTATACCGTTAGCACAATCAAGTTCCATATAGTTGATTTTTGACGCATAATCGTAAATCTTCTCACCACATCCAATTGCTGCGGGAATTTCAAATTCAGCGCAACGTATTGCCATGTGTGATGCCACACCGCCATACTTTGTAATAAAGCCTTTGATTCCCTTTGTAAAAATCCATTCATATCCCGGATCAGCTTTAGGAATCATAACAATCTTGTCCATAAGGTCTTCATCTGTTTCAAGTTCAAGATTAACAACTTCACCTTCAACCTTTTTAGAGGTAATAAAGTTAGGACGTGCCTCATTAACAGGAATAACAGAAACACTTGTAATATCAAGAATAACATCAGGCAAAATAGCATTTAAATATTTATCATAATGCTTTTTATTATTAACAATAATAGCATTTAACTTTTTACCCATTTGTTCATTGTTCAAGTAAAAACATTCTTTAAAATCATAAGCTGAAATCCATGATAAATCTTTTCTGTCAATGTCAAGGAGTTTCCCTAACATCTGTATTAAATCAAGTACTAAACTTAGTGACTTAGTAAATTCAAACTTAAAGAATTCTCTGCCTTCAATTGAAGTTCTTAAAAACAGATTAAAATCTTTAGGTGTAACATCTAAACCTATTGATTTTAAAGCTTCTTCAAGTTTTTCGCTGTTAAGTCCTTCAAATTCTTCTTTAACTTTTTGAACTTTATTATGACCTACTGCCGGTCTGAAAACCATCTGGTTATAACTATCTGTTCTAATATCATAAGTGCCGCTTCTTAAATGTCCGTATTTATTGTTAAATTCATTTCGGCTCATTTTCCCAACTGAGAACTTCTGATAATCCTGTTCAAACTTAGAAGATACAGTTGCAATAGATTTCATAAACTGATCTATTTCATTCTTTGTAAACCATCCTGAATCAACTAATGAACTGCAAAAAGCTCTTGCAATAAATGCCATTCTTGCCTGTCTTGTAAACTGAGGTGTTCCATAAATTCTAATATCTTCCAAAAGTTCCAGAATATCTTCAACTATCTTGTTAACATCCTCTGATTCCATATCGTTTTCAACAATGTGTTTACGGGTTTTTTCTAAGTGTTTAATGTCTTCATTATCACTTTCTGAAATCTGTTTATGATTCTTAATGTTTGTTACCGTAAGTTCTTTTAATGACTCTAAAATCTGCTGTCTTTCTTCTTTTGAAAAACCGTTATCCAGCAATTCTTTTGTTCTGTTTTCAGTGTTAAAATCAAAGTTTGAATAAACAATTTCAAACTCAATTTTATCATGTGCCGTTGTATCCTTTTTCAGCTTCTTCTTATAGAATTCCACAAGTTTTGTGGCAAGTTTTTCGTCTATCTTTGAAGGTGTTAATGAATAAAAAGAATAATCAAGACTAATATATGGCTTAATTCCTATCTGATACATTAACTCATCATTAAGCTGTCTATATCCCATCGGAACAAGTCCCTGGTTCCAAGCTTCTGAAGTAATAATATATCTGTACAATGAATAGTCCAAAGTACGGGGACTTGTACCTATAATCTCAGAAGGATTCCAAAAAGCCATATCGGAAAACATCATATTTTTACCATCAATTACGCTTTTTATATCTTTATATTCACATTTTAAATCTTCTATTTTTCCATAAAAATTCTTAATAGTTCCCTGAACATTCTTAATATTCGAGAAATTGGCAACCAAAGGTCTTGCCTGAAAAATGATAACTTCATTATTCTTATTTACCGCAAACTCAATATCAAGGGGAATCTTAAAAATATTCTCAATTTCATCTATTGCAACAATAAGATTTCTCCACTGCTCTTCAAGCTGTGAAAGTTCAATATTTCTGGCAATCCATAATGTCTTTCCACCCCTACCACTTGTTACTAAATCTGTGGAACCGGTGTCATCATAATTAATAAGATAATATGGTCTTTGTCCCTGAATATCATAGGTAAACAAAACACCACAATATGCCACGTCAACTGCCTGGTGCTGTATTAAAACCTGCTGTTCTGATATATCATCCATATCAGAAAAATAAGATTCCAACACAATATCAATAGCGCTTATTATATTTGAAGTATCAGATGAATCCACATCCAATACACTTGTATAATGGCCTGCATTAGATTTTTTCAGACAGTCTTCATTGGTTGATGAACTTCTGATAACTATCTTTTCGCCTTTGAAAGTCTTACTGATTTCGTTTGCCATCTCGCTTTTATTCATACGATAATCCCGGGCAATAATAATTAGCATAGGCTCAACTTTAGCCTTAGTAATTCTTTCTTCCAAAACTTTAAGTGTATTAGCTTTAGTTGAAATCAATTTGATTTCTTCTTTATCACTAAAATCGTCAAAGTTTTCAATGTAATCCTTATTCATATTTTTCCTCCTGCGCTATGTTTCTAGCAAAACATAAATCTTAAGATTAAATCTATAGTACCTTTATAAATCAAATATTATAAAAAGGGGGGCTAATATTTGATTACAAAAACAACTTTTATTATTCAGTTGTTGTTTTAACTTTTATTTTTTTGTTATTCTGAATCTTCTGTAATAACTTCTTTGCTTCATTTACAGAATTTTCATCAGGATCCATTACATATGCTCTTGAATTTGGAACTGAATATGTTACATCTGATCTTCCTGTTCCTGTAACACTTGTAGAAACAACTTTCCAATTAGGTGTTTCATTAAGCTGATATTTTACAAGAGCCTTAATGTCTTTCTTAGGCATATTAGTTTGGAAACTCTTGCTTATATTTGCAAAAATCTCATCATAATTGTTAAGTAACGCTGATGACTGGGCTTTCTTAATAACTGCCTCAATAACTTTCATCTGATCACGTCCTCTTTGTTTATCGCCCTCTGCAAACGCATGTCTTTCTCTTGCAAACCACAATGCCTGAATACCACTTAAATTACTGTTTAATCCTTCACTATAGCTATATCCATGTGTTGAGAAAGAATAATCTGACACAACATCAATGCCTCCAAGAGCATCAATAATATCTACAAAGCCTGTAAAGTTTAATCGAATAAAATAATCCAGCTTAATATCATAAAGCATTTCAAGAGTATCCATTGAGACATTTATTCCATAATTTCCTGCATGAGTAAGTTTGTCCTTTACTCCATTAGAAATGGATAATGGCACATAATAATCTCTAGGTGTCGAAAGTAACAATACCTGATGTGTAACAGGATTAATTGACATTATAATATTAACATCACTTCTACTCTTTGCTGTTACATCCCCTTCTGTGTCTATACCGCTAATATACACATTAAAGCATTCTTTTGTAACATTCTTATCTCCACCATATTCCTTTACGGCAGTTTTTACATTTACTACATAAATACATTTAATCTTGTTGGTAAAGTTTTTATAAATTCCATTATTCTTACCATCATTTGTATCATCGCCTGCATTTTCAATAAGATCTAACATTGCCTGATTAAAAATAAATGCAGTTTTTTCAGTATTCAAAAGTTCATCTGCCATTTTAAGTAAATCGTCATATTCATTGGCAATAAGCTTATTGTTAGCTTTTGCGAGAACGTTTTTTAATACTGAATCTGTTTCGTCTTTTGCATAAGATAGGTTATATCCTAAATTATAATTTTCAATATCCTTTAGTTCTTCTGCCTCATCACTCTTTAGAATATATACACCATATTCCTCAGTTGAAAGTTTAGAGTTTTCTACCACATCATCTATGGTCTGATCTGCCTTGTTTAAAACATTTTTAATATCCTTATCATAAACCACTCCCAAAATTGAAGTTGCAAATAACACTATTGCCATTAATATAGATATAACCATAGAAATAATTGATGTTTTCTTTCCCTTTCTTATTAGAAAAGGAATAATAGTTATTGCCACAAGAACAACTTCTAAGATTATAAAATATTTAGCAGGTACATAATCTAATATTAGTTTATTTTTGTATGATACAAGTCTGAAAAGCACTACCTCAAATACTGCAAGTGCAATTACCTGTAAAATATTAAAAATTAACGCTATTTTTTTGATTTTATTTTTTTCCATATTTTCCTCCATTTTTTTTTTGCAAAATTTCTTCTGATTTTCTGCCTTATCTTTCGCAAAAATAATAACATCTACAAGTATATCATTTCTCTTAAAAAATAAAAAGAAGTAAGTCACAATTTCTTCTGCAATGCATATTTTATTGTAAGAGGAGGCGATTATGAAAAATATAGCTGTATTATCCGGTGACAAAAGACAAATATATGCAAATTCCTACTTAAATAATAATGGATTTTGTTCCTATATAAAAAACAATTTTGATTTTAATGAAGATGCTTACATTTTATGTGGCACTCCTTTTTCCAAAGATAGTTTGTATTTAAACTGTGATTTATATTCCAGTTTTCCAATAAGCACTTTTATTGCTTTATTAAAGCCGGGGCAAACAGTTTTTGCCGGAAATATTTCAAACGATGTAACAACTTCTCTTAAAAAGAAAAATATTAACTATTTTGATTTTCTTAAAGATGAAAAAGTTGTCTGGTCCAACGCAATGCTAACGGCTGAAGGATTAATTAGCAATATAATAAATAATACCCCTTTTGCACTTGATACAGCTAAAGCTTTGATTATAGGTTTTGGCAGGTGTGGCATAAACACTGCACTTAAATTAAAGGCGTTAAACGTGTGTGTAACTATTTATGACCACACTCCAATTCATTTATGCCAGGCCTCTTCTTACGGATTAAATACTTCCACTTTTGATAATCTGATTGAATGTATTAGTGACTTTGACATAATAATTAACACTGTTCCTTGTGAAGTTTTGACTGAGAATCTTTTAAGCTTAGTAAAAAAAGACTGTGTTCTTTTTGAAGTTGCTTCAAAACCTTATGGAATAAACAATGAACTTGTTAAAAAATATAGATTATCCCTTGTTACATGCCCCGGACTTCCCGGGAAAACTGCTCCTAAAAGTGCCGGGGAATTAATTGCAAAAAGTATTATTTCTTATTTAGAAAGGACTGGGGAAAATGGCACACAACTTTAAGGATAAAAACATTGGCGTAGGCATTACAGGTTCATACTGTACCTACAAAAAAGTTTTTGAAGAATTAAGACGGCTTGCCGATACACAGGCTAATCTGTTTACTATTTTTTCAGACAACGCCTCTTCTACTGACAGCCGTTTTGGTAAATGTAAAGATTTTCTGAAACTTGCTGAAGAAATAAGTGGAAAACCGCCTATAACCACAATTCCCGATGCAGAACCTATAGGTCCAAAATCTATGCTAGACCTTCTTATTATTGCACCGTGTACAGGAAATACCCTGTCTAAACTCGCCAATGGCATTTCTGACACTCCTGTGCTTATGGCTGCCAAGGCTCATTTAAGAAACAACCGACCTTTGGTTATTTTTTTAAGTACCAATGATGCATTAGGTATGAATTTGAAAAATATCGGTATTCTACTTAATACCAAAAATATATTTTTTGTTCCTTTCGGTCAGGATAATTATTTATCCAAACCTAATTCAATGATTGCTCATGTGGACTTAATTGAAGATACAATTGAAAAGGCCCTTGGGGGCAGACAGATTCAACCGGTAATTAAAAGTCCACACGTAACAATATTGTGATTTTTTATAAGTATTCTTACAAATATTATTTACCCTAATTAAATTGTAGAATGGAGTTTTTTATGTGCGGAATTGCAGGTTTTTTTCAGACTAAATATAACATTTCAAACGAACAGACTTACTATTTTCTCAAAAACAAACTAGAAAAAATGAAAAATGCCATAAAACACAGGGGGCCTGATGATGACGATATTTATCTTTCAGGTTTTCTTAACAACAATGGGTTCTCTGATAAAACAGAGTTTCCAAATAATATTATTGGTGGTTTTGTAGGTTTTGCCCATTCAAGGCTTTCAATCCGTGACATTAAAGGCGGACATCAGCCAATGACACGGGCTTACAAAAATCACAAAGCTACAATTGTTTATAATGGCGAAATATACAATACTGATTATTTACGTAAAATGTTATCTTCTTTTAATATTAGTTTTGAAACAACCGGTGACACAGAAATAATCCTATACTGCTATTTAGTTTTTGGAACAGATATTTTCAAGGAATTAAATGGTATTTTCTCCTTTGTAATCTATGACAATGACACAGCGATTGTTGTTAGAGATCACATTGGAGTAAAACCATTGTTCTACTACCATAATAATAGGGAATTCGTTTTTTCATCTGAGCCTAAAGGAATTTTCGCTTATGGTATTAAACCTATGATAAATTCCGATAGTTGGTGTGAAATAATCGGGTTAGGTCCTGCTCATACTCTTGGAAACGGAGTTTTTAAAGATATTAAGGAAGTTCTGCCGGGACATTATCTAACTGTAACAACTGACTACCATCATAATGTTAAAGTTAAAGATTTATGTTATTGGAAACTTAAAGCAAAGCCACATATTGACGACTATAATACTACTGTAGATAAATGCAGCTACCTCATAACTGACAGCATACAAAAGCAAATGGTTTCAGATATTCCTATTTGTACTTTTTTATCAGGTGGATTAGATTCAAGTCTTGTTTCTGCCATTGTGCAGGATAACCTTCCTGATAAGAATTTAAATACTTACTCTTTTGACTTTGTAGACAATGATATTAATTTTAAGTCTAATGCTTTTCAAATTTCAAGGGATAAACCTTTCGTGGATATTATGGTTAACCACATAAATAGTAAACATAAATATTTAGAATGCAATAATTCTAATCAAATTGATTGTCTTTTTAAAGCAGTTGATGCAAGAGATATTCCAAATATGGCTGATGTTGAATCATCCATGCTTTATTTCTGTAATCTTGTTTCTAAAGAATGCCGTGTAACTTTAACCGGAGAATGTGCCGATGAAATATTCGGTGGCTATCCGTGGTTTCACAGGAAAGAAATGTATATGCAAAACACATTTCCATGGTCTTACGATTTAAGCCCTAGAATTGTTTTGTTTAAAGATGATTTCATTAATTCACTGCCATTAAAAGAATATGTAGATGACGCTTATAAGACTTCAATTAACCAATGCCCTCATACAGACGGCGAAACCATAACTGAATACAACCATAGAAAGATTTCCTGGTTAAACATCCGTTGGTTTATGATGACTCTTTTAAATAGGATGGACAGATGCAGTATGTATTCAGGACTTGAAGCAAGAGTTCCTTTCGCAGATTACCGCATACTGGAATATGTTTTTAATGTTCCATGGGAATACAAATGTTATAATAATCAGGTAAAAAGTCTTCTTGTTGAATGTGGAAAAAAATATCTTCCACCTGAAATTCTTTACCGAAAAAAAAGCCCATATCCTAAAACCTATGATCCGACTTACGAAAAACTTCTCGGAACTATGGTTATTGAAGAATATAAATCTAATAATAAATTACAGAAATATATTGATTACAACAAACTAATTAAATTTATAAACAGTCCAAAAGACTATGGAAAGCCATGGTATGGCCAGCTAATGGCTGGTCCACAAATGCTTGCATATGTGCTACAAATCAGTTATATGTTACGTAAATACAATCTTTAAAATAAGAGGCTTTAGCACTACTGACATAACAATCCTTTTGTTATCATAATTAGTGATAAAGCCTCTTATTTTTTAATTATTTTAAAACATAATTTTCCAATCGACTGGTTTTATTTATTTGTTCTGAAATTGCTTTATTTACGTTGTCCACTTCTTCCTTAAAGTTAGACGCCGACATTCTAAGTGCCCCATGTCCCATTATTATGAGCTGTTCTAAAGCATCTGACGTTGCAACTGTAACCTGAAACTTATTGGCAAGTTTGTGAGTTGTTTTTGCTATATACATATCTGCTGTTTCAGCCTCTTTAGTATATACTACATAGATATTATGATATTTCGAAACAGTTTCTGCATGTTTTTTTACATTATAAGCATCAAAAACAACAATAACTGTATTACCTTTATACCCCTGATAATTACACATTATATCTAAAAGTCTGTCTCTTGCTCCATCAATGTTTGTTTTTGCAATTTCCTTTAATTCATCCCATGCAAAAACAATATTATAACCATCTACTAAAAGACACTGAGGTAAGACTTTTTTATGTGTGGCTTTTTGTTTATTTTCACTATACTGTCTTACTTTTTTCTCAGTATACTTCTTTCTTTTTATTGGTCCGAATGTTTTTTCAAAGATTTCTTCTAATTCCTTATCTGTTGCATAGGAATCTCTGTATGTATTGCTTGCGCTTCTTATTACAGGTACATTTTCAATATCATACATTTCACCATTTTTAGAATCTGTTTTCACATGCATATATTGTTCAACCTGATCCCACGGAACAACAAATCCTGCACCATGCGAACAAAAAACCGAACCTGTAGGATTTGCAATATCTGCCTCACTGTCATAGGCTTTTTCAGCTATTATTTCCTCACTGTTGTGGCACGGGCCATATCCTTTGTAATCAAGAGACAATGTCCCGGTTCCATGAGTATATTCATTAACAGTATTAATGTAATCCCCAATTGTTGCAGCAGGTGCAAAGCCTGTTATTACACTCATTTCTCCTTCTGTTTCAGGCTGATTAATATTGCCACTCATTTGATCAATGTCTGTCATTGCCCTGCCTATATTTTCTGAAGGAATTTTCAAAGTAAAATTATAATACGGTTCAAGCAATACTGACTCTGCCTTCTTTAATCCCTGCCTTATAGCTCTATATGTAGCCTCTCTAAAATCTCCACCTTCCGTATGCTTAAGATGAGCCTTTCCTGCTACAAGAGTAAAATGAATGTCTGTTATAGGCGAACCTGTTAAAACACCTTTATGTTCCTTCTCTGCCAAATGTGTCATAATAAGTCTCTGCCAGTTACGACTTAAAAGACTTTCATTTAAATTAGATTCAAATGTAATTCCACTTCCAAGCTGTCCCGGTTCCATTAATAAATGAACTTCCGCATAATGTTTAAGCGGCTCAAAATGTCCTACACCTTCCACTATGTTATTTATAGTTTCTTTGTACAAAATAGAGCCTGTTCCAAACTCAACATCCATATTGAAACGTTCTTTTATAATATGTTTTAGCACCTGAATCTGAATAGGCCCCATAACGTTGGCTATTATTTCTTTAGTTTCTTCATTCCATTTTAAACTTAAAGTAGGATCCTCTTCTTCTAACTCTTTTAACATTTTATAAGCCTGATTAATATTTACATTTTCAGGTATAATAATCTGGTATGAAAGTACAGGCTGAAGATTGGGACTCTCAGACTGCATTTCAAAGCCAAGTCCCTGTCCCGGATATGTATTATTAAGACCTGAAATTGCACAGATACATCCGGCATCTGCCTCACTAATACTCTTAAACTTTTCTCCTGAATAAACTCTTATGTCATTAATCTTTTCAGACCACTGATTTCCATCTGTAATTCCACTAAGTATATCCTTAACTTTTATGAAGCCACCTGTTATTTTCATATAAGTTAATCTTATGCCGTTTTCTTTAACTATCTTAAAAACCTTTGCCCCGAATTCTTCATGATAAACAGGTTCAAAAGAATATCTGTTAATTCCATCAAGTAACTTATCAATACCTTCATTCTTTAATGCTGAACCAAAATAACATGGGAAAAGCTTTCTTTCATAAACTAAGTCAGCAATAGTTTCATCTGAAATTTCGCCTGATTCCATATACATTTCAAGTACATCCTCGTCACAAACTGCAATGGCTTCCATATCTTTTTCTTCCACTGAAAGATCAATCACACCATCCCCAAATTTGTTCCTTATATTGGTTAAGGCAAACTCCTTGTTAGTTCCCGGCATATCCATCTTATTTACAAAAATAAATGTTGGAATATTATACTTATTTAATAATTTCCATAACGTTTCAGTATGCCCCTGAACACCTTCACTTCCGCTTACAACCAAAACCGCGTAATCCAAAACCTGTAAAGTTCTTTCCATTTCAGCAGAAAAGTCCACATGTCCCGGTGTATCTAATAATGTGATTTTTGTGTCTGCATATTCAAGTTCAGCCTGTTTAGAAAAAATAGTTATTCCTCTTTGTTTTTCTAAATCAAAGTTGTCTAAAAAAGCATCTTTATGGTCCACACGGCCTAACTTTCTTATTTTTCCTGTTGCATATAAAAAAGCTTCCGATAAAGTAGTTTTACCACTATCAACGTGTGCTAAAATTCCTAAAGTGATTTTTTTCATATTTATATATATCCTCTGTTCTATTTATATCTAAGTTTTTTAATTTGATTTTTTGTCTGTATTTCCCAAATTATGATTACAAAGTATTTTTCCCACCTTTGTGCAAGCGCAAGTGGTTAGGATTTTGGAACACTGTAATCATATTTTACTGTAATATTCTAACTGTTTCAAGAATATATTAATTCGTCGGTCGCGTAAATTTGTTGTCGGAAAATACATGATAGAGAATTCCCCATGTTTGTATCGAAGTACTAGAACACTATCTATGATAATCCAACTGACATTTATTGTCAAAAATATCTTTTTGTTCTGCTTGGCTGTATTTTATCTGACTTGCTGACGCAGTCAAGGACACAGCCTCCGGTGCAAAGCATCCTTGACTGCGTCAACAAGTCAGATATACTTTAATCAAGCAGGAACAAGAAGATTTATATCCATCGATTTACGTATATACTTAATTGTTTTTTTGTTTTTAATCCTAATGTTGTATTCATTATCTCTTCATATTTTCCTGAGATTGTTTCTGCTTTTGTTCTCCTGTTAATTTCACTGCTTATTATGTCGCTTGCACTCATAATCAATTCTTCTGCTCCGGCAACCATAGGCAGTTCTGCTTTCTGACTTCTTACAAGTTCCAGCATACTGTTCTTGTTATAATGCCACTCTCTGAGTCTTGCCATTTTTGATGTACCCAGTCTGCTCCAACCCAGAGCAAGTGTACTCATTCGCGATGACAATACATGACTTACATGCCCTTCGGCACTGCATGCACACACGCCATTTCTTCTCCAAAGTCGTCTTTTGGCCGCTGTCCAGTTATTTTTGATATACTTTGCAGCTTCCTGAATTCTTTTGAGCTGACTCTCTGTTTTTGCGCATCCTTCTAATCTTTCTACTATTTCATCGAATTCTTTCTTTGTTCCATCTCTTATGATTTTGCATACTCCGACTCTTGCATCTTCTTTGCTGTCCAACATATGTGATGTCATTTTTAACACATATTTGCTTAGATGAAATTCATCCAATACATACTCTATGCTTCCGAGCTGGTTCATTCCCTCTTTAATCCATGCTCCACCATCTGAATTAATATAAATTTTCTTTATGCCTTCCATATCATATGCTGTATAAACATAGCGTCTTATCCTTGCCCAGAATTCTTTGTTTGATTCATCACATCCACTGCAAAAATATTTTGTGTTTATCAACTTATTTCGTTTGCTTCCCGGTGCTTCAGGCGCAACTCCCTCATACACATATACGAGTTTTGTTATTGCTCCATTCTTTTTTCTTCCATTTTCACTTACTTCCAGGTCGCCTTTTTTCTCTTGGAATTGCAGAGCGTAGTGGTCCTCATCTGCATCAATATAAAGATAATCCACTTTCTTTTTCTCCGGCTCTTCCGGTATTATTTCAGGAAATTTTGTTTTGTGAAGCATATCTTTTACCGCGGTTTTGCTTATACTGTCCGATTCGTTTACAGACTCACCTCCACGTCTATAAGAAGTCTGTACAGCTTCTTCGTATACTTTTACCATTGCATCTTCTGTAAGCCGTTGATTTTCTTCAAATCCCATTACCTTATCTAGAAGATAGCACATCTCAAACTTCCCATCTTCATTCTTTTCTTTTGATACATAAAGTGTTTTCATAAAAGATACAGTACCAAGAGTTGTAATTAAATCTTTCTCGCAATCTTTCTTCTCAACATGCCAGTTCATCTTTCTTTTTACACTGTTTTTTATTGCCATATCCATCTCTTCGAGAGTTTCTTTGATAATCTCTACTCCGAGTTTATTTAATGTTTCTTTTAGTTCTTCAATGTATTCAGCAAACTTGCTTGGATCTCTGTATAAATTTTCGGAAACTTTTAATAATTCATTGATGCAAACTTCGTTAAAATACTGTATAATTTCTTTCATAAGAGGATACCTTTCTTTTAAAGTTTTTTGTAGTAATTAATACTTTATCACAAAGTAAGGGGTTCCTCTTATTTTTTTGTTTTATTTTCCGACTAAAAATTTACGCTAGCCCAAAACTGCTTTTTTAAATTAGTAAAATCGGTTTTATTTTTATCATGTCCCACACTGTTTGTTCATTATCTACCTAACTCACAATATGCTTCCGCAAAGAAATATTCCTGTGAATTCAGCGGTTTGGCATCCGTTACTTTTTTATGATATTCTCCATTATAATCCATAACTCTCGCTTTTACATTATCATTTAACATAATTTGCCTGATGTGCTCTAACAGTCAAAACTGTGTTTAGTAATAAAACTCCCTCTTGTACTAATTTATATACCAATCTGTTGGTACTCATTTATAAACCGAATCATTTATAAACTAAATTATTTGTACTCATTTATCTGATAAACTATTTTTTCTCTTCCTTCTGCAAAATTTCATCAATAAAATTCCTGTCGTTATATACTTTTATGCCACCTGAAATATTAATGATTTCAAAATGATTTGACGTCATTTTTTCTCCATCAACATTAAAAGTACATAACTCATCAGTATCTATTATAATCTTATTTCCTGAAAATCTTGTAACGTACTCTGAATTTTCGTGTTTTCCTCTTAACAGTTTAATTAAAATTGGAATAATCTTAGGTTTAGGCAATTTTTCAACAAAATATATGTCAAACATACCATCTTCCAATAAAGCATGAGGTGCAATTCTAAAACCGCCACCATAATACTGTCCATTTCCAACTGCAAGAATTGTGCATGAATTTTCTACCTGAGTTTCTCCCATTGTTATTTTTAAGTCCTTAAACTTATATTTAAAATAAGAGTATACAAGACTTGCATTGTATCTTTGAGAAACCGGAATCCATTTTTTCTTTCTTATAAATGATATGTTATTTGCCACATCTGCATCCAGTCCAAGACACGCCACATTTATAAAAAATCTGTTATTGATTTTTCCTAAGTCAATATTCAGTATCCCATTTTGATACTGCTTTAGGGTTTTATCAAAATCATTTCCACTGCCTGTTGGAATATTTCCAAGAATCTTGTTTTCAGATTTTGCAATTCCGTTAAGCACTTCGTTTAAATTGCCGTCACCACCAACGGAAAAAACTACACATTCCTCATCAGGTATTTTTTTGCCAGATACTGTGCATCACCTGTTTTCTTTGTGTACAT
This sequence comes from Eubacterium ventriosum, assembly GCF_025150745.1. Classification (NCBI taxonomy): domain Bacteria; kingdom Bacillati; phylum Bacillota; class Clostridia; order Eubacteriales; family Eubacteriaceae; genus Eubacterium; species Eubacterium ventriosum. The sequence goes on from NZ_CP102282.1 coordinate 2,019,919, forward strand.
AAACCTGTCTTTTAAGACATGCCTCTCTTATATTCTTTTCTAATAATTGTTTGTTAATTTTTCCACTTATAGGATTAATTATAAAATAATACTCCATTTGTATCACTCTCTTCTGTAATTAACTATTTTTCTACCTATAACTATAAATAATATAATATTATACTTGTGACACTTTTTATATTACTTTTTTATTTTACACCAATTTCAATTATTTTTTTGAAACACAAAAATACCTCCAAAGCATACTCCGGTTATTTACCATTTCTACCTTGGAGGTATTATAATTGATTTTTATTTTATATTTTATTTAACTGTAACTTTCACTTGTTTATATACACCATTCTGTGCATAAACATAAACTGAACATGTGCCTTTCTTCTTTGCTGTAATTATACCTTTCTTAGATACAACAGCCACATCCTGATTATCTGATTCGAAGGCAACCTTTCTATGTTTCTTTAATTTAACCTTCTTTGATTCAGCAATCTGTTTAACTTTTAACTTAAACTTCTTACCCTGCTTTAAGTTAACCTTTGACTTGTTCACTTTAAGCTTCTTACAGTTACCTACTTTTCCACCCTTTGTTGCCACATGAATTAACTTGGATATTGCTACCACTTCGCCCTTTTCATTTAATGCAACAACCATGTACTTATAATAAGTACCTTTCTTTAGCTTCTTATTAGTAAATGTCTTTCTGTGAACAGTTGCAATCTTCTTATATGAAGTTCCACATTTTGCACCATATATAACATATGTCTTAGCAACCTGTATTTTCTTCCATGTAAGACTGATAGCTTTCTTCTTGCTCTTCTTAACCTTTACACAAAGTTTTCCGAAAGTAGATCCTGCTAAATCCTTATCATTCCTGCAGTTAAGTATTTCGCTGTCAACCTTACCTGCATTGCTTCCTTCTCCAATTGCTACTGTTGAAGTTTCACTCTGTGTTGTAGGCGCCATTGTTGTCGGTGCCTCTGTTGTAGGTGCTACCGTTGTTGGTACCTCTGTTGTAGGCGCTACTGTCGTTGGTGTCACTGTTGTTGGTGCTACCGTTGTTGGTGCTACCGTTGTAGGTGCTACTGTTGTTGTTGGTGCCACTATTGTGGTAGGTGCTACCGTTGTTGTCACATCATCCTTAAAGCTATATGTAATTGATGTTGCTTCTGATTCCTTACCATTTTTAACAGATTTTACTGATATTGTATAATCCTTTTTTCCATCCTTAAATACATCTGCTGTTAAATTAATAGCTGCTATATTTGATGTTGCTGCTAGTCTTCCATCAACATATACATTATAGCTGTCTATGTCACTTGTAGGTGCCTGCCATGCAAAGTAGTATGGAAGTGTTTCATTTCCTGCGTATGTTAATCCTATTGGAGCAGGAACTGCATCCTCATCAACTGTTGTTGTAGGAACTACCTTTGTTGTTGGTGCCACTGTGGTTGGCGCTACTGTTGTGGTTGGTGCCACTGTTGTAGTTGGTGCAACCGTCGTAGTAGGTGCCACTGTTGTGGTTGGCGCTACTGTTGTTGGTGCTACTGTTGTTGATGCTACTGTTGTTGGTTCTTCATATGCCTCTTCACTAAATAAGAAATAATCGATATTTCCAACATATGTCTTTCCGCTGTCAGGGGTAAATTTAAGATATACATTATGAACTCCTGCACTTATCTCTTTTTCCAAAGCAAACTGTTTTTCTACATATGTATCCCAACTGTCTTCAGCAGTTTCAGTCAGATACAATTCTCCAACAGGTGTCGTATCCAAACTATCTAAATACAATGATACTTTTCCTGTGGCAATCTTACCTCTTACAGAGTAATTCATTATAATACTCTTTGCGGTTTTGGTAAATCTTACACTATCATATCTTGCCCATTCACCATCATTGGTATTTCCTAGGTATGTATCATAATTAATTGTTCCATTAAAGTCATCTGTGCTCTCTGCTTCAATTTTTGAAAATGCATCTCTATATGCACTATCCGCAAGAACAGTTCCGTCAGGCACTATCCATTCTCCATTTACGGTTTCCATATGGAAAGTTTCCCATAAGCCACCTATCGTAGTTGAAGTTGAAAGAACCGCCTTGTCGCCACTTGGATCAACGCACAAATACTTTCCATTTGCAATTGACCTAATAGCAAACTGTTTATTTTTACTTGTATCTTCCGCGTATCTTTCTATAACAAATTTTTCTCCGTTATATATTGCGGAGGTGCTTGCTGTAAGATATGCTCCTTCACTTACCATACATATATATTTTCCTGATACTAATGATTTGAAAGAAACTGTTCCATCATCATTTTTAATTATTTTAAACTGTTCCCACTCATCTCTATTATCACTTGTTGCAACAATTGTTGTATCACTGCTTCCGTTTTTACACTTTGCATACTGATTTGATGCATCTGACTTTAGGAAAAAGTATCCCTGATCGTCCTTTGTTGCCTTAGTAAATTTAAAGTAATCAAAATTACATACATGTGATGTATCTGACTTAAACACTATGTATACGTTCTGCACTCCGGTAATGCGGGCTGTATCAATTGTAACTTCCTTCCAGTTCTGCCATGTTCCTGTATTTTCAATGCTTGCCTTTGCAATAAGTGGTCCTGTTGTGCTTCCAAGTCTAAATTCCAATGTTCCATTTGCATCTTCTTTTTCAGTACTTCTTGAATATTTAAATGTGAGTTTTGATGCACCTGTCTCACCAAAATCAATATTGTAGTAAGCAGCATAATTTCCGTTCTTTACACCACCAAGACTTCTGCCACCACTGGTTCCGCCGGAATTTTCCGAAATAAGCCCTTTACAATAATCTAAATCTTCTGCTTCAATATTTGAATAAGCATCCCTTTGTAAATTATTCGCATATGTCGGCATGTTCGCCATAAGTGAAATGGCGTTATAAGCCGCAAATGAATCCCATGTTGCGTCTTCAGATGCTTTTTTCTGCCATGAACATTGCATAATTCCTTTTGAATTACTATTCATCCATGCAACTCTTGCATTATCTTTAAAGAATGAAAGATACTCACCCTTATTAAAATCTACAATGAATTTTCTCATATACCTCATGAGAATTCCTCTCATACCTGAAAGGTCACCTGAATTTGTATTCTCTTCTTTTAAAATATTGTTATAGCATAAGTGTTTTACTGTATTTGCCATAACATTGCATGCATCATCATAATACTGCTGTGTTCCATACTTTTCATAAAGCATGATTGCTGCTCCAAGGAAAGTTCCCTGATTATAAGTAGAACGCCAGTTATTTCCTGCACTATCCCACACATGTCCTGCATCGTCACCTTCTCTTACATACAGTGAACTGTTTCTCCATGCGTCAAATACACTTTTAGCTTTTGTATAATAACTGTCATCGCCTGTGGCAATTGCCAGATAACATGCACCTACTGTTGCAGGTCCGTTAATACATGACGTTGTTCCATCGCCTCTACCATTTTCATGAGACCATCTAATCAGTCCGTCTGTTCTTCCTTCTGTTCCTCTTTTATACATAAAGTCCCAGTTTTTCTTGGCAATGTCTAAGTAACTCTGATCACCAAACAACAAATATGCTCTTACGGAATCAAGCACTGCCCAGGCTATATCATCATTAAAATCATTATTTGACCAATAATCTCCATTTCTTGCTATAAAATCCTTATATGTATTTTGAAACATATCCCTGTAAATTGGTTTTCCTGTTGTTTCATATCCATCAAGCATAGCCTCCATAACTTCTGCAATTCCCCAGAATCCACCACCCAGGCTGTCATATCCTGTTGTTGAATTTTTAACATAATACTTGTTCTTAAATGCTTCTAAAGCCTTGTCCGCCATTGCTTCAGTAAATGATAAATTCTCAGCATCACTCTTTTGTATTCTCCAAATCTGACGAGGCTCATAATCTACACTTTTTGCCTTTGTCCATAATCTGACCTGTGCGCCATCCTTATCTTTTTTGTCATCATCACTGATAATTTCAGCATATTCTTCTTCACCATTATCATTTTTTACAGCTGAAACAATATAGTAACATCCGGAATATGTTCCTGATGTAATTGGCACTAACTTCCATCTGTAATTATTGGAATTATCATTACCATTTAAGTCCATATTATCACCACTGTTTTTACCGGTTATTTTTATACTCTTACCCGATACTACATTGGTGATATTATAATAATCCCCTGTTTCCTTTAATGTCCATCTTGCCAAATCGCTCATTGCATCTGTGTTCCAAACCACACAATTTGCATAAAATGTCGAAAGGTCGGTCTGTGTTATTGCCTTACCATTATATGCCGATACAATTGTATAAGTTGCACCATTAGTTATCCCTGCAGTTGCAGCTTTTACTTCAACATTTTGACCAATATTCATACCGCCCCCCAACGTGCTAACCATAACTACTGTTAGCAAAATTGAAATAAATCTTTTTAGCATGTTTCCCTCCTATTTACACTCTTTTTTATAGGCTATCACCTTACAAATTAAGGCTCAATAAAATATAAAATTTGGTTACTATTTCTGAAAAATGCACACCATTTTTCAGTTGGGACAGATAATACTTTTAGCCCTTATTTAATTGTTTTTGTAAACACTTACGGCAAAATTTTTAAATGTATAATCCATCACGTTCTTCAACTTCCAGCAAACAATATATATATATATGCTACCACACTAACTATTATTAGTGTGATAGCATCCCTTTTAGTTTTATTATTTAACAGAGAACATTTTTCCAGACTAATAGTCCTTTACTATGTTTCTAGTTAACTCTAATTTTTATTTTTTTATATACACCATTCTGTGCATAAACATAAACTGAACATTTGCCTTTCTTCTTTGCTGTAATTATACCTTTCTTAGATACAACAGCCACATCCTGATTATCTGATTCGAAGGCTATCTTTCTATGTTTCTTTAATTTAACCTTCTTTGATTCAGCAATCTGTTTAACTTTTAACTTAAACTTCTTACCCTGCTTTAAGTTAACCTTTGACTTGTTCACTTTAAGCTTCTTACAGTTACCTACTTTTCCACCCTTTGTTGCCACATGAATTAACTTGGATATTGCTACCACTTCGCCCTTTTCATTTAATGCTACAACCATGTACTTATAGTAAGTACCTTTCCTGAGCTTCTTATCTGTAAATGTCTTGCTGTGAACAGTTGCAATCTTCTTATATGAAGTTCCACATTTTGCACCATAGATAACATATGTCTTAGCAACCTGTATGTTCTTCCATGTAAGACTGATAGCTTTCTTCTTGCTCTTCTTAACCTTTACACAAAGTTTTCCGAAAGTAGATCCTGCTAAATCCTTATCATTCCTGCAGTTAAGTATTTCGCTGTCAACCTTACCTGCATTGCTTCCTTCTCCAATTGCTGCTGTTGAAGTTTCACTCTGTGTTGTAGGTGCTACTGTTGTTGGCTTATCTACTGTTCCACCTGTATATGTGTAAGTAATTGATGTTGCCTTTGATTCCTTACCATTTCTAACTGATTTTACTGATACTGTATAGTCACCGTTTCCACTTGCAAAAGCGTCTGCTGTTAAATTGATAGATGGTGTGCCTGATGCTGCAACAAGTTTTCCATCAACGTACACATTGTAACTTTCTATATCACTTGCCGGTGCCTGCCATATAAAGTAGTATGGCAGTGTTTCATTTCCTGCATATATTAATCCTATTGGAGTAGGAACTGCATCCTCATCAACTGTTGTTGTAGGGGCTACTGTTGTGATTGGTGCCTCTGTTGTTGGTGCCACTGTTGTTGGTGCTGCCGTAGTAGGTGCCACTGTTGTAGGTGCCACTGTTGTTGGTGCCACTGTTGTAGGTGCTACCGTTGTTGGCGCTACTGTTGTTGGCGCTGCTGTAGTAGGTACTACCGTTGTTGGTGCTACCGTTGTTGGTGCTACTGTTGTTGTAGGTACTACTGTTGTTGGTCCAATTGCAGTCGGTGCCTCTGTTGTCGGTGCTACTGTTGTTGGCGTTGGTTCCTTTGTTGTTTCAACTGTTAAATCTTCAATCTTAATATTTTTAAAGTTAATATTTGTTCCTGCATCAACATTCTGTCCTAACTCAAACATTACTTTTATCTGGTTATTTGTTACTGTGTATGTTCCTGTTAAAGTTCTTGTTCCTTTTGCCGGTATATCTGTATATACCTGTGGCTCCTTTTCATTTGAAAGATCTTCTTTTATACCAATTGAACATGCTTTTGATGCAGTAACATCTACTGTTACTTTATATGTATGTCCGTTTGTTACGTTATCTGTATAACTTCCCTGTACTAACCATGCTGTTCCTTTGTTTGCCTTATCAACATAAATATTATAGTCTGCGTCTGATGCCCACTTATATGATCCTGAAGCCGTTCCACTCCAGTTTCCAAAGTAACATCCCCATTTACCTGATGGTGTCCACTGATTAACTGTTGCTTCTGTATATCCTGATGGAATATTATCCTTTTCCTCAACACTTTTTACATCAAAAGCAATATTGTCAACATTTGCCACATATTTATGCGATCCATCGTTCTTAAATACAATATATATATCATGAAGACCACTTATGGATTTTTCAAGCTGCTGACTTACAGTAGTATATGTACTCCAATTATCTCCGGTAACCGGAAGATTAATAGTTGCTACAGGTTCTCCTACCTTGCTGTCTATATACACCTGTGCATATCCGCCTGCATCACTCTTTTGTCCCGAATAGTTAAAGCTTACCTGAGATGCCAAACCGTTAAAGTACACACTGTCATATCTTACCCATGTATTCTTTTCCACTCCACCAATGTTTTTGCCATCATTAACTATATGGTCGGACTTTGCATCAAACTCTTCTGCTTCTACTTGGCTTGCATCATGTATTTTAATTGTCTTCTTCTCAATGTCCACAATTCTACCCAATGACTGATAAGCTTTTAGAATTTCATCATCTGATGCTTCTTCATTATCATACACACTGCATGCCTCTTTTAAATTGTTTTTCAAGCGCTTCACAATCTGCGGATATTCACCTGTAGTGTCTATTGATTTTGCTACATCAATGGCATTTTTTAAATCACTCTTTAATATTCCGTTATCCTTATATCCCAGCATCTCAACTTCTGACAAATAAGCATCTGTTCCTGTAAGAACAACTTTATATCTTGAGTATTTGCCCACTTTGTCTGCACTTATTATAAATGGTCTTGTATACTTGCCCCAAACATTAAAGAACAAGCTGCCACTGTCATGGTAGTCTCCCAGTAAAACCCAGTTATCATCTTCATTATCGCCATACACCTGTGCCCTATCCGGTGTTCTTCCTGATTTTGATGATGTAAGAGTCAACATTCTTACAGCTTTTTTATCGGTAAACTTAAACATAAGTGTAGTTGTATTATCAACCTTTGTCTCTGTATCTGAATTATCATCAAATAAGTTATCCAATGTAGTCACTCCTGTACTTGAAGACTTATTGGCATCCTTTGAATAGTCCGTATATACTTGCGGCTTATTGTCATCTTTAGTTATGGATGTAAGGCTATCCTGTTCAAGTCCGCGCTCTTTATTAGGTGTTGAGGACATATTAAATTCAATTGTTCCACCTTTAATTAAATCCTCGTATTTTATAAATGTTTTATCATACTTTTCTCCATTAACGTACATACTATCTACATACACATTTTTCTTACTATTGTTATTTGCCTTAATTACCAGTTTTTTATTTCCTTCCAAATTAACAGTTACCTCTTCAAACTGTGGTGAACCGATAGCAAATTCATCATTTCCCATTGACAATGGATAAAAGCCGATGGAAGACAATACATACCATGCTGACATTTCACCATTATCTTCATCACCAATATAACCCTGCCCAAAGGTACTTCCTGCATAACATCTTGCAAGAATATCTCTTACATACTTCTGTGTCTCCCACGGACGGGATGAGTACAGATACATATATGGAATATGATGGGACGGCTGATTGCTGTGTCCATACTGACCCAGTTTTACTTCTCTTGCTTCCCTCTGTTCATGAATACCACCAACACCATCCATGCCGCCATATCCAATATATCCTCCATCAGTTGTAAAGATTGTATCAAGCTTGTCTGCAAGCTGGTCGCGACCGCCATATAAGTTTGCAAGTCCAATTCCATCCTGTGGTACAGAAACTGCCATGTTAAATGCATTGGTTTCTGTATAATCTGCCCCCCACCAGAATGGATTAAATCCCGTATTATTGTCACTGTTTCCTAAATTCAAAGAACCGTCAGTTTTTCTTCCTCTCAACCATTTTGACGTGACATCCTGACCAGAATCGTCAAATAAGAGTGAATAGTTCTTTGCTCTGTTTAGATAGTAGTAATATTCAGACATATAGTTTGCTTTCTTTGTTGCATCGTTCGTCTGATCTGCCAATTTCTTTGCCATCTGAGCAATTCCGTAATCGTTAATATATCCTTCCATGGACCATGAGAAATTTTCATTTTCATCAGCAGGTACATATCCGATAAAGTTCGAAATATTTAATTTCTTTCTTCCTCCATTTGTAAGGTTATCGGATACAGTAGCTGCATTTCTCAATGCGGACCTGTATGCATTTTCATAATCAAATGATATGCCCTTTACCATTGCATCGGCAAAAATAGCATCACTGCTTGTTCCCACCATACTGTTGGTTCCACCCGGTGCAATCCATCTTGGCAGCCATCCTTGATCTTTATAATGCTGTACCAAACCGTTTAACAACTCTGTTGCTTTGGACGGTGTAAACAGTCCATACCCTGACCATGCAGTACGATATGTATCCCAGAAACCATTATTAATATAAATCTTTCCCTCCACAGGATCTGCATTAGCATCTTTGTAAGGGCTCTTGTATTTCCAAACCGGATTACTGTTTGACCCTGTATTTTCTGACATAAGATTTGGATAACAATACATACGGTAAATACAAGAATACAATGTAACTAACTGTTCATAATTTGCGCCTTTAACATCTGTGATAATTCCAAGCTGATTATCCCATTTAGACTGTGCCTTGTTATAAATCGTTTCAAAACTGTCTCTCCCAATTTCAAGCTCCAAATTTTTCTTTGCCTGATCATAGCTGATGTATGATGTGGCAAGTTTCATTGTAACTGTATTGGAATTAAAGGATGCAATACTTTTCCTGTCATTTATTTTAGTTCCCTTAGGAGTCTCACTAAATTCTCCGTAAATGTACATACGCTTCGAACCATTCCCTGTATGGTCAGAATATGTTTTAAATGTATTTCCGCTATATTCGGTCCTACTTCCACCATTGGCACAATCAAAGATAACACTCTTGTTTGCCGTGTTATTATAAGTAAACCGTACCGCTGCGCCATGAGATGTCGGTGTCAGCTCTATCTGTGAATTTGCTGCATCGCCTCCATTGCCATCAAAAGAAACTTTATAATAATGCGCTTTTGCTACCTCATTATTATGACTAAAGTTTGCTTTTAACGTTCCCAATCCATAATCGTCATTTGTATTATAATCTTTGCTGGTATTTACCATAAATTGCCAGGTTCCTCTATCACCAACCCATATAGACGGTTCATGGCTTATTCTCATACAACGAAATTCATCTGTTTTCTGATATTCATAAGCCGAATTACTGCTTGCGCTGGTTGCAGGAATCCAAAAGTTGAATCCGTTTGGCACTGTTACTGCCGGAATTGTCAACCCTCTGGAGAAGTTTCCTGTATTGTTCGTTCCTCTTAGAATATTTACATAATCTGATAAGTGAGAATATACTGGATAATCCTGATTATATATTTCAATGTCATCAAAATATGTCTGGAATTTTGCTAAAGCCCTCGCATTATGAGCTTTCATATCGTACACAACCAAAATCTTTTCAATGACTTTTCCCTTTGCCACATCACCAATTTTGCTGTAAATTTCATTCCATTGTTGTGCCACCAGTGTACGACTATCTCCCTGAGACTGTGCATCCACCTTATTCCCATTTTGATCAATTGCACCTAACTCACTTAAATAAGTTCCATCCTTAAACTTTAAATCCACCGCCATATGCATCTGTGTATATTCATAGTCATATTCGTCTCCATTAGACATGGAAGGAAAAATTACATATCTTAAATTTGTATTATCACTTACTTTAAGATTCAAGTTGTCATAAATAACATTATAAGAATATGCATGACCAGTTCCTACATGAACTCCCTTGCATACAAGAGAGTGGTTTCCTGTCCAACCCACATTGGATTTTTGATTCCATGCATCGCTCGGTCCGGAAGTAATCTCACTATTCATTTTGCTAATAGAAGCACCAACTTCCTGACACTTGCCTGTTGCAAGAATAAACTCTGAAAATTGTGTCATGGAACCACCATTTTTATTTGCTGTAATCCGCAATCTATACTGTCTATATGCTGTGCTGTTATCCAATTCAAAATAATTTTGTTTATATCTGGCATTAAACACCTGATTTGTTTTATTGTCGATGGTTACCCAGCTTTCATTATCCGAATTTCTACCCTGAAGACTCCAATTCTTAGGGTCTCTTCCGGAAGCATCATTCGCAGAAGTTATCACATACGATTTTATAACCTGTTGACTCTTTAGTTTTACAATAACTTCCGACGGCTTTGCCTCAGTTAAATATTTTGTTCCAGAGTCTCCGTCAAACAAATTTTTCAAAACTTCATTATCATTTTTCGCGGCACTTCCCGAGTAACTCTCGATTTCACCGGATAAATTTCCATTTATCTGATACCTTAGTTCATTTGTTGTAATATTGGCGGTACCCTTCTTATCATCTACTGTAGAAGTTTTAAATCTATCTGCTGATTCAAAGGATGTAGACCATAATTCTCTTTTTGTTATATCTGCATCTATCACTTTTCCATGCACAGTTTCGCTTTTCGTAACAAATCCCACAGGGAGAGCCATACATACTGCAAGTAGAATACTGATACCCTTTCTTAATTTTCCTTTCTTTGTCATAATGTTCTCCTTTCAACTACAACATAACTGTACCTAACATAAAAATGCCATATCACTTATGCCATATAATCATTAAAATACATTTTAATTATACATAAAATGTTGTTTGTTGTATATACTTTCTAAAATTCAGGGTCGCGTAAATTTGTTGTCGGAAAATACATGATAGAGAATTCCCCATGTTTGTATCGAAGTACTAGAACACTATCTATGATAATCCAACTGACATTTATTGTCAAAAATATCTTTTTGTTCTGCTTGGCTGTATTTTATCTGACTTGCTGACTTCTTACAAGTTCCAGCATACTGTTCTTGTTATAATGCCACTCTCTGAGTCTTGCCATTTTTGATGCACCCAGTCTGCTCCAACCCAGAGCAAGTGTACTCATTCGCGATGACAATACATGACTTACATGCCCTTCGGCACTGCATGCACACACGCCATTTCTTCTCCAAAGTCGTCTTTTGGCCGCTGTCCAGTTATTTTTGATATACTTTGCAGCTTCCTGAATTCTTTTGAGCTGACTCTCTGTTTTTGCGCATCCTTCTAATCTTTCTACTATTTCATCGAATTCTTTCTTTGTTCCATCTCTTATGATTTTGCATACTCCGACTCTTGCATCTTCTTTGCTGTCCAACATATGTGATGTCATTTTTAACACATATTTGCTTAGATGAAATTCATCCAATACATACTCTATGCTTCCGAGCTGGTTCATTCCCTCTTTAATCCATGCTCCACCATCTGAATTAATATAAATTTTCTTTATGCCTTCCATATCATATGCTGTATAAACATAGCGTCTTATCCTTGCCCAGAATTCTTTGTTTGATTCATCACATCCACTGCAAAAATATTTTGTGTTTATCAACTTATTTCGTTTGCTTCCCGGTGCTTCAGGCGCAACTCCCTCATACACATATACGAGTTTTGTTATTGCTCCATTCTTTTTTCTTCCATTTTCACTTACTTCCAGGTCGCCTTTTTTCTCTTGGAATTGCAGAGCGTAGTGGTCCTCATCTGCATCAATATAAAGATAATCCACTTTCTTTTTCTCCGGCTCTTCCGGTATTATTTCAGGAAATTTTGTTTTGTGAAGCATATCTTTTACCGCGGTTTTGCTTATACTGTCCGATTCGTTTACAGACTCACCTCCACGTCTATAAGAAGTCTGTACAGCTTCTTCGTATACTTTTACCATTGCATCTTCTGTAAGCCGTTGATTTTCTTCAAATCCCATTACCTTATCTAGAAGATAGCACATCTCAAACTTCCCATCTTCATTCTTTTCTTTTGATACATAAAGTGTTTTCATAAAAGATACAGTACCAAGAGTTGTAATTAAATCTTTCTCGCAATCTTTCTTCTCAACATGCCAGTTCATCTTTCTTTTTACACTGTTTTTTATTGCCATATCCATCTCTTCGAGAGTTTCTTTGATAATCTCTACTCCGAGTTTATTTAATGTTTCTTTTAGTTCTTCAATGTATTCAGCAAACTTGCTTGGATCTCTGTATAAATTTTCGGAAACTTTTAATAATTCATTGATGCAAACTTCGTTAAAATACTGTATAATTTCTTTCATAAGAGGATACCTTTCTTTTAAAGTTTTTTGTAGTAATTAATACTTTATCACAAAGTAAGGGGTTCCTCTTATTTTTTTGTTTTATTTTCCGACTAAAAATTTACGCTAGCTACTTTAAAAGATGTGTATTTTATTACACCTTTGCAGAAACAATATTTAGTACACTATTTGTGAAAAGAGGTGCTACTGATGGTGAATTTTGTAGAAAAAATCAAAAAACTTAGAAAAGAAAAAAACTCACTCAAACACAACTGGCAGATTTAGCCGACGTTGCAATAAGTGTAATTTCTGCTTATGAATCAGGCAATCGTTATCCCTCATATGAAGTATTAATTAATCTTTCCCATATTTTTCATGTATCAATTGACTATTTACTTGGAATTAGTACTATAAAATCCATTGATGTCACCGGACTGAATGACAATGAAATTGATGTCATTATGCAAATGGTAGAAATCCTAAAATCGAACATATAACTGTCTATCTGTTTCACTCAGCAAAGAAGTTAATTAAACCTGCATTGCTCCACTACCTTCTTCTTTCATTCATATCTCTATTTACTTCTATTTCCTCTTCCCTTACAGCCACTTTTCCTTCCAGTAACTTATCCGTTTCTTCCATAGCATCCTCAAACAGATAACCATCAAACTCTTTGCCATACATATCTTTCAATTCTTCTTTTGCCTGTTGCTCCTTCTCCGGTCTGATTTTATAACGTTCTTCTGAAACTTTGTCTGCATCCTCCGGATTAACTTTATACTTTGCAATATCGTATTCCAGATATGCGATGGTCTTATTCGTTTCAATCCTTATGACTTCTGCTTAAAAGAGAAAACACAGTTGTGAACAATGGTTCACAACTGTGTCAAAAATCTTTTTACCCCCACTCTTGACAAAGAGCCAATAGAAAAAGGACTTAGGAAAAAAATCCCTTACGAACCATTACAGTTCATAAGGGACTCTGTTAGATTAAAATATGTAATTTTAATTATTTCTTTACTTTAATTTTAACAACCTTTGACCACTTCTTAGCGCCAACTGCTTTTACTCTTACATATAATTTCTTCTTGTTCTTTAATTTCTTGCTTGAAAGAGTAACTTTTTTCTTCTTAACTGTCTTCTTGTAAAGAACTTTCTTAAACTTCTTGCTTTTTGATACCTGTACTGTGTACTTCTTAGCACCCATAACTTTCTTGAATGTTAATTTAACTTTCTTTGAGCTAAGTTTCTTTGTTATTTTCTTAGTAATCTTTGTTTTCTTAAGTGAAGCCTTCTTTGTTACTTTCTTTGTTACTTTCTTTGTTGTTGCCTTTGGCTTAGCTGTTGTTGATGTGTCTGTTGTTGTTCCATCTGGTGTTGATGCATCTGTTGTTGATGCATCTGGTGTTGATGCATCTGGTGTTGGTGCAACCGTTGTAGGTGCTGCTGTCGTAGGGGCTACTGTCGTTGGGACTACCGTTGTTGGCACTTCATCCCTGAAGCTGTATGTAACTGATGTTGCTTCTGATTCCCTGCCACCTCTAACTGATTTTACTGATATTGTATAATCCTTTTTTCCATCCTTAAATGCATCTATAGAAAGATTTATATTTGGCACATTTGATGTTCCTGCTAATCTTCCATCAACATATACGTTGTAACTTTCTATGTCACTTGTAGGTGCCTGCCATGCAAAGCAATATGGAAGTGTTTCATCTCCTGCATATATTAATCCTATTGGTGCAGGAACTGCATCCTCATCAACTGTTGTTGTCGGAACTACTGTTGTGGTTGGTGCTACTGTCGTAGTTGGGGCTACTGTTGTTGTAGGTGCCACCGTCGTAGTTGGGGCTACTGTTGTTGTAGGTGCCACCGTCGTAGTTGGTGCAACTGTTGTTGTTGGTGCTACTGTTGTTGGCTTATCTACTGTTCCACCTATATATGTGTAAGTAATTGATGTCGCCTTTGATTCCTTGCCATTTCTAACTGATTTTACAGACACTACATAATCACCGTTTCCGTTTGCAAAGGCATCTGCTGTTAAATTAATAGCTGCTGTATTTGATGTTGCTACTAATCTTCCATCAACATATACATTGTAACTTTCTATATCACTTGTAGGTGCCTGCCATGCAAAGTAATATGGAAGTGTTTCATTTCCTGCGTATGTTAATCCTATCGGTGCAGGAATTGTATCATCTTCAACAGCTGTAGTAGGTGCTACCGTCGTTGTAACTACTGCTGTTCCCTTTGTTGTCGGTGCTACTGTTGTTGGTGTTGTTGATTCCTTTGTTGTTGAGGCAGTCGTATCCTCAATCTTAATATTTTTAAAGTTAATATTTGTTCCTGCATCAACATTCTGTCCTAACTCAAACATTACTTTTATCTGGTTGTTTGTTACTGTGTATGTTCCTGTTAAAGTCCTTGTACCATTTGCCGGTATATCTGTATATACCTGTAGATCCTTTTCGTTTGAAAGATCTTCTTTTATACCAATTGAACATGCTTTTGATGCAGTAACATCTACTGTTACTTTATATGTATGTCCGTTTGTTACGTTATCTGTATAACTTCCCTGTACTAACCATGCTGATCCTTTGTTTGCCTTATCAACATAAATATTATAGTCTGCGTCTGATACCCACTTATATGCACCTGACGCTGTTCCACTCCAGTTTCCAAAGTAACATCCCCATTTACCTGATGGTGTCCACTGATTAACTGTTGCTTCTGTATATCCTTCCGGAACTGTTTCAGCCGACTTAGTTGTCGGTGCCACTGTTGTTTCAGGAACAGATGGATTATCAGTTTGTCCCGGCATTTCAGTTTTATCTGATGCAGGCTCTAATAAAAACTTTTCCCATGTTCCTACTGACGCTCCATAAGCATGTAGTATTCCTGATGTTGCGTCGTCAATGTCTGCCTGGACATAATAATTGTCTACATATGTCTTAAGGGCATATGTTCCATCTGACTGCTTTTCAGCATAGAATTTTTCCCATGTTCCAATAGCATTACTTCTTGCTATAACAGGATTCTCTTTATCAGTATCATCAAATACTGCACATAAATACTTGTTGTTTGCTCTTGACTGGAACGACACCGTTCCATCGCTGTTGTTTATTACTCTAAACTGCTCCCAGCCTCCGGCTGAAGTTCTGTTAGCAACCAGATTCGACTGTCCGTTATTGTCAGCGCAGACATATTTATTCGAAATCTGTGCTTTTATGGCAATATAATCATCATCCGTCAAAGCCTTATTTGCAAAAACGATTGTTCCCGGCATTGCTTTTTTTATAGAGTTATAAATCATACCGTTGCTACTCTGATTTCCTGTTCCAATAGAATTTGCTCCCCAGTTATTTTTAATTGTATCTATCGAGTCTGATGTAGGATTTACTTTATTTGTATTCTTCTCATTGTAAATTCCCCAGGAACCTGAATTGTTGGTTTTATACGACCACGAAGTATAATTAATTCCCTCTTCATTAAATCTGTTCATTACGTAATTCCATGCATCCTCAAGTCCAAAGCATGTAAACTCGCCAATATATGTAGGCACGCCGTAATTTGCGTTGTTAATACTATTAATTATATTATCGCAGGATTTTTTCTGACCATCTAAATCACTTATGTAATCCCATGTGTAATGATGGTATTCATACATTACATTTGTCCAACCATATTTTTGAGGGTTAGGAAGATTTGACGTTCCCCAACAGGATTCCATTATAATAATGTGGTTCGGATCTACAGAACGAATTGTATTGTACATTTCATTGTAAAAATTCCAATGCTTCTCTCCCGTTGTACCTGCCTTTTCTCCCGGTTCATTTAATGTATCATATGCAGCTACTGCCGGATTATTTGCAAAGTGAGCTGCAACTGTTTTCCATAATTCCAGAGTCTTGTTTTTGTTGTATGAATTTGAAAAAAATGTCACATCTGACACATTATCAATAACTTCACCTGAATGATCCTGTCCGTTTTGTGAACCAAATGCTCCGTGTAGATCTAATATTACATAAATTCCTCTTTGACTGCACTGTTCTACAAACCAGTCAAGTTTTCTGAATGCATTGTCTCTTAATGCCCAATCATTTTTTGAAGAATCATATCTATATAAATTCATGTATGTGAATGGTACCCTTATAACACTCATTCCCAAATTTTTGCAATTATCAAAGTCTGACTCTGTCCAGTAATTATCTTCATAGTAATCAAGAAGACTGTACATTTGGTTTTCCCCGAATCTATCCTTTAAATTAGACATTAATGTCTTTTGATCCCTTACATTAGTGGAACACATCCAACTTTCCTGTACAAATAATCCTCCTGCATTTGTACCTCTCAAATGAACTGTGTTTCCATTTCCGTAATTATTTCTTATTGATGTTCCATAACATTTTAGAAAATCATTTGATGTGAAGCCTGTAATCGCTCCACTTACCTGTTCGGCAGTGCCTGAAGTAAATGTACCTGCTAACATTCCTACTGTTAAACATGCTGTCAATATTCCTGCAGACATTTTTCTGCCTATAGCCTGTAATTTTTTCACAATAGTTTCTTCCCTTCTCTTATAATATTCGTTGTTTAACCTTAAACTACTAAAAAAATTATAGTCTTTTAATATGTGTTTTTCTATATGATAAAACTATTTTTATTATTTTTTGCATTTTCTTAAAATTTGCACTTAAATGGGACGCTGTTTTTGTGCGAAATGCTCTCTTGATCCTGTTTTAAATCTCTTTTTTAGGCAAATTTTCATATTTTCATTACTAAAAATATTTCAAAATAAAAATCGACCTTAAAAAGTCATATTATAATTCTGACCTTTTAAAATCGATTCTTCTACACTTTATTAATTCGTGTTTTTCTTTCTCCTAAATATTATAAATAACGATATTGTAACAAGCCACCCTGCCAGAGATAAAGCACTTCCAAGCCCCAGTCCCGGAGTTACATAAGAGTATTCTATTTTATGATTTCCTTTCGGTGCAACTACACCCATGTACATTCCGTTTGTTTTTATTATTTTTGCCGGCTTTCCATCAATTTTTGCTGACCAGCCTTTTGAATAAGGAACTGCGGTACAAATAAGTTTTTTGTTGTTAAGCTTTGCATTATAAGATATTTTATTATGTTCAATTTCCAAATTCTTAATATTTAATTTTAATTTCTTAACATACTTTTTATAGTTGTCCATAGGCTGACACACAATCTTTATATCATCAAAGGTATACACGCCCGGCGACGACATATAGAAATATGCTTCTTTAAGAGAATTTTTATTATAGCCATAATTGCACAATGTCGATTTTGCTCCATTATAAATATAATACTTAGTGCAATAGTTAAATCCGGCATACTTGTCATTAATTATCCCGCCAAGATAAAAATTATCCACACGCTTATTATATATAACATCACTTCTTTCATCCTGTGAAATGTCAGATGCTTTAAGCTTTTCTTTTACATATTCGTCACTGAAATGATTGTAATCAATTCCCTTAATATTTAGGTATGTTTCACTGTTTGCAATACCTTTAAAAGAAATAGGTATTTTCACCATACCGCTTTTTACGGTAATTTTATCGCCTTTTACTTTCATATTAGGAAGTTTCATTTTCTTTAGCTTAGACATGAATTTCTTCTTATTAACAACTACTACTGAATTGCAGGAAGGTGTTCTTTCCTTCAACTCGCCATTCATGTCATCCTGAACAACCGCAATCTGAAGCATGGCATTTTCTTTATCATAAGAGTCTAAGCTGTCCCAATCGCTTTTTTTCATATAGTTATCATAGCCATAAACAAGAGGAAGTGCCAAAGAATTTTCATAAAGGTAAACATTATCATTATTTTCGTCTTCCGCCTTTGTCTCCAAAGTATCCTTTAATTTATATCCATATGGTACGCTGGTTAAATCTATCCCACTGCCTCTTTTCAAGTAGTATTTCACTCCGGCAAGTTCCATAAGACCGGTTCTTCTTGACAAATCTTTTGTCCACACTGCCGTAAAAATATCTGAATTTTCCAAACTTTCCATTGTTTCAGATATATTACCGGAAGTTATACTGTAATAGGAGGAAACTGTCGGGACGTCATTTACCAGAGAATAATTTGAACTGCCTTCATATATGCTCTCAACTCTATATAAAGATTTATCATCATCCTTAACTTTACTTATTCCGGAATTAGTCATTACATCATTAACCTTACCGGCTTTTATAAACTGTCCCATTATGCCGCCATTATCAATAACAAACTGTGTCATCATCTTTGTTCCGCACTCAAATGCAAACAACATAAAAGTGTAATAAAAAACGTGATTTAAAGCAAAAAAGAGGTATCCGAAGACACCTCTCTTAACATCTCTTTTCCGATTGCTAAATATTCCGCAATCCCTTTATTTATAGGCTTTTTCTAATTAGAACTTGCCAGCGTTAGCTGCTTCTTCAACAGAAACGGCAACTGCTACTGTAGCACCAACCATTGGGTTATTACCCATTCCGATAAGACCCATCATTTCAACGTGAGCTGGAACTGATGAAGAACCTGCGAACTGAGCATCTGAATGCATACGTCCTAATGTATCTGTCATACCATATGAAGCTGGACCTGCAGCCATGTTATCTGGATGAAGTGTACGTCCTGTACCACCACCTGATGCTACTGAGAAGTACTTCTTACCCTGTTCGATACATTCTTTCTTGTATGTACCTGCAACAGGATGCTGGAATCTAGTTGGGTTTGTTGAGTTACCTGTAATAGATACACCAACATTTTCGTGATGCATGATTGCAACACCTTCCTGAACATCGTCAGCACCGTAACATTTTACAGTTGCACGAAGTCCATCAGAATAAGCTTTTTCGTAAACGATGTTTAACTTAGCTTCTTTATAATCATATTTTGTTTCAACATATGTGAAACCATTAATTCTTGAAATAATCTGAGCTGCATCTTTTCCAAGACCATTTAAGATAACTCTTAAAGGTTTCTTACGAACCTTGTTAGCCTTTTCTGCGATACCGATAGCACCTTCAGCAGCTGCGAATGATTCGTGTCCTGCAAGGAATGCGAAACATTCTGTTTCTTCTTCAAGTAACATCTTTCCTAAGTTACCATGTCCAAGACCTACTTTTCTGTGGTCAGCAACAGAACCTGGAATACAGAAAGCCTGAAGACCTTCACCGATTGCTGCAGCAGCATCAGCAGCTCTTCTACAACCTTTCTTAATAGCGATAGCTGCACCTACTGTGTAAGCCCAGCATGCATTTTCAAAACAAATTGGCTGAATCTTTTTAACCTGTTCGTAAACATCTAATCCAGCGTCCTTTGTAATCTTTTCAGCTTCTTCGATAGAAGCGATTCCATAACTATTTAAAACAGAATTAATCTGGTCAATTCTTCTTTCATATGATTCAAATAATGCCATTGTTGTTACCTCCTATTCCTTTCTTGGATCGATAATCTTAACAGCGTCATCAACACGACCATACTGGCCTTTTGCTTTTTCCCAAGCTGTTGTAGGATCATCACCATTTTTGATAAAGTCTGTCATCTTTCCTAAGCTAACAAACTGGTAACCAATAACTTCATTATCAGCATCAAGAGCGATACCTGTTACATAGCCTTCTGCCATTTCAAGATATCTAACACCTTTAGCCTTTGTAGCGTACATTGTACCAACCTGTGAACGAAGTCCTTTTCCTAAATCTTCAAGTCCGGCACCAACTACAAGACCGTCATCTGAGAAAGCACTCTGAGTTCTACCATATACGATCTGTAAGAATAATTCTCTCATAGCTGTATTGATAGCATCACAAACTAAGTCAGTATTTAAAGCTTCAAGAATTGTCTTTCCCTGAAGAATTTCAGCTGCCATAGCTGCTGAATGTGTCATACCTGAACATCCGATTGTTTCGATTAATGCTTCTTCAATGATACCTTCTTTAACATTTAATGTAAGCTTACAAGCACCCTGCTGTGGAGCACACCAGCCAACACCATGTGTAAAACCTGAAATATCTTTGATTTCTTTTGAGTGAACCCATTTTCCTTCTTCTGGAATTGGAGCAGGTTCATGCTTTGCGCCCTTAGCTACAGGACACATCATTTCAACTTCTTTTGAATAAATCATCTGAATAAATACTCCTTTCGAAATATAAACTATGGATTAAAATCCATGTTAATGCAGTATAGATAACATAATAAATTATTACTGCTCTATCTGTGAGTTTTCATTATCGCCCACACTCGCATTGTATTTTCTCATAAAATGACAAAATAGTCCATAGTTTAATCGAAAGTTTTTTATTTTTAAGTAATTATTTCTGCTTTTTACTAATAACTATATCTCCAAATTGTTTTTATTTGATCTTTTATTCTGTCAAAACTCCATTTTTTTGTACTTCTTACTTTACAATATGGATCATTAACAAGAAATCCTTCATCTGTGTAACCGTATATTACAATAAAGTGTCCCTGTGTTGTAAAATCTCCTGCACCAACAGAGCAAATCAGCATATTTCCGTTATCAAGTGCATTTTCCATCTCAATCTGTGAAACAGCCATCTGATTAACAGTTATTCCGTAGTTCTTAGCCACCTGCGACATTAAAAGCCATGATGTTCCCTGTCCATTAACATAATATCCACTCTCTTCGCTGTGTCTGGCTATTTCTGCCGGTGTAGCTTCTGAATTATGCGTAAGTCCTACAATAACCATTGACATACATGTGGGACCGCAGCCTGCCATACCGATATTTTCATCACCATAAGGGATATAAGCCCATCTTTCATCCCACTGAATAAATAAAGGATGTGCACTTTTTCTTTCTTTTTCTGTAATTTTAATATCACTTAAATCTATTTCCTCATTAGAATCCTGTGCTGTTGTTTCCTGCACTGTTTCTGCCTCTGTTAAAGTTGTTTCTTCTGATTCGTCTGACTGTGTTTTTAAATATTTTAAAGTGTACTGATTGTCAGGATATCCAATAAGAAAATCCTGCATTTCAGGATTGTTCAAAACTGCATTAAGCATTCCCTTTGGATATTCATCTATTCTGTCATAAATCTTTTTATATTTTTCATCGTGTTTTGATCGTTCTTTAAGCTCTGCAACGATTTTTTCTGTTGTTCTTGTTTTAGGCTTAATTGTTTTATATACTTTTGTATTCTTGTTTGTTGTAGTTTCAGTTTCCTTCTGTGCTGTTTTATTTTTATTTTCAGTAATAGATGCTGTTACTTCTTTTTTCGCCTCTCTTGACTTTTCAGCAGGTAATATTACAACAATCGAAAAAATAATAATTACAACTAATGCTATGGGATAAATATTTCTTTTTAGTATAATCAAGAGTTTTTCTCTTGGTGTAAGTTCTCTCCTTCTTCTACTTCTTCGTGTGTAATCTCTGTTATTTTCCATTATTTATACCCATATCCTTCTATTTTTTCTATGCTTCTCATTAAATTAATTGACAACTAATTCAATTTTTATGTGCCAATATTTAATTACACAATTATTATCATATCCTTATTTGTATCATTTTTGCATACTTTTTTATTCTACTAATTCAAGGCAAAAAAAACAATATCAAAAACTACTTAAATTTCACTTTTTTCGTCTTTGATATTGTTTAGATTGTGATAAGATGCTTATTTTAATTTTTTTACCACTTTATAATTGTTTAAATCCAGTACTTTTACGTCTTTTCCCAGAGTGACGATGTAGAAATAGTTATCTATATAAAGTCCTCTCACAGCATAAGACTCCCCTGATAATGAAATTTCTGCAAGCTTTTTAAATTTATTATTTTCAAACCTGTATAAAACATAAACATCATCGTAGTTACCATTTGAAAGTGTTGCATTAAATCCGATTAAGTTCTTTTCTTTATCTACTATAATTGATTTATAATCATGTAAGGCATCTGAATCCATATATCTTTTCAACACCTTCTTAGAAATCTGTTTTGCCTTTCCATTAGATACATTATACATTTCAAGTTTCAGATATTCATCATTTTCCATTCCAAGTCCTAACATTGAATTTTCATCATAGAAATGAAGATAATCTGAGTAGCCCGGAAGTTTCAACTTTCCTACGATTTTAGGATTTTTCATATCTGAAAAGTCTACTGTAAATAATGGATCAGTATTTTTGTATGTTACAAAATATCCATAGTTGCCCAAGTATCTTACTGCATAAACACTTTCATTCTTTGCAAGTCCTTTAATACTTGCCACCTCTTTAAGATTTTCATCAAGTACATATACATTATTGTCTAAAACTTTTTCATCATAATATTTTTCATAATCGTTAGTGTTCACAATATTTTCGGAAATCATTTTACCTTTTCCATCTTTAAGAACTGTTCTTTCTCCCACATATGATGAGGTACTATTACTTGAAACAAATCTTAAGCATCCGGCTTTTTCATCAAAAGACAGATTGCTATCTACATATCCTTCTACACTGTTTTCGTTTACAAAGTTTAATTTTCCGTCTTTATATGAATACTTTACAATATTTGTTTTTACCTGACTTTTAAAATATCCTATTTTTCTTGTTTCTGTAACCTTTGACCAGTCATATTCTCCACCATATGCCTTTTTGACCTTTTTTATTTCCTTGGCTGACAGATTTTTTTGGGATTCCTGCAATTTTCCAATATTTTTCTTTTTTAGTATATTCTTGCCTTTTTTTGTGTCAGAAATATCTATTTCCTCATATTCATCATCAATTAAATATATGTTGTTTTCACTGACATATACGTTTTGAACATTTCCTGCAATTGCTGTCTGGTCATAGAATTTATCGGGGTTATTGATATCCATAACTGTTATAACAGTATAACTGCCGCCATCTATTTTGTTTGGCAAATAGATTTTTGAATAATCCATTGGCTTTTCATTAATTTCAGGTACACAGGAGTCTTTTTTGTCAGTTATGTTTACATTTGCCTCAGATATTGTATAAACATAATTACCACTTAATTTTGATGAATCAAAATCTCCCTGCTGAGTGTTCTGTTTTATTAATTTAGGATTACTTCTGTCTGTTATATCATAAACAGATATTATTGTTATGGATTTTCCGTTGTTTACTCCACAACCTTTAGACGTAACCGAATCTTCTATGCCATACAGAACATCATCTTCATATACACCTGAAATTACTATTAATTTATTATCTGCATAATATATCTCTTTTACATTTAAATCTTCTTTGTTATATTTAATCTTTATTTTTGCTATTTTTTTAGTCTCTTTGCCCTGTGCCTTCACAATATTTACTACCGACTTTTTGTCATTTACAATATAAATATATTCACCATCAGTTTTTACAACATCACCTTCATCCACACCTTCTGTCTGGATATTTGTTGTTGAATATGCTTTTGAATCTGATTTTTTCTTTACGCCATCACTGGATATGGTGCTGTCAGAACTACTACTTTTTGCTGTTGCCTTAGTTCTATATGTATCGCTCTGATCTGTAGCTTTTTCTGACATTATTTTGTATATTTCATCATAAGAAGATGCCATTCTTGATTCATTGTTTTTTGCTACATGGACTGTTCTTGAAGCCAGTTTTCTTGCTTTGTTTTCAGTGTTTGTTCTATACCAGAAAACTATTCCAACAACCAGTACAAGACAGGCTGCAAACCCTGTGCAAAGTCTGATTATCATCTTATTTTTGTTTTTTCTGCCTGTGGTTCTAATCTGATTAATCACATTAATATCTGTAGAAATCTTTGGAATATCTTCGCTGTCCTTTTTTATAAGATTTGCTATTTCCATGTTTTCCACATCAATTTCATCGTTTAGTTTATTTTTCATTTTTTCATTCCCAACCTTTTTGCTCGATTTATTCATTACTCTACCTCCAAATACTCTTTCATCTTCTTAAGACTTCTGTTAAGCCTTGACCTTACAGTTGAAGGATTCATTGATAGAATTTCTGCTACCTCATTGCTTTTATAGCCTTCCACTACGCATAAAGAAACAATCATTCTATCTTCCGTATTTAGTTTTGATAACGCTATCTTCACATCTGTTTTTTCGGCATTGCCAATGTTACTGTTGCTTTCAACTTTTTCCATATGACTTTCGTCTTTTATGTTAGGATTAAAAACATTAAATTTATTGTATTTATAATTAAGTTTCTGCTTGCACTTATTAGTTAGGATTTTTAAAATCCAACTTTCAAATGCATCTGCTGACTTTAACTTTTTAATACCTTTTAACGCATCAATAATTGTTTCACTTACTATGTCTTTTGCAAGCTCACTATTTCCTAATATGTACAAAGCCATTTTGTATAAATCATTGTTTATATCAATGTATATTTGTTCGAAAGCATGCATATTGCCTTTGGTTGCCGCCAAAACATCTTTCCTGTTAAAATTCATACCGGGTACCCTCTTCCTACTTTTAACTTTTTGCGTTTACATTTATATAGTGTAATAAATTTCTCAAACTGTTGCATTAAATTTAAAATAATTTTCTTATTAAAGAAAAATATCTTTTTGGCATATGTCTTTTCATACGCAAAAAGATATTTTCAAATTATTATTTGATTATATTATTATAAATAGAACTGATTTCATTCTCATCCATATAAGGTATTAAGTAGTCATCGCACAACATTGATGCAAGGATATGCAGACCACCTTTAGCAATTCTTAATTTCTCTTCCAATATGTTCTGATTAATTGTTATGTACTGTATATTACAATATTTAATTAATGAATATCTGGTTCCCATAGTACCTTCCCTTATTCCAACCAATTCGTCACCAATGAAAACACCACAGGTAATGAAACTTAAAATCTTTGCTATAAACATATAAAAAAGTATAAATGCTGAACCTGCAACAATTGCCATTTCAAACACTTTTGAAGGATTTACATAATAAATTATGCTTGCTGCAACAATCAAAGCAATAACAGAATTAATTAAGTAATCCACAATATATTTTATTTTGACTTTATCAGGTTGTTTCTTTATATTCCCATTAATTCCTTCGCTAAATTCCGGCAATAACTTATCAATATATGATTTTAACTGTTTCCTGCTACAATAAAATGTAAAATAGGCACTGGCCTTATCATCATCATTTAAGCCTACATTTACTATTTCAGCTGAATATTTTCTAAAAATTCTTGCAATAAATGTCTGATGAACTACAATGGCATTAATCTTGTCTATGGGAATGGCAAAATCTACTTTATTGTAAAGACCATATTTTATATAAAGCTTGTTCTTTCCACGTCTTGCCTTAAAATCATACATTTTAAGAAAACTTTTTGCCATAGAATAAAGAGAACCTATAATCAAAATGATTAAAGTAATTGCACCACCTAATGAAGCAATAATTGTTTTTCCATCGTTTATGTCCGAAACAATTCCTGCTATAAAACCGGCTAAAGAACCTAAAAATAAAAGTATTGTTCCAACACTTAGAGAATAAAAACCATTTGTAATAATGTCTTTTGATGTTACTTCAATGTCATATTTCACGTAAGGATTAACTTCTTCCTCTTTTTCAAGAATTATTCCTGTGTTAATTTCTTCAACACGTCTATTTATATAATTTCGAAGTTCTTCTCCATGTTGCTTTTTTAGTATAAGCTTAATATCTGTACTATCTGCAGTGGATAAGCTATTAGTATCCAGTTTCAAATTGCAAGTTCCAATAATCATTTCAAAAATATTCTGATTAATATTAACATTAGAAATATTCTTTATTCCAACAGTATTCTTTACACTTCTTAATGTATTTCTCTCAACTGTTATTGTGTCGTTGCCAATTATTATCCAGGTTTTATACCATCTTCTAACCTTAAAGCCTACAATAAGACCTAGTACTGCCAGAATTGTAATCACAACAATAATCACAATCATTGTATATTTAGGATTATCTATCAAAGCTACTACATCATTGCTATCTCCATCAGTATCACTTAATATGTCCGGGATTGACTGAACCCCAACAATAAACAGAAATATTAACAACCCACCCAGCTGTTCAATAACATCGGAGAAATGATTTCTAAATCTTTTTGTTTCCATACTCATTACTCCTGTGTTTCATTCAGCTTTTTCTGTTCTTCTTCATTTCGTTTTTTCTGCTCTTTGGCAATTTGATTCTTCTGTTCTACTGCAATCTGGTTTATTTTCTGTTTTAGGCTTTCAGTTATTTTTTCTGCTTTTTCATTTTCAAGAAATCTTATTTCCACATCACCACCTGCAGTTGTAACCTTAACTCTTGCCACATTGCAAAGCTTGTCGAATGGTCCCTGACTAATCTGTAGTTTATGTAATCTTTCAATTGGAACTATATTTCTTTGTGTAAAAACATATCCCTCGATAATATCAATCGATTCCTCATCTATCTTATATCTGTATCTGTGAAATCTAAAAACAGGACTAATGATAGCGTTAAAAACCAATATTATTGCAATTATCAATCCCAAAATAACTAATATTCCAATATTATTTGGAATAACAAACAATAATTCCAGTACAAATATAATAGCAAGTATCGCTATTGTTCCCGTAATTGTCCCAAAGTACATATTCAAAAGTGCGTTTTTTGATAATTTTTCGTACATTTTCTCCCTCTTTCTACTTTTTATAAAATCATAATTAAAGGCTGTCAATATGACAGCCTTTAAACATAAGCTTAACAACTATCAACATTTAAGATAATTATTTAGCTTCAATATATCCCTTTGCAACAAGAAGTTCTGCTGAAAGAACAGCTCCGCCTGCAGCACCTCTTAATGTGTTATGTGATAAACCTACAAACTTGTAGTCATATACTGTATCTTCTCTTAAACGTCCAACTGAAATTCCCATACCTTTTTCAAAGTTAACATCTAACTGAACCTGTGGTCTGTTATCTTCTTCAAGATACTGGATGAACTGCTTTGGAGCACTTGGAAGATCAAGCTTCTGTGGTTCTCCACTAAACTTAGTCATAGCTTCA